>NZ_CP021646.1:355000-415000 GCF_002208135.1 Pseudoalteromonas piscicida
AGAGGAGTGAAAAACTCCTCCGCCGGAAGACCAAGGGTTCCTATCCCATGTTAATCAGGGTAGGGTGAGTCGACCCCTAAGGCGAGGCTGAAGAGCGTAGTCGATGGGAAACGGGTTAATATTCCCGTACTCGGTATGAATGCGATGGGGGGACGGAGCAGGCTAGGCAAGCATGGCGTTGGTTGTCCATGTGAAAGGCTGTAGGCTGGTGACTTAGGAAAATCCGGGTTGCTAAGGCTGAGAGTCGAGACGAGCCACTAAGGTGGTGAAGTTGTTGATGCCCTACTTCCAGGAAAAGCCTCTAAGCTTCAGTTTATACTGAATCGTACCCTAAACCGACACAGGTGGTCAGGTAGAGAATACTAAGGCGCTTGAGAGAACTCGGGTGAAGGAACTAGGCAAAATTGTACCGTAACTTCGGGAGAAGGTACGCTCTTGTTTGTGAAAGACTTGCTCTGTAAGCAAACGAGAGCCGCAGTGACCAGGTGGCTGGGACTGTTTATTAAAAACACAGCACTGTGCAAAATCGTAAGATGACGTATACGGTGTGACACCTGCCCGGTGCCGGAAGGTTAATTGATGGGGTTAGCTTAGGCGAAGCTCTTGATCGAAGCCCCGGTAAACGGCGGCCGTAACTATAACGGTCCTAAGGTAGCGAAATTCCTTGTCGGGTAAGTTCCGACCTGCACGAATGGTGTAACCATGGCCACGCTGTCTCCACCCGAGACTCAGTGAAATTGAAATCGCAGTGAAGATGCTGTGTACCCGCGGCTAGACGGAAAGACCCCGTGAACCTTTACTACAGCTTGGCACTGAACATTGACCCTACATGTGTAGGATAGGTGGGAGGCTTTGAAGCGCAGACGCTAGTTTGTGTGGAGCCGACCTTGAAATACCACCCTTGTAGTGTTGATGTTCTAACTTAGGCCCCTGAATCGGGGTTGAGGACAGTGCCTGGTGGGTAGTTTGACTGGGGCGGTCTCCTCCCAAAGAGTAACGGAGGAGCACGAAGGTTTGCTAAGTACGGTCGGACATCGTACGGTTAGTGTAATGGTAGAAGCAAGCTTAACTGCGAGACAGACACGTCGAGCAGGTACGAAAGTAGGTCATAGTGATCCGGTGGTTCTGAATGGAAGGGCCATCGCTCAACGGATAAAAGGTACTCCGGGGATAACAGGCTGATACCGCCCAAGAGTTCATATCGACGGCGGTGTTTGGCACCTCGATGTCGGCTCATCACATCCTGGGGCTGAAGTCGGTCCCAAGGGTATGGCTGTTCGCCATTTAAAGTGGTACGCGAGCTGGGTTTAGAACGTCGTGAGACAGTTCGGTCCCTATCTGCCGTGGGCGTTTGAGAATTGAGAGGGGCTGCTCCTAGTACGAGAGGACCGGAGTGGACGAACCGCTGGTGTTCGGGTTGTGATGCCAATTGCATTGCCCGGTAGCTACGTTCGGAATCGATAACCGCTGAAAGCATCTAAGCGGGAAGCGAGCCTCGAGATGAGTTCTCACTTTGACTTAGAGTCAACTGAAGGGCCGTTGAAGACTACAACGTTGATAGGCGAGATGTGGAAGTGCTGTGAGGCATTAAGCTAACTCGTACTAATTACCCGTGAGGCTTAACCATACAACGCCAAAGTGGTTTATAAGCGACAGAAGTTAATAGACTAAAGTAGACAAAAGAATTTAATAAGCTTTTTCCGGATTTAAGAATTAAACAAGGTGACCAACCTCAGGGTATCGCGAAATCGGTTCACCTTGCGCAAATGGAATGCTCGTGCGAGGCACGATGTCATTAGACATTTGCCCCCAGTTTTCCTGGTGACTATAGCGTTTTGGAACCACCTGACCCCATGCCGAACTCAGAAGTGAAACAAAACAGCGTCGATGATAGTGTGGATTACCCATGTGAAAGTAGAACATCGCCAGGGCCAAATAAGAGAAACCCGTTGCAGAGATGCGACGGGTTTTTTGCTGTTTGGGGTATAGAAAACCTCGCAAGCCAATCAACACATCGCGAGGTAAACTCGCTCCTACCACAGCATCAGCACAGTGCAACATGGTAGGAGATGTATGGACTCCTCTCCCTTAACGGGAGAGTACGGTATAAAGATATTGCAAAACACTTTTATGATGCCGCGGGCGAAAACTTAGCTCCAATTGCGCGAAAACTGCGAATAATACCAATCCATCTTAACTTTTTCCCACCTCTATCCAGTCACGTTGACACATTTTAACCACTCGTTTTGTACATGATACAAAGTCATTCCAAGCCTCACTACAACTCTCAACAATATCTTCATAACCTTTGAAACAACGATTCGCTAAATGATGCTGACGCAGCCAACTCCATACTTGCTCTATTGGGTTCAGCTCTGGTGAATAATACCAATTATACCAATCCATCTTAAGTTTTTCCCACTAGAAGCCGCACTCTCTAGAGCACATATCGATCACAACATGTTGAGTATCGCTAATAAAGTCGTTCCAAGTGCGAGTACATGTGTTCAGAATATCTTCGTTAGCTATCAACAAATACACTTAAAATATGGCGAATAAAGAAACATTTGCGATTTTTTTTGAGCTGTATATACTTACAGTAAATAAACTACTGTATGGAACACCAGTTAATGCGTCCTCTAACGAAACGACAAGAACAAATCTTTGAATTAATAAAAGTATTCATAAAAGATACTGGCATGCCTCCAACTCGCGCTGAAATAGCTGATGCTTTGGGTTTTAAGAGTGCAAACGCAGCAGAAGAGCATCTAAAAGCGCTTGCGAAAAAGGGAGTTATTGAAATGGTTCCAGGAGCAAGCCGAGGCATCAGACTTGTAGAGGATGAATCTGAGCAACTTGGCTTACCTATTATCGGCCGTGTTGCAGCTGGCGAACCCATACTGGCGGAACAACATGTAGAAAGTCACTGTAATGTGGATGCGAGCTTTTTTAAGCCTAATGCAGATTACCTTTTGAGGGTTAATGGTATGAGTATGAAGGACATTGGCATTATGGATGGGGATCTACTAGCGGTTCACAGAACCCAAGTGGCGGAAAATGGGCAAGTGATAGTTGCTCGTGTTGAAGAGGATGTGACTGTCAAGCGCCTTGAAAAGAAAGGAAAGAAAGTTTTTCTGCATGCTGAGAACGAAGAGTTTAAAGCGATTGAAGTGGATCTTGAGCATCAAAATTTCTCCATTGAAGGGCTAGCCGTAGGTGTGATTAGAAGCGCTGACTGGATGTAGTTTATGAAAGCAAGCGTAGCGTTAAATATAAAGTTGCGCTTGCTTAAACTATATTTTGTTTAGAAAGGAATAATTAACTTTTCTAACTGTGTGAAAGTAAGGTGATTATAGTGACTTTATTCATCTAGCAATATTTTTAGCTTTCTGATCTTTATATACTATTTTTCACCATTCTTCGTTTTACTCCCGATAATCCCCAGTTTTGCTTCTAAAGTTAGTCTTCTCAAAAATCTTGCATTTTGGTTGTTTTTTGACTAATTGGTTAATAGTCGTGCAGTAAGTCTATGTACAAATAGACAATATGACAGTCATCCAATAATAACAAAAGACAACCACGAGTTGTCTTGAAGGAGACGTCAAATGAAAATTTGTCGATTAGTTGTAGCATTCATCGCAGTGCTAATCGCCATGCCCTCACTTGCTAACAGCGCTTACAATATGAGGCAAGGTGTTACAGACATTAGTCATCAAGTGTATGAGCTTCACATGACCATATTTCTAATATGTTGTGTCATAGGAGTGATTGTATTTGGGATTATGTTTTGGGCGCTTATAAAACACAGAAAGTCAAAAGGCGTTGTTGCAGCGCAATTTCATGAAAGTACCAAAGTGGAAATACTTTGGACTGCAATTCCCTTCCTGATACTCATTGGTATGGCAATACCAGCCACAAAAACGCTTATTGCAATGGAAGACACGAGTAAAGCTGATCTGACCATTAAGGTCACAGGCTCTCAGTGGAAATGGCACTATGAGTATATGGGGCATGATGTTGAGTTCTACTCTTTGCTCTCTACTCCGAAAGATGAAATTAGTGATCTTAAAGAAAAAAATGAAAATTACCTACTTGAAGTTGATAAGCATTTAGTTATTCCCACCGATAGGAAAGTTCGCTTTTTGATGACCTCAGATGATGTCATCCATTCTTGGTGGGTGCCCGATTTTGCGGTGAAGAAGGACGCCAATCCAGGCTTTATAAATGAGGCATGGACTAAAGTAAATGATGAAGGAATATACAGGGGACAATGTGCCGAATTATGCGGCAAAGATCATGGCTTTATGCCAGTTGTCGTTGAGGCTGTAAGCCCTGATAAATTCGATAGGTGGCTCAGTGACGCGAAAGCCGAAAAAGCAAAAGCGGAAGCTGAGTCACAAGCTGTAGCCCAACAAACTCTTTCGAAAGAAGAGTTGATGGAGGTCGGCGAACAAACTTACATGGCTTACTGTGCAGCTTGCCATCAACCCACGGGGCTTGGGCTACCAGGTGTCTTCCCTGCAATGAAAGGGAGTAAAGTTGTTACTGGAGATATAAAAGATCATATAGATATTTTGCTTTTAGGTCGACCTGGTACTGCTATGCAATCCTTCGCAAAGCAATTAACAATCAAGCAGATCGCTGGGGTTATTACCTATAAAAGAAATAGCTGGGGTAATGACACGGGCGATGTTATTCAGCCAAGCCAAATACAGCGTGAGATAGATGCATTAGAGGAGGGTAAGTAATGAGTGCCATTGTAGAAGAACATTCACACCATACAGCTCCAAAAGGCTTAAAGCGCTGGCTGTTTACTACCAATCATAAAGACATTGGAACACTGTATTTATTGTTCTCACTAACCATGTTTTTAATTGGCGGTGCTATGGCTATGGTGATCCGAGCCGAGCTTTTCCAACCTGGGTTACAGCTTGTAGATCCGCATTTTTTTAATCAAATGACGACAGTCCATGGACTAATAATGGTATTTGGCGCAGTAATGCCCGCATTTACTGGTCTTGCCAACTGGATGATCCCAATGATGATTGGTGCTCCTGATATGGCGCTACCGAGAATGAATAACTGGAGTTTTTGGATACTACCCTTTGCATTTGCAATTTTACTGATGTCATTGTTTTTGGAAGGTGGTGGGCCCGCTTTCGGTTGGACTTTTTATGCGCCACTATCTACAACGTACAGCAATGATAACACTGCATTTTTTGTTTTTGCGGTCCACATAATGGGCATTAGCTCTATTATGGGTGCTATCAATGTTATCGTGACTATCGTCAATCTTAGAGCTCCAGGTATGACATGGATGAAGTTGCCTTTGTTTGTTTGGACTTGGTTGATAACTGCATTTCTTCTTATTGCTGTTATGCCCGTACTCGCTGGCGCTGTGACTATGGTATTGACCGATAAATTCTTTGGAACGAGCTTTTTTGATGCAGCAGGTGGTGGTGATCCAGTTATGTTCCAGCATATATTCTGGTTCTTTGGTCACCCTGAAGTGTATATCATGATATTACCTGCCTTCGGCATAATCTCTACGATAGTACCGACGTTTTCAAGAAAGAAATTGTTTGGCTACGCATCGATGGTTTATGCAACCGCATCAATTGCACTGCTGTCGTTCGTCGTTTGGGCTCACCATATGTTTACAACGGGTATGCCTTTAGCTGGTGAGTTGTTTTTTATGTATGCAACTATGCTCATTTCAGTGCCTACTGGCGTTAAGGTCTTTAATTGGGTGGCTACAATGTGGCGAGGTGCCATTAGCTTTGAAGTACCCATGCTTTTTGCCATTGCCTTTATCGTACTTTTCACCATAGGTGGATTTTCGGGTTTGATGTTAGCGATTACACCTGCGGATTTCCAATATCACGACACTTACTTTGTTGTCGCGCATTTCCATTATGTGTTAGTTACGGGGGCCGTGTTCTCAATAATGGCTGCCGCATATTATTGGTTACCAAAGTGGACGGGGCACATGTTTGATATCAAATTGGCTAAATTTCACTTTTGGCTCTCCTTGGTTAGTGTGAACGTGTTGTTTTTCCCAATGCACTTTGTTGGTCTTGCTGGCATGCCAAGGCGGATCCCTGATTATGCGCTACAGTTCGCTGATTTCAACGCGATCATTAGTATCGGAGGGTTTGCTTTCGGTCTTTCTCAACTGTTGTTTGTTGCAGTGGTTTATAAATGTATAAAAGGTGGAGAGCAGGCTCCTGGAAAAGTGTGGGATGGGGCTGAGGGATTAGAGTGGCAAATACCATCTCCAGCTCCTTACCATACCTTTTCAACACCACCGGAGATTAAGTGATGCAACATGGACGCCTGCTTAAGAAGCTTATCTTGTTGACGCTAGGCATGTTTGCTTTTGCCTTTGCATTGGTTCCTCTATACGACGTCTTTTGTGATGTAACAGGCCTTAATGGTAAGCCGTCTATGGAAGTCGCGAAGCAGAGCGAGTCAGTTGCACAAAGTCGACAAGTGGAGGTGAGCTTTACAACGCATAGTCAAAGTCAGGCGCCATTTAAGGTAGATGCAGTCGACCATTCGGTTAGTGTCCAACCCGGAAAGCTAACCGATGTAAAATTTATTGCAAAAAACTTGAGTGATAGTGAGCGTGTGCTACAAGCGATCCCTTCGGTGTCCCCTGGAAAAGCTGCAAAGTATTTACACAAAATGGCCTGCTTCTGTTTTGATCAGCAGCCAATGAAAGGCAAAGAAGAAGTGGAGTTTGTCTTGAGGTTCTATGTAGATACTGAGCTCCCAAGTGATGTTGAAGAACTCACGCTTTCATATACGTTGTTTGATATTACAGAGCGAGTTAGTAAACAAGACAGTGATGGACTGAATATGCTAGCCGCTCGAGAGGAGTTCAAATATGAACCATGAACAAGAAAAATATTACGTGCCAGAGCAAAGTCCATGGCCAATCGTCGGGGCTTTTGCACTTTTCTTTATCGCTGTTGGCGCAGGCTTAACGATTATTCAACTTAAATCAACCAGTAATAGTGGAGTAATGCTACTGCTCGTGGGTATTACAGTGCTGATATATATGGTTTTTGGTTGGTTCAGGAATGTTATTCAAGAATCTCAAACCGGATTATATTCTGCCCAAATGGATCGCTCGTTTAAACAGGGAATGGGGTGGTTTATCTTTTCCGAGGTTATGTTTTTTGCCGCTTTCTTTGGAGCGCTTTTCTATGCACGAATGATTGCTGTGCCATGGTTAGGTGGTGCAAGTAATAATGCCAGTACCAATGAGGTTTTATGGCCTCAATTTGAAGCTGTATGGCCACTGCTCACAACGCCGGATGGAACTGTGACTCAAGCTATGGGTTGGCAGGGACTTCCGCTTATCAATACGATTATTCTATTAGCATCATCAGTAACCCTTAGCTTTGCCCATGTTGCGTTGGAGAAAGAGCAAAGGGCGAAAGTAAAGGCATTCTTGGGATTGACGGTACTACTTGGTGTTGCATTTTTAACGTTACAAGTGGAAGAGTATATTCACGCCTATCAAGATCTTGGATTAACTCTTCAGTCGGGGGTTTACGGTAATACATTCTTTCTACTGACAGGGTTTCATGGCTTTCATGTCACACTTGGTGCAATCATTCTTTTTGTTATATGGATCAGGGTATTAAAGGGTCATTTTAGCGCTAAGAACCACTTTGCTTTTCAGGCAGGGGCCTGGTATTGGCATTTTGTTGATGTTGTTTGGCTGTGTCTGTTTGTATTTGTTTATGTATTGTAACGACGGGTGAAGAGTGAAGCTTTATAAAGCCAAATTGAGCGGCAAGGCAGATTAGAAGTACAACAGCTATTGAAGCATACACTCTTTTTTGCAGTAGCTTAGCCATTGATTCTTGTTGCTCTGATTTGAGCATGACTAGCATAGCCCTAAATAGATTTAAAAAAACGAGTAGTAGTAATACAACAATAATAATTTTAATCATAAGGGGTGTCCGGTGGATTTAGGTGCACTTTTTAAGGGTAGATCAAAAACCCCCATATTGGCAGCGTTAATCGTTGTACTCTTATGTGGCTCGCTTTCTTATTGGCAGTGGCAAAGAGCACAACAAAAACATGTGCTGCAGCAAAAAATTGAGAATAAAAAAGCGCAAAACGTTACTAATGAACAGCAAGTAACGGCCCAGCCTCTCACTCAATATGTTAATGCTGAGGTGTCGATAACAGGGAGCTTTGTAGACGGGGCGGTTTGGTATTTAGATAATCAAGTTGTAAAAGGCCGAGTCGGTTTTGATGTAATTGGTATTCTTAAAATTGCCGAAACTGACGAATATCTGGCTGTTAATTTGGGCTTTGTACCACAGCAAGCTAGTCGTGTGCCTACCGCTTTCTCACCTCCTGCAGCCATTGTTTCCCTACCTGTTTATATCAAATCTAGTGCAAATAAGCGATTTACCCTGGCAAAGTCTGCTGCAGACGAGGTGACAAGACAACCAGTGATCCAGTACATTGATATTAATTACTTATCTGCAGAATTAAATAAACCTCTTTTACCTTTAATCGCTTACATGACTCAAAACAAACTTGCTGGGACAGACCCTCATTATCAGCCTGTAGTAATGTCACCGCAGAAACATGAGGCCTATGCGGTACAGTGGTTGCTTATAGCCTTCGCTGCGATGGTTATTGGCTGGAAGCTTTCAAAAAAGGAAAATAAAAATGTCTAAAAGTGCGATGTGGTTTATAGGACTATTCATATTACCCTTGCTGTTGGCGTTTGTCGCTCTGAAAGTTGGCTGGATACCTCATGGCACGACTAATCACGGTGAATTTTTAAGTCAGGAGGTTCGCCAGTCAGAGCTAGTTTTAGATACCGAGTGGAGTATTGTTTATCAGCGACCGAAGCAGTGCAATACGCAATGTTCTTTGCTACTAGATAGCTTGCCCAATTTGTATTTAGCACTTGGGAAAAACCAGCAGAAAGTGTCGCTTGTGGTGTTACAGGAGCAAAATGAGAAAGACATTGAGCACGCAACTTCTTTGCCGATATATGTCAACCATTTAGACGATAACTATCTTTATTTGGTTGATAAATCTGGGTTGTTTGTACTTAAGTATGCACCAGCAGCGAACTTAGCAGAAATGCGACGTGTGCAAAAAGGGTTACTGAGTGATCTGAAGAAACTATTGAACTACTCTCGCTCAAGTTAGGAGGTAAATATGTCTAAGGTAAGAATAAGGATCGCAATGTTTGCCTGTTTCGTTGCGATAATTGTAGTAACACTTGGCGCCTTTACACGTTTAAGTGATGCGGGTCTTGGGTGCCCAGATTGGCCGGGGTGTTATGGCTTTTTGACGGTACCAAATGAAACCCATGAGATCTCTGCTGCAAAGGATAGTTTTCCACATTTAGAAGTGGAAGCGGAAAAGGCCTGGATTGAGATGATCCATCGTTATTTTGCCAGCTTTCTTGGATTACTTATTTTAGTACTCGCGTGTGTGAAACTGTTCAGCAAGACAAAATTGGACGGCCCTAATCGTCACTATTACTTACTGCTAATGCTTGTGCTATTTCAGGGAGCGCTCGGGATGTGGACAGTGACGATGAATCTACAGCCAGTCATCGTGATGGGACATTTACTGGGGGATTTAGTATTCTTGCTTTGCTGGTGTTATTGGTTTTAAGACTTAAATACAACACTATCGCTGCCAGCGTAACAAGGCTTATTAGCCGCTTATGTTATGTGGCCCTTGGTGTGTTGATTATACAAATAGCGCTTGGCGGATGGCTCGCCGCCAATTATGCTGCCCCACACTGTACTGGGTTGCCACTATGTGACAATCTTCAGCTTTTCTCTTGGCAGAGTTTATTTGCTCTTCCAGAGGCTTCAGCGACTTATGAGTTTGGAGTATTACCATTCGAATCCAGAGTATCCATTCACTTTATTCATCGGGTATGGGCAGTTATTACTGTTTTAATGCTACTTGCAGCATGTTGGCCACTACTTAAAGCTGGTCAAAACCAAGTACTCCGACACTCTGCTCTGGTCGTATTAGCTTTGGTTTCTGTACAAGTTTTTGTGGGGGCTGCAATAGTACACTTCCAATTTCCTCTGTTGTTAACACTATTCCACAACTTTATGGCAGCCATGGTGTTATTAGCAATGGTGAGATTGTGCTTCTTTATTAGCTTGGCGCAAAAAATAGGGGTAAGAAATGTATCAATTAACTAATTTATCAGAGCTCCAAAAAGCAACTACGCTATTCAAGGCCTACTTTGGCATATGTAAGTTCAAAGTAGTATGCATGTTGGTAATTACGGCTTGGGTTGGCATGATGTTAGCGCCGCAAAGTGATAAAACACTATTGGCACAATTTATGAGTTTGATGGGCATTGGGTTGCTTTCAAGTAGTGCAGCGGCTGTAAATCATATCGTGGATCGAGAAATAGATAAAAAGATGGCGCGAACACGGAATCGCCCGCTAGCGACAGACTCTGTTTCTGTATCATCAGCCCTAATTTTTGCAACGGGCCTAGCAATTTCCGGTTATGCTTTTTTAACTATTTTCGCCAATCAATTATGTGCGCTACTTACACTAGCTGCGCTGTTCGGTTATGCAGTGGTTTATACGTTATTGTTAAAGCGCGCAACACCCCAAAACATAGTCATAGGAGGATTAGCAGGAGCGATGCCTCCTCTGTTAGGTTGGGTCAGCGAGACAGGTCAACTTGGTGCTGAGCCTTGGTTGTTAGTAATGATCATCTTTGCTTGGACGCCCCCTCACTTCTGGGCATTGGCTATTGCTCGTAAACGAGATTACGAAAAAGCTGAGGTTCCTATGTTACCAGTAACGCATGGAAACGAATTTACAAAACTCTGCGTGCTATTTTATACCATCATTTTGACTTTAGTCTGTTTGCTACCTTACTTGGTGGGAATGTCTGGTTGGATCTACTTGCTTGTCTCAGGCATGGCAAATGTCGCTTTTATCTACAAAGCCACAAAGCTTATGAAAACAAATAGTTTAGAGTATGCTATGAGGGTATTTTATTTCTCTATCTGGCATCTTTTGATAGTGTTCATTGCACTCTTTGTGGATAAAGCATTTATATGAAAAAATTACTCGTAATTGTCTCTATGTTAATTTTGTTTGGTTGTGGACCTGCGCCAGATGTATCAGAAAAAGTGGTTTGGTACCCTAAGCCTAAGGACGTTAAAACATTTGAATTAAAGGATCAATACGGTGAGGTAGTCACAAACGAAGACTTTACCGATAAATGGAATTTACTATTTTTGGGTTACACGAGTTGCCCCGATGTTTGTCCCATGACGCTATTGAAATTAACCCATGTATATCAATCCATAAAAAACAAAGGTGACCTGCAAGTATGGTTTGTTTCGGTTGATCCTAACCGGGATACTGAAGAGAAGCGTTTGGCCTACATCAAGCACTTTGATCCTTCTTTTAAAGCGGTTTCTGCTGAGCACGCTGCTCTATTTCCTTTTGTGAGAGATCTCGGTTTAATCTACGCGATAAATCAGGAACAGACAGAAGAGTATTATGTTGATCATAGTGCATCTGTAGCATTAATTAACCCAAAAGGTCAGCTTGAGGCTATTTTCAAACCTACACATACAGCTGGAGCTGTCCCTACAATCGATGAAAAACTACTTCTCGCCGACCTAGAAAAGATCATCAATTAGTCTTATATCGACACTGGTTGATCCCAGTGTCGCTGCACTATCTTACCTCTAACGCTTTAATTATTTGCGGATTTTTAATCAATCTTTGTGGCATTTTTACCATCACGGTCTAAGCTAATTTTATTACTAATTTTTACAAGGATAGTCTTCAGCTCATGTTGAAACTTCCACCTGAAATGGCGATTAACCACGTGGAAAGCCTGTATCATCAGATTTTCCAAGACTCTATGGAAACGTCAGACATCACGATTGATGTTAGTGAAGTGCAAAGGGCCGACACTGCATCTATACAACTGCTATGCGCCGTACAAAAGCACCTACTTTCGTTAGAGCATAAAATTGTATGGCATGGTGAAAGCGACGCTCTAGCGCAGGCGGTCAATGAGTTGGGATTAACCCATTATTTATTCCATAGTATTGAAAATTAAGAGGTGAATATGAAAAAGATTTTAGCTGTGGATGATTCGGCGTCAATGCGCCAAATGGTTGGCTTTACTTTGAAAAAAGCAGGTTTTGATGTCACAGAAGCGAAAGATGGCAGTGAAGCGCTATCTATCGCCAAACAACAAGGGTTCGATGCCGTAATCTCTGATGTAAACATGCCTGTAATGGATGGGATCACGCTTATTAAAGAGCTGCGCAGTTTACCCAACTATAAGTTTACCCCTTTACTAATGCTGACAACTGAGTCCGGGTTAGATAAAAAAACTGAAGGTAAAGCGGCGGGAGCAACAGGTTGGATAGTTAAGCCATTCAACCCAGAACAACTACTAGCGGTATTGAAAAAAGTCATAAGATAGAGACAGAGAGGCGTCGATATGAGTATTGATTTGAGCCAATTTTTTGATGTCTTTTTTGAAGAGAGCTTTGAAGGGCTAGACATAATGGAAGCTGAGTTGCTGAATTTGCAGCCAGGCCATGAAGACTCAGAAACGATCAATACTATATTTCGCGCAGCACACAGCATAAAAGGTGGCAGTGGAACATTTGGCTTTACTTCTGTCGCTAACTTCACGCATGTATTGGAAACCTTACTCGATCAGATCAGGGATGGGCGTCGGCAGTTGACCGCTGAACATGTCAACCTATTGCTTCAATCAGTTGACTGTTTAAGAGCCCTACTAACGGCATTACAAGCTGAAGAAGAGCCAGATCTTTCCAATGCGAATGAATTGAAAGTTAAATTCGAGGAGATTTTAGGTGGTAAAGAGAGTGTGAGCTCAGACACTGTCGATAGCGCACCTCACGGGCAAGAATCTCAAACTTATCAAATTGACTTCAAACCACTCCCACATTTATTTAAAACCGGTAACGAGCCACTTTATATGCTGAGTGAGCTGTCAGAATTGGGGGATTTAGAAACTCATGCGTTTTGTGATGCAATACCAGAAATAGATGACTTCAATCCAGAGGATTGCTACCTAAGCTGGCGTTTATACCTAACAACCAGTCATCCTGAATCGGCAGTTAAGGAAGTATTCGAGTGGGTTGAGGATGATGCCGAAATTTCTATTACTTTATGTGGTGGCTTGTTTGAAGGTGGGGTGAGTGTTTCTGCAATATCAGAACCAGAGTGTGAGAGCGAAGAAGCTTCAAACAACGAAATTCAAAATATTGATGTTCCTAAAACGCCTGTAGCTGCAAAGGCAAAAGCCAAGTCTGAGACTAGTAAGAAACCGGCTGAATCGACTTCGATTCGGGTTGGGATTGACAAAGTGGATTCGCTTATCAATATGGTAGGGGAGTTGGTTATTACCCAAGCTATGTTGACTCAATTGGGCGAACAAGAACCGACAGAGAATACGCTTGCTGCAATGCAAGAAGGGCTCGCTCAATTAGCCCACAATACGCGTGATTTACAAGAAAATGTAATGCGTATCAGGATGCTACCTATTAGTTTCGTCTTCAGCCGCTTTCCCCGTTTAGTAAGAGATACGTCACAGAAGTTGAATAAGCAGGTAGAATTAAAATTGCTGGGAGAGCAAACAGAATTAGATAAAACCGTGATGGAAAAAATTTCCGATCCTATGGTTCATTTAGTCAGAAACTCTCTGGATCACGGCTTAGAAACACCGGAAGACAGAATAAAAGCAGGCAAAGACCCCGTTGGCACGGTGACACTAAATGCCTTCCACCAAGGTGGGAATATTGTGATTGAAATCATGGATGATGGCAGGGGCTTGAATACCGAAAAAATAAAAAGTAAAGCAATTGCCAACGGCCTAATTCAAGCAAACGATGAGCTGACTATTGAAGAGATTAATGAGCTTATTTTTAGACCCGGATTTTCAACAGCTGATGAGGTGAGTGATATCTCCGGTCGTGGTGTGGGTATGGATGTTGTTCGAAGAAATATTCAAGCATTAAACGGCAGCGTTGAAGTGACTTCAGCAAAAGGGATTGGCTCAACTTTTACAATTAGATTGCCTTTAACGCTTGCCATTCTTGATGGCCAATTGGTTAAAGTTGCTAAGCATACCTACATTATTCCACTTATTTCTATTGTTGAGTCCCTACAAATAGATATTAAGAAAGTGAGCAAAGTAGGTAATGGCCTAGAGGTGCTTAGGTTGCGGGATGAATACATACCAATTCTAAGGCTATATCAACTCTTTAACCATGATGGTGCAATAGAAGAATTAGATAAAACGCTGTTAGTCGTCGTTGAGAGTGACAATCATAAAGTTGGGTTGCTGGTGGATGATTTATTGGCTCAACAGCAAGTCGTTATTAAAAGTCTCGAAGCGAACTATCAGAAAGTGAATGGGATTTCAGGTGCGACAATTTTAGGTGATGGCAGGGTTTCTTTAATTGTTGATATTAGTGGCCTTATCAAACTAAGTGGCTTAAAGCGTCCAGGAACCCAAGAGTTATTGGTAGAACAAGCGCTAGATGAGGTGGTGTCGTGATCACTGAAAAAGCTTCGATTAACGAACAAGTCATGCTTGCTGACAGAGATGGTGATACACAATTTCTCACCTTTATGATGGCGGGCGAAGAGTACGGCATGGATATTTTAGCCGTACAGGAAATCAGAGGGTGGGAAGAAGTTACGGCTATTCCAAATTCACCTAAGTATGTGAACGGTGCAATTAATTTACGTGGCACGATAGTGCCAATCATAGATTTAAGGGTTCGATTTGGCTTACCACAGATCGAATATGGAGCCCTAACAGTGGTTATTGTTGTTTCTGTTGTAATAAAGGAGGCAACAAAAATTATGGGGCTAGTTGTTGATGCTGTGTCTGATGTATACAGCATCAATGAAGAAACAGCGAAGGATGTGCCAGATTTTCAAGACTCGGAAAATAGTCAATTTGTACAAGGACTTGTCAATGTTGGTGAAAAAATGGTCGTACTTTTAAATTTGAAGAAGATATTAGATCTTGAAGTAAAGCAGAATGAGCAATTGGTTGTCGGGGGATAACATGAGCGATCAAGCATTAGCAAGTCAACTCAATAATAGAGTTCTGATTGCGGGTGCCATAATATTTGTGGGCTTGGCAATTAGTGTTCAAATGTTAAATATTAACATGTCTACACAAGCCTATGTGGCGATGGTAATAGCTGCTGTCAGTATAGTGCTGGCAATTTTACTATTTAAACAAAGTGTAAACATACTGCTTTCAAAGTTGCAGGATGTAGAGGAAATCGTTCCCGCGATAGAGAATAAGGATGCAAGCTTGCTTAATGCAAGTAATGCGTCACGTCAATCATCTTTGTACAAAGCAGTTGCTAATTTATTAAACGGTGACGCAGTAGATAGTCAAGATCATAGCCATAGTTTGTTGCTAGCTTTAAAGGTCTGTCAGGCCAACATTATGCTGGCAGATGCTTCACTCAATATTGTGTATTTGAATGATTCTGTGACAAGTATGCTGCGTAAAAATCAGGCTAAACTACAGCAAGAATTATCTGGCTTTAACGTTGATAGCTTGATTGGTGCAAATATTGACACATTTCATAAGAACCCTAGTCATCAGAGAGGCATCCTAGCTAATTTGACCCGTCCATATGTCACACAAATCAAAGTGGCGGGGTTGACCTTTGATCTTATCGCCACGCCCGTTTTCGATGATGAAGGCAAAAGGATCGCGACTCTAGTTGAGTGGAAGGACCTTACTAGAGAGTTAGCGCTAGAGAAAAAGCAGGCGGATTTGGCAAGCCACAATGCTCGTATATCGAGTGCACTGGACGTTTGTCAGGCAAACGTAATGCTAGCGGACGAAAGGTTGAATATTATTTATGTTAATGATTCGGTTGTGCGCATGTTGAGAGACAATCAAGCGCAGCTTAGAAAATCATTACCAAACTTTGATGTAGATACGCTTGTTGGGCAATGCATTGATGTATTTCATGCAAATCCGAGTCATCAAAGAAACCTGCTTGAAAAACTGAGTGACGTATATCGTACAGATATTAAAGTTGCGGGCTTTACATTTGGTTTAATTGCGACTCCAGTATTTAATGATGAGAAAAAGCGAATAGGTACTGTAGTTGAGTGGGAAGATAAGACAGAACGTTTGGTTCGTGAAGAGAAAGAGAAAGCTGCTGCCGCGGAAAACTTGCGCGTTCGCAGAGCGTTAGACAACGTATCAACGAATACGATGATCGCAAATGAACAGTTCGAGATTGTTTACTTAAATCGCGCGGTGAAAAGCATGATGAGAAACGCCGAAAGCGATTTAAGACGTGACTTACCTAATTTTGATAGCAACCATCTGATGGGCGCGAATATTGATGTATTTCACCGTAACCCAAGTCATCAACGTACTATGCTTTCTCGACTCGAAACTGAGTATAAAACGGAAATTACTGTTGGTGGAAGAACCTTTGGCCTAGTCGCCAATCCGATATTTGATGGCAACAATGAACGCGTAGGCACCGTTGTGGAGTGGGAAGATAGAACTAAAGAAATCACGATTGAGAAAGAGGTGAATGGCCTAGTTCAGTCGGCTAACGCTGGTAACCTTAGTGTTCGTTTATCAGAAGATGGGAAAGATGGCTTCTATTTAAGACTAACCAAAGGATTAAACAGTTTAGTGTCGACTGTTGATGAAACAGTTACAGACATGGGAGACATGTTAGACGCATTGGCGACCGGCAATTTGACTAGACGTATTGAAGGTGATTATCGCGGGGCTTATGAAAAGCTGAAAAAAGACGCAAATACTACTGCTGAGAAGCTGACCGAAGTGCTTGGCAGGATCCGTACTTCTGCAAACTTGGTTGCCAGTGGTGCTGATGAAATCTCTCAGGGTAACGCGGATTTGAGTCAGCGAACCGAAGAGCAAGCATCCTCACTAGAAGAAACCGCTTCTAGCATGGAAGAAATGACGAGCACAGTTAGACAAAATGCAGATAACGCAAAAGTAGCTAATGAGTTGGCTGAAGAGACTTGTGACAAGGCGACCAAAGGCGGTGAAGTAGTAACGCGCGCAGTTGAAAGCATGTCTGAAATTAATGACTCAAGTAAGAAAATTGCGGACATTATAGGTGTTATTGATGAAATAGCTTTCCAGACAAACCTATTGGCACTAAACGCAGCCGTTGAAGCTGCTAGAGCTGGAGAGCAGGGGCGGGGCTTTGCCGTGGTAGCTGGTGAAGTACGCAATCTAGCTCAGCGTTCGGCAGCAGCAGCGAAGGAGATTAAAGACCTGATCAGAGACAGTGTAAGTAAAGTCGAAGATGGTACGTTACTAGTTAATGAGTCTGGCGAAACACTGAAAGAAATAGTTGAGTCTGTTAAGCGGGTAACGAACATGATTTCCGACATAGCTGAGGCTTCGATTGAGCAGAGTTCTGGTATTGAACAGGTCAATAAAGCAGTATCGCAAATGGATGAAATGACGCAGCAAAATGCTGCCTTAGTTGAAGAAGCATCGGCCGCTGGGGAATCGATGGCTGAGCAAGCAAATGACATGAGACGATTATTAAACTTCTTCACATTAGATGAAGCTTCGCACCGTAGCATAGAAATATCTGAGTCTTCAAAGAGCTATGAGGCGCCTGAAAAGCGATTACCTAAACGAACAATGAACTCCAATAAGCCCCTGCAGCAAAACACGAGAAGTAATCAGTTTTCAGATGACTCGGAAGAGTGGGAAGAGTTTTAGGGTCTGGTTATAGCTCAATTCCGTAGTGAGGATTGGCTGAAGGAGTACGACGATGCGAGAGTTTCTGTTGACCGATAAGGATTTTGCCGAAATTTCGGCTCGGGTTTATAACACATGCGGCATAGTACTGGGGCCGCATAAAAGGGAGATGGTTTACTCTAGGTTGGCAAGGCGCATCAGAGCAAACGGGCTAAAATCGTTTGAGGCGTACTTATCTTTTTTAGAAGAAAATCAAGATGTTGAGTTTAGTCATTTCATTAACGCAATTACGACTAACTTAACCTCTTTTTTTCGGGAAAATCATCACTTCGAGTTTTTAATAAAAAGAATAGTCCCTGAAGTTATTACCAGGCATAAACACGATAGAAGAGTTAGGATCTGGTCTGCTGGTTGCTCTACAGGTGAAGAGCCCTATAGTATTGCTATGACCATTGCTAATGCTTTTCCTAGTGGCTGGGATGTCAAAGTGCTGGCAACAGATCTAGATTCCAACGTATTGAGTAAGGCGAGTCTCGGAGAATATACGGCAAATAACGTCACGGGTTTAGATGAAGACAAGCTGAAAAGGTGGTTCCTTAGGAGTGCTGACGGAGCAATGTACAAAGTGAAGCCTAAATTGCAGTCTTTCATCCACTTTAAAAGGCTGAATCTGCTAGAGCCATGGCCAATGAAAGGGCCCTTTGATGTTATATTTTGTCGTAATGTGTTGATTTATTTTGATAAAGAAACAAAAGATAAATTGTTTGAGCAATATTATGACATGTTAGTTCCCAATGGATACTTACTTATTGGGCATTCCGAAACGATGGGAAAAGAGCATCTAGAATTTAAAAATCTAGGTAAAACCATTTATCAAAAAGGCCAATTGAATGAGAGAGTTTAGACCTGTTCTCAGAGGCTTCGAGCATGTAAAGCGCTTTTGGGATTCAGGGCGTGCCAAAGTCGTTGCAAAAGTACTTCCAGGGGAGTTTTATGTTTCTAAGCAGGACGAACTGATTTCGACTGTACTCGGTTCCTGTATAGCCGCTTGCGTATACGATGAGAAATTAGGGATAGGTGGTATGAATCACTTTATGTTACCGGGAGCTAAGGCGTTGAGAGAGGTGCATGCGGATGATCTAAACTGCCGTTATGGTAACTGGGCGATGGAGTACCTGATAAATGAAGTACTCAAAAATGGGGCGTCTAGAAGCAATTTAAAAATTAAACTGTTTGGCGGCGGAAAAATCATTAGCTCTATGACTGATATCGGAGAAGGTAACATTCGGTTTGCCCAAGCCTATGTGGAGGAGGAAAGTTTAAATTTAGTTGCACAGGATGTAGGTGGTCCTTGGCCAAGAAAAGTTATCTTCCATCCTCAAAGTGGTAAAGCGCAAGTGAAAAAGTTACAAACCATGCACAATAACACAATTGAACAACGTGAAGTACGTTACTTACATGACATTGAGGCTCAAGACAATAAAACGGATATTGAGCTATTTTAGGTGTGAAATATGATCAAAGTTCTGATTGTTGACGACTCGCCATTAATTCGTGGGTTGTTAAAAGAAATATTAGGTCAGGCGGATGGTATTAAAGTCGTTGGCACCGCAGAAGATCCTTATGAGGCCAGAGAACTCATTAAATCAACTTCACCTGACGTATTAACGTTAGATATAGAAATGCCAAAAATGAATGGCATTAATTTTCTTAAAAATTTAATGCGTTTAAGGCCTATGCCCGTTGTGATGATCTCAACGTTAACTCAAGAGGGATCGCCCGCCACGATAGAAGCATTGGAGTTGGGTGCGGTTGATTTTATTTCTAAACCCACCAGTAATGTTGCTGACACCTTAATGTCTTATTCTGATTTACTGGTTAAAAAGATTCGGGTAGCGGCCGGCGCTAGAGTGAGGGCTTTTAAAGCACCAAAGCAGGAAACAGAATTAGAAATTGGCCGTAATTATACATTTTCGCGTAATACTATTTTAGCGATAGGAGCCTCAACGGGAGGAACTGAAGCGATCAGAGAAGTGCTTATGCGGTTACCAACACACGCGCCTCCTGTTGTTATCACTCAGCATATACCACCAGTTTTCAGCACCTCATTCGCACAAAGAATGGATCGCACCTGTGCGGTGTCAGTAAAAGAAGCGGAAAACGGCGATGTTTTATTACCAGGTCATGTATTTATAGCACCTGGAGACAAGCATCTAAAGGTAGCACACACAGCGACCGGATATGTATGCCGATTAGATGATACTGAGCCTGTTAACCGTCACAAACCTTCAGTTGAAGTGCTATTTAACTCCCTTGTACCAATGGGCAAGCATGTTTGTGCCGCTATGCTCACGGGAATGGGAAGTGATGGAGCAAAAGCGATGCTAGCTTTAAAAGTCGCTGGTGCCAAGACATTTGCTCAAGATGAGCTTAGCTGTGTGGTATGGGGAATGCCTAGAGCTGCGCACGAGCTAGGTGCTGTGCAAAGCCTAGTACCTTTGAGTAAAGTCACTGAAACTATGCTGAGCGCGGTTAAAAAGTAAGGGTGAAACAAAACTGTATTAAGACACTATCTAATCTAAGAAAGTATGCCAGCTCTGAAATGTGCTCAATAATTAACAGCCAATGACAAGCAGTTAGCTGCACTTTCACCATAGTATCAACGCAGTACTACACCGCAAAGTAGAAACGTCGAATAACGGAGGTAGGGTAAGAGCGAGTTAATTTGCTCCTACCCAAAGCCAGTTATTGTTCAATAACCCAAGGTTGTGAAAACCAGTAGTAGCGGCCTGCGTCTTTGATTGAAGGTGCGGTACAGTTATATCGTGACCGTCCTATGGGTAGAGCTTTCGGTGTTTGAATACGTACGCTGGTTTCTGATAGCCAATTCAGATCAGCTTGTCCAACACCTGAAACGTAGCATGCAAATTGACTTCTATGAAAATCTTTATTGTTAAAGTGCAATGTGATTACAGGTGTTTTATTGTTCGTGACGCTATCAATGTAATCTAATTTTTGTAGAGAAAACGCTTTGGTCTCGAGCTTAGTTTTTAATGTTTCTAAGTTGCTGTAATTCCCAGATGCGGGAAATCGAGCGATACGTGTAAAATCTGAAGAAACACCAACCGCCCCTGAGTGTTGTCCAATACCAATAAGTCCAAGTTCAGCTACCAGTTTTTGTAACTCATGATTAAACTCACCATAAGGGTATGCGAGATACGGGTAATCGTGTCCAATTTCTTCTTTAATACGTTGCTGTGACCATGTGATATCGTGCTCAACACGCGCACGCCACTGCGCCGCTGTTTCATTTTTTAGTTTGAGATGGAGGTAATCGTGCTTAGCACTATGATTTGCGATAATTGCCCCGCGTTTTGTTAATGCCCTAAGTTCATCCCACGTCATGACGTAGCTTTTCTTCTCATCAATAAGTTGAGGATTGACGAAAATAGTATAGGGAAAGCCAAAAGATTCCAGGATCGGGGCCGCCGCAGTGATATTGTTTTCATAGCCATCATCAAAGGTGATAGCTAACGTTTTTGCTGGTAGAGACTTACCTGCTTTCAGGCTATCTAGCAACTGTGGTAAAGGTATCACCGAAAAACCATGTTCTTTAATGTGGTTAAGATGAGATTTAAAGGTTGCTTCACTCACGCTCGTGACAGCTGGGAGTTTCTCACTCACGTGATGATACTGTAAGATAACCGCACTCCAACTATTTGCTGAGAATAGGGCCAAACCAAAAATAATATGTTGTATCAATTTCTTAAATGCCATAAAGCGCAACATCTGAGCCTCTTACTACTTGCAGGTCCGATGATACTATCAAATATTACGGTGCCACTGTTAGGATTAGTCGATACGGCAGTGATTGGTCATATGGGGGATGCGCATTTTTTGGCTGGGATTGCGCTTGGCTCTAGCGCTATCTCGGTATTATTTTGGCTTGCAAGTTTTCTGCGAATGAGTACAACAGGAGTGATTGCTCAATCAAGCGGCCAACAAGACCATGACAAGCTAACACGTTCACTATATACCAGTATGCTCATCGCGCTGCTCTTTGCTGTGAGTTTGATTGTATTATCTCCTCTGTTGATCCAAGTAATTGCTCAGCTTTCAAATGCTTCTAGTGAAGTATTTGAGCAAGCAAAATTATATTTTCAAATCCGTGTATTTAGCGCGCCTGCAGCAATGTTGAATCTTGTGTTGCTGGGCTTTATGCTTGGGATGCATTACGGGCGAGGGCCATTTTATCTGGTGTTGTTCACAAACATAGTGAATATAGCCTTGGACATTTTATTTGTTGTCGGATTTGAGTGGGGGTAGCAGGTGCAGCTTGGGCTTCACTCATTGCAGACTATTCGGCATTAGGCTTATCCTTGTTTTTGAGTATATTGGTCGCAAAGCGTCACGGTATTGTGTTGAAATTCACTCTACCAGGGCGTGCGCAGTGGCTCAGTTTACTCACCTTGAATCGTGATATTTTTATTCGCTCCTTGATCTTACAACTATGCTTTAGTTTCATGACTTTCTATGGCGCAAGGCTTGGTGAAGTCACGTTGGCGGCCAACGCTGTATTACTTAATTTTTTGATGTTAGTCAGCTTTGCGATGGATGGTATCGCTTATGCTGCGGAGGCTAAAGTCGGCAGAGCAAAAGGACAAGGCTCGTTGGGGCAATTGCAATTATGGGTAAAGGTGAGCTTGTTTTGGGGGCTGCATTTGCGCTTTTATACAGTGCTATTTTTTATCTAGCTGGTGGCTGGATCATTAGCTTATTAACCAATATCCCCGAAGTAATAACATTGGCAGATACTTACTTACCTTGGTTGGTACTATTACCTTTGATTGCCATGAGTTGCTTTTTGTTTGACGGCATCTTTGTTGGGCTTACTCGTGCTAAAGAAATGCGAAATAGCATGTTAGTTTCTGCGGTATTCGGTTTTTTCTTGCCGTTTTTGATTGCATTGCCACTTGGTAATCATGCGCTCTGGCTTGCGATGAGTTGTTTTATGGGGTTGCGTGGATTGACCTTGGCATATAAATATCATCAGCTCACTAGAGGGGCTGCACTACTTGAATGATGGGGCTGCCTTAAGCAAACGGGTCGTTATCTTTTAGGGCTTGGCGGCGTTTTTCTCTGGCTTCTATCACTTGAGAAAAGCGATTAGCAAAAATGCCAATATAACCGTAAAAGGCACAGCACAAACCAGGAAGTAAAAGCACTAAACCTACGATTTGAAAGCGATGATCTTGATAATAACCCAGTGCGATAAAAGCACCTGCGAGTAACACAATAACAAGGCCAAAAAGGAAAAATTTGAGACTTCGCTTAGGGTGAGACCCTAAGCGATAAATGAGGGTTTTGCTCATTAATAGTAAGAGTGTTCGCCGCGCGCGTGCTCTGTGATGTCACGTACGCCGTTGATTTCTTCAAACTTAGCGATCATCTCTTTTTCGATGCCTTCTTTTAACGTAACATCAATCATTGAACAGCCGTTACAACCGCCGCCGAATTGCAGTACTGCAATACCATCAGCGGTAATTTCTACTAGGCTAACTTGTCCGCCATGGTTGGCCAGTTGTGGATTTACTTCTGTCACAAGCATGTGCTCTACGCGCTCAGCTAGGCTCGCATCGTCACGTAATCGTTTAGCTTTGGCATTTGGTGCCTTAAGCGTCAACTGACTCCCCATTTTATCGGTAACGAAGTCGATATCGGCTTCTTCTAAAAATGGTGCACTTTCTTCATCAACGATGGCTTCAAAACCATTAAACGGTAAGCGGATATCGCTTTGCTCAACGGCATCTGCTGGGCAATATGACACACCACACTCAGCTTGAGAGGTGCCTGGATTAACCACGAAAACTCTAATATTTGTGCCTTCAGCCTGATCGGCTAATAGTTTCGCGAAATGGCTTTGGGCAGAATCTGAAATATGTATCATAATTCGCTCTATACTTGACTAAATTACTTGGTTAATACGTATCATACTCTCCTCGTCGTGTTGTCGCTAGTGTTCGGCGTAAAAATTTGGCAATCGGCGGTGCGCTTGTTAGCTTGAAAAGTAATCGGAATTAAAGGACATTATCATGCGGTTAATAAGCTGTATTATCGTGCTGTTGAGCTTTAGCTTGCAGGCCAAGCCCATTGCCTATTATTTTGGCGATGAAGTAAAGTTTGACCCTACAATAACTACGCCAAAACAAGCATTTGGATATGAAGTTGGGCAGTGGCATTTGCGCCACGGTCAAATCGTTAATTATCTACATACCCTTGCAAGTGAAAGCCCAAGGTTGAGTGTCGAAACTATCGGGTTTAGCCATGAGCGACGTCCTTTGTTACTCCTAAAAGTGAGCTCGCCACAAAACCAACAAAACTTGGCGCGTATTCAACAAGATCATATTGCGTCATTGAGCAGTGGCCAAAACCGCTCAGGTCAGCCTGTTGTGATGTGGATGGGTTATAGCGTGCACGGTAATGAGTCTTCAGGAAGCAATGCAGCGGTACTCATGGCATATTATTTAGCTGCGGCGCAGGGCGAGTCTGTTACGCAGCTCCTTGATAATGCGGTGATATTGTTAGATCCAGCCTTGAACCCTGATGGCTTATCACGTTTTGCTACATGGGCAAACGCCAATAAGAGTATGTCTCTATCAACTGATCCTGCACATCGTGAGCATAATGAATCTTGGCCTTCTAGTCGCACTAACCACTATTGGTTTGATCTCAATCGCGATTGGTTACTACTACAACATCCTGAGTCAAAAGCGCGGATCAAAGCGTTCCATAAGTGGAAGCCTAACGTATTGACCGATTTCCATGAAATGGGCCCAAATAGCACTTATTTCTTTCAACCTGGGATCCCAACAAGAACCCACCCAATCACCCCATTGAAGAACGTAGAGCTGACCGATGCGATTGGCAAATTCCATGCTAAAGCGCTTGATGCTCAAGGGGAATTATATTTTACACAAGAGAGCTTTGATGATTTTTATTATGGTAAAGGTTCTACGTACCCCGATGCAAATGGTGCCGTTGGCATTTTGTTCGAACAAGCAAGTAGCCGAGGGCATGCGCAAGAAACTCAGTATGGTGTGTTGAGTTTTCCTGAGACGATTAAAAATCAGGTCACGACGAGTCTCTCGACTTTCCAAGCTAGTACAACGCATCGACGCGCTTTGCTTGATTATCAACAGCAGTTTTACCAACAAGCGAACGAGCTTGCCAATAAAGATGAAATCAACGGCTACGTTGTTGCACGCGGCAAAGATAGTTATCGCTTTCAAGCGTTTGTGGATTTGCTGAAACAGCACCAGATCGATGTGAAATACCTCTCTAAGGCCAAAGAAGTAGATAGTACTGAATATCAGCAAGGTGACTTATACATTCCGCTAGCCCAGCCGCAATATCGCTTGATAAAAGCACTATTCAGCACACAGACGCATTTTAAGGACAACACGTTCTACGATGTTTCTGGTTGGACTATGCCGTATGCTTACGATCTAAATTTTGACTCAGTGAAAAGTGGTTGGGGCTTAAAGTTTCAAGATGAATCAAGCACAGAATCAAATGTGTTAGTTCCCGTTGCCGGAAGTTACGCCTACACCATAGAGTGGCACCATTACCTGGCGCCACAATTAGCAAATCGCCTCCTACAGGCAGGAGTGAAAGTGGCAGCTGCAATGTCACCATTTTCAGCATCAACCACCTCAGGCTCTCATGACTTTCAGGCTGGGACATTGGTGATTGCAAGTGGTATTCAGCAGCAGGCAGGCTGGTTTACTGAGCTTGAAACAATCGCTAGAGAGCTTTCACTTCCTGTGTATAGTGTGACTACAGGACTCACACAAAGCGGTGTAGATTTTGGCTCAAGGCAAATGCTACAGCTGCAAAAGCCTGAAGTACTCATCATCGGTGGTCCGGGTGTAAGTCAATATGAAGCGGGTGAACTTTGGTATCATTTGGATAGGCATTTAAAGCTCGCTCCTTCAATTGTGGAAAAGCAGCACATCGAAAAACTCGATCTTACGCGCTATACCCACATTTTATTGGCTGATGGTAAATATGGAGATTTAAGTGACAAGAGCAAAGCCAAGATCTTGAGCTGGGTTACTAAAGGCGGTGTGATTTGGGGCCAAAAGCGTGGTGCGCAGTGGCTAATTGAACAGCAGCTGCTGGATGCTGAAATGGTTTCAAGCAAAGAAATGCGAGCACTGTTTGACAGCAAAAATCTCAAGTTTGCAGATCAGGATAGCTTGTCGGCAAAGCAGCGTATTGCAGGCGCGATTTTTGACGCGCGTTTAGACTTGAGCCACCCCTTGTCTTTTGGCTTCGAGAACCGTGAATTACCTGTATTTAAAAATAGTACTTGGGTTATGCATCGCGATAATAAGCCGTTTATTGAGTCATTGACGTATACCAAAAAGCCTCTGTTGGCGGGGTATGCTGACAATATTAATGTTGAACAGATAGCTGGTTCTTCGGTCTTGATTGCGTCAAAGTCTGGACGTGGCGTAGCTGTGGGAATGACAGACAACCCGGTATTTCGTGGCTTTTGGTTCGGCTCTAGTCGACTACTGAACAACGCATTGTTTTTTGCACAAGGCATAAGATAAGGTGAGGGTTAGCCTATCTTTCGAAGTTAAATTTTAAGCTGTTTGTTGTGGTTCGATACTTAAGTGCTACCACTCATAAAATAGGTTTTTAAGCATCAAACGGTGTGAGGCAGATACTCAATGCCCACACCATTTTCGCACCATTTTGTTTACACACTTTTGCCGCCGCATTCATAGTCGCGCCCGTTGTGATCACATCCTCAAGTAATACGATATTTTTTCCCTCAACAGATTGGTTTAGCACAAATGCATTGTTTAAATTACGTTTTCGTTTAGCTTTGGTCAGCTGAGATTGCGGTTTAGTATGTTTTGCTCTTTCGAGTATCGTCGGGGCAAGTGGTAGCCCTTGCCAAATTTGCTCCACTTGATTGTAACCTCGTCGGATTAAACGTTTTCGGTGCAGTGGCAAGCAACAAGCTAGGTCTACCGAGAAAACATCTTCTTCACTAAAGCGCTGCCATAGAGTTTGAGCCAGCAGGTTTAAGGCACATTGATATGCTTTGCTATGGTTAAACTTTACTCCTTGCAACCATGTGTTTATCGGCGTGCGGTACCAACTCGCCACGGTTAACCCATCGCACTCTTCAAGGCTAACCATGCGTTGGATATTGGGGTAATTAAGTAGATTAATCTCTTGTTCCATAAAGTCTAAGCAGGCTTGTAAGCAGTGTGGACAAAGCAAGGCTTCTGTTGTGCGTTGTTCACAACATACACAAGGCTGACACCACTTTTTAGGTAATAACCGATTAAGTTGGATCATTGCTTTCCATCCCGGGTTAGCTATCATGGCGTCAAGTTTGGTATAGAGAACAGATAAATGCAAAATGAAGTTATGCTGCTCCATGGCTGGGGGATGAACAAAGCGGTGTGGCAGTTATGCGAGGAAGCTTTAGCACCTACAACACCGATTAAAGCGGTTAATCTTCCTGGATTTGGTGGTACACCAAGCGCCGAGGGCGATTATTCTCTTGAGCGTAACGCTTTACTTATTGCTGAGCAGCTGATGCCACAAAGCGTGCTGATAGGCTGGTCTTTGGGGGGCTTATTTGCATTGTATTTAGCTGCTCATTTTCCAGACAAAGTTAGCAAGGTTATTTTGGTCGCTTCAACGCCATTTTTTTGTGAGCAAGCTGATTGGCCCGGAATAGCCCCTAAGGTGCTAAACAACTTTGAGACTCAACTGCAAACCAATAGCGCAAAAACGATAGAAAGGTTTTTAGCGATTCAAGCGATGGGCAGTGAACATGCCAGAGAAGACATCAAACAACTCAAAGCGCTACTAGGCACACTGCCGGAAGCGGAGGCGAAAGCACTAGCTGGTGGACTGGAGATATTGAAATCGCAGGACTTACGTGATGAATTTTCACGGCTGCAACTCCCCACAATAGGCATATTCGGCCGTTTAGACTCTCTTGTGCCACAAGCGGCTGTAGAGAAAATGCAGGTACTCAATCCAAATTTTAAGGCTCATACGCTTGCAAAAGCCTCTCATGCGCCTTTTATCTCTCATAAAGAAGCCTTTTTATCACTCCTTAAATCAATTATTTAGATATTTGGAACAATAAAGCGGCAAAAAATTGCCGCTTTTACTTTTCTTTGTTGATATTTTGCGCAATAATTAGTCAGTAAGAAAAGGTTTATCTAGGTGCGAATATGCCAATAGGTGATGTGTTAAATAATGGAATCGACGGTTATAACCGCGCTGCTCAGGGGATTGCCCAAGCAAGTGCTGATATTAACCGCGCTGCCATCGATCAACAAAGCGATTCTGAACGTGCATCTGGGCGACAGTTGCAGGGTGCCAGCGCCGGTGAAGCTGTGACAGCTCCTGTGAGCGAAACCCCAAGCTTGACCGAATCCGTGGTAGCCTTAAAAGTTGAAGAGTTTAACGCGAAAGCCAATGTGCAAACTATTCGCACTGCAGATGAAGTGCTAGGTACGTTGATTGATATTAAAGTGTAATGAACATAGTAACGCCACCACCGGCGATGAATTTAAACACTGCCAACGTGTACACCGAAACGGTTGTACGCGATAACCAGCTGCGTGAAGCGATCCCAAAACCTGCACCAACTAATCCCTCATTTACCGAAAACCGCAACCTTTCCGACTCTGAAAAAGGCCGCTCTTCTAACGTAGACGATGCAAAAGTTTACGGTTCTGATGGTAAAACAGAGCAAAGCAAAACCATTCAAGGCAAAGAGCAAGGTGAAAAAGGCGAAGGCCAAGAAAAAGAAAAGAATGAACAAGAGCAGCAACAAACAGAGCAAGATGAGCAGGTCGTTCAAGAATTAAAATCTCGAGATAGAGAAGTAAGATTACATGAGCAGGCTCATGCCAGAGTAGGCGGGCAATATGCCGGATCACCGAGTTATGAATATCAGCGCGGTCCTGATGGTAATAACTACGCTATTGGCGGTGAGGTGATGATCGACGTTGCGCCGCTTGAAGGTGATCCGCAGGGCACGATTGAAAAAATGCAAACGGTGAGAGCGGCAGCGTTAGCACCAGCAGAACCATCTGGCGCTGACAGAGCCATCGCAGCAGATGCGACTCAAAAACTCTCGGCGGCGCAGGCTGAGTTGGCAAAAGCTTCTATCAGTGGTGAAGAACAAAGTGATAGCAAGCGGGTGCAAAACATTCAAACTCGCCGCTTGAGTGGTGAGCAGGCAAAAGCAGAGAGTGAAGAAGAGCAAGCCAAGCTTAAGCAGGATGCAGATCCTTATGCTGTTGCGATGCCAATTGAAGCCGACCCTGAAATCCAAGCAAGATCGCTCAGGATCTCAAATTTTTATCAACATGTAGCGATGCCTAATCAACCCGCATCGCTATCAGTGCAAATTTAACCGTAGGTATTGGCCTTCTCCTCCGCGGGCCATTGCAGTGAAAACGAGTTAAAACCCCCGACAAACGAAAAGCGCGACCAAGGCCGCGCTTTTCTTTGTTCATCGCATTGTTGAACCTGAACTCGGGATAACAACTTGTTCTCTAGCAGCTGTTATCCCTTACTACTGCGTTAAATTTGCTTGCAATAGGCCAGCTATTGACGCACAAATTTGCCTTGTATTAAGAAATAACTCCTAGCTAGAGCGATATTACGCTTTTGAACTTAGTGATTTTAGTGGATTAACTTACTTCTTATCCCAAGTTCAGGTTATTGAGATTACTTCTTCAGCTTTGCGAAGGCTTCAGCAAACGCATTACCCATCGCGGCGTTACCTGCATCTCGTGACTTTGGCTTAGAAGACTTAGACGCTGGTTTCCCTTTGTGCGGCTTAGCGTTTTGTTTTTGCGCTGGAGCTTGAGATATTTCATCGTTTAGGCGCATGGTAAAGCTAATGCGTTTACGAGGCACATCAACCTCAATCACTTTGACCTTAACGATATCTCCCGCTTTAACGACTTCACGCGGATCGGAAATAAACTTATCCGTGAGTGCTGAAATGTGAACAAGTCCATCTTGATGTACACCAACATCCACAAAAGCCCCAAAATTGGCAACATTAGAGACCACACCTTCTAAAATCATACCGACTTTAAGATCTGTGATTGTCTCAACACCAGCTTTAAACTGCGCCGTTTTAAATTCTGGTCGAGGATCTCGGCCTGGCTTATCTAACTCTTTGATAATATCAGTGACCGTTGGTACTCCAAACTTATCATCTACATAGTCATTTGCCACAAGGCCATTCAAGACTTCGCGATTACCGATAAGGGTATTCACTTCTAGATTTTGTTTTTTACAAATCGCTTTGACAACAGGGTAAGCTTCTGGGTGCACTGCTGATGCATCCAGAGGATCGTCGCCATTGGCGATACGTAAGAAACCAGCTGCTTGTTCAAATGCTTTCGGTCCTAATCGCTCAACTTTTTTAAGCGCTTTGCGATCCGTGAAAGAGCCATTTTCGTCGCGGTATTTTACGATGTTGCTGGCTAATGTTTTATTCAAACCCGAGACGCGCGTGAGTAATGGTATCGATGCAGTGTTCACATCGACACCTACTGAGTTTACGCAGTCTTCGACCACTGCCGTTAGTGTTTGTCCTAACTGGCTTTGAGAAACATCATGCTGATATTGGCCAACACCGATTGATTTAGGTTCGATTTTCACAAGCTCTGCTAACGGATCTTGTAATCTTCTTGCGATAGAAACTGCACCGCGTAGAGATACATCAAGATCTGGAAATTCGTTTGCGGCAAATTCAGAGGCAGAGTACACCGATGCGCCAGCTTCACTCACCATGATTTTGTTGAGTTTTAATTCGGTAGCGCTTTTTAGCAGTTCTGCAGCAAGTTTGTCGGTCTCGCGAGATGCCGTTCCGTTCCCGATAGCGATAAGCTCAACTTTGTATTGGCGACACATTTGCTCTAGTGTCTTCAGCGACTTGTCCCACTGGTTTTGTGGCGCATGAGGGTGGATTGTGCTAGTTGCAATCAGTTTACCTGTGGCATCGACAATGGCGATTTTGCATCCGGTGCGAAGGCCCGGATCTATACCCATTGTCACTTTTGCACCCGCAGGCGCAGCCATCAGCAGATCTTTTAGGTTTTTCGCGAAGACTTCGATAGCGTCTAGCTCTGACTTTTCACGCATTGACCCTAAGAATTCATTTTCCAAGTGCAGGGCTATTTTAATCTTCCATGCCCACTGTACTACACCCATTAACCAATCACTGGCAGCTTTACCTGAGACCGCAAGGCTATAATGGTCAGCAATGATCTGTGCACAAAATTGAGCGGCGTCCTCTGCGCTTGGTTCCGGGTTGATAGATAGCTGCAAAAAGCCTTCGTTACGTGCTCTTAGCATTGCCAGCGCTCGGTGTGATGGAATTTTACTTAGTAGCTCATTATGCTCAAAGTAGTCACGGTATTTACTCCCTGCTTCTTCTTTACCGGCAATGACTCTTGCTTCAATTTGCGCGTTGTCTTTAAGGTGTGCACGGAGTTTAGCGAGTAGTTTAGCGTCTTCTGCAAAACGCTCCATAAGAATGAACTTAGCGCCATCTAAAGCCGCTTTACTGTCTGCAACGCCTTTGCTTTCATCAATGTAAGGAGTAGCTTGCTGTTCTGGGTCTAACGTGGGATCTGCAAATAAAGCGTCAGCTAAGGGTTCCAAACCTGCTTCTATTGCGATCTGACCTTTTGTTCTGCGCTTTGGTTTGTATGGGAGATATAAATCTTCGAGCACGGTTTTGCTGTCGGCAGCTTGTATTTCTGCGCTTAACTCTGAGGTGAGTTTACCCTGCTCATCGATGGTTTTTAAAATAAACTCGCGACGTTCATCGAGCTCTCGTAAGTAACTTAACCTTTGCTCAAGCAAACGCAGTTGAGTGTCATCTAAGCCACCCGTTACTTCTTTACGGTAACGTGCAATAAATGGAACGGTTGCCCCTTCGTCTAGCAAACTAATAGCAGCATTAACCTGCTGTTCTCTGGCGTTAAGCTCAGTTGCTAAACGTTGTGTGATATTGCTCATGCAAAATCCTTATACTCTTCTTAGTCGGTCTGTGTTGCCTAGATAATACTCATCTCGGCAAACAAAATTTAGCTCAATATTATCATTGTTCGGTGTTTCTGCGATATTCGATTTGGTTGATATACCAAAGTCTTTGGCCGTGCGGTGTGATGACCGTAATTTCATCATCGACTTGTTTGCTTAGTAAGGCCCTAGCCATTGGCGCATCGATGGAGATGTAGTCATTACGTTCGTAAATTTCATCTGGTCCAACAATACGAAATGCGCGAATCTCGCCTTCTTCGCTCTCTACTTCTACCCAAGCGCCAAAAAACACTTTACCTTCTTGTTCGGGACTGTATTCGACGACTTTTAGTTCGGGCATGCGCTTTCGTAAAAAGCGCACTCGTCTATCTATTTGCCTCAATAAACGTTTATTGAAGGTGTAGTCGGCATTTTCGGAGCGATCGCCTAAACTCGCTGCCCAATTCACAATTTTGGTGATCTCTGGGCGTTTCTCAAACCACAGATGATCATGTTCTTGCTGCAGTTGGCGGTATCCTTCGGGCGTGATCAAGTTCGTTTTCATGTTTCTCAGGTGTTTTGGGTAAAACCCTTGTAATGTTCGGTAACAATCTAGTATCAATGTATGGTGTCGAAAAGCACCAAATTCAATTATATTTAAGCATAATAATATCATGGTCCATTATTGCCATGAGCGTTAAATGAACAGGATGATGATTTGTGCACGAAATGTCGCAGATCAGCAAGCTTTAGTAAATTAATAAATAGAAGAAATATAAATGGGAAATGAAACCACCAAAGTGCTCGTAGTTGACGACGATATGCGTTTGCGCAGTCTTTTAGAACGTTATCTAGTTGAGCAGGGATTTATCGTCCGCAGCGCAGCCAATTCTGAACAAATGGATAGACTGCTTGAACGCGAAAACTTTCACTTGATGGTGTTAGACTTGATGCTTCCCGGAGAAGATGGCCTTTCCATCTGTCGTCGTTTAAGACAAAAAGAGAATGAGATCCCGATTGTCATGTTGACGGCTAAAGGTGATGAGGTTGACCGTATTATTGGCCTTGAGCTTGGCGCAGATGATTACATTCCAAAACCCTTCAACCCAAGAGAACTGCTGGCGCGGATCAAAGCCATTCTTCGTCGCCGTGCTAAAGAAGTACCTGGTGCACCTGCTGCAGAAGAAAATGAAGTGAGCTTTGGTAACTTTACCCTTAATTTAGCGACGCGAGAGATGCAACATGGGGAAGCGACGATTTCACTTACCTCAGGTGAGTTTGCGGTACTTAAAGCGCTGGTGAGCCACCCTCGAGAGCCGCTTAGTCGAGATAAGTTAATGAATCTTGCTAGAGGGCGTGATTATAGTGCACTTGAGCGCAGCATTGACGTTCAGGTTTCGCGCTTGCGTCGTATGATTGAAGATGACGCGTCTAATCCTCGCTATATACAAACTGTGTGGGGTCTTGGGTACGTATTTGTGCCTGACGGCGTGAAGTAGTCAGTATGTTACCTCGTAGTGCATTTGGGCAAACCGTCTTCTTTGTAGGCGCTTTGCTATTGATAAATCAAGTCGTATCTTACATTACTGTTACCTTATACGTCTTCAAACCAACCTTTGAGCAAGTGAATCTGATGCTTGCTAAGCAGGTTAAAACGGTCTTCATTGATTGGGAGAATGGTGTTGAAGTTAATAACAGTGTATCTCGCAAATTTTTCGAGATAACGGGTATTGAGGTCATGACGCAAAGAGAGGCCTATGTAAATGGGTTGGGGCAGGCCAAAGAATATACATTGCTTTCTCGTAGTATGTCAGAGCAACTTAACGGCTCTGCGCGTGTCAGGATAAGCCAAGGAGATCCGGTTGTTTATTGGGTCGAAGCACCGCAAGCGCCTGGGTATTGGGTAAGGGTACCGCTTAGCGGACTCAGTGAAACAAAAATGGAGTTTTTAGTTTTTTACCTCTCCAGTATTGGTTTTTTAAGTGTGTTAGGGGGTTGGCTTTTTGCTAGGCATCTCAACAAACCGCTAAAATCGCTACAAATTGCAGCTAGTCGAGTAGGCGTCGGGGACTTTTCAACACGTCTTGTCGAAGAAGGGTCTACTGAAGTCATAGAGGTGACTCGGGCATTTAATAAAATGTCTAAGGGGATCGCAGACCTAGAAAGTGATAGACGACTGTTAATGGCTGGTGTGTCACACGATTTACGTACGCCCTTAACCCGAATTCGTCTAGCAACTGAAATGATGTCGGATGAAGAAGACTACCTGCGCGAGGGGATCATCGACGATATTGAAGACATGAATGCGATTATCGACCAATTCATTGAATATCTCCGTCATCACAACGGCGCAGAAATGTCGGCAGATGACGTTAACTCGGTTATTGAAGAAGTCGTTCATGCAGAGCAGCAGCATCAGCGACCAATTCACTTGCAAGCAGAGGAATACTTACCTGCGGTGATGATGAATGCCGTCGCGTTAAAGCGGGTGTTCACTAATATGATTGAAAATGCGATCCGTTATTCTGAACAAGATATTGAGGTGACGACAGAATACAGCCCCAAGCACCGTGCTGTTATCGTAAAAGTAATGGACAGAGGGCCAGGTATCCCTGAGTCAGAGTTAGAGTCTGTATTCGAACCATTTAAACAGGGAGATCAGGCTAGAGGTAGTGAGGGGAGTGGCTTGGGGCTTGCCATTATCAAACGTATCGTGACCACACACGGCGGTAAAGTAAGACTACGAAATCGAGATGGTGGTGGTCTGATCGCGGAGGTTTCACTGCCTGCTTATCGGGGAAAGCTTGAGGAAGCATGATTTTCAATAGGGTAGGCGAGCAAGTTGAGCACAATAAAGCATAGAGATTTAAGCTATCAAAAGGGAATGTTAGATACACCGTATTTAAACCAATTGAAGCGAGTGATAGCGACAAGCTTTTCCAAGGTAGAGGTTGAGCATTACTTTGCTCTGTACTTTGAAAAAGGTGAAAGCACAAAGCGCAGACTCCGGTTGTTTTTATCAGGCGGTGACATTATCGGCTATTGCTTATTGACCTTTGATGATAGCAACAAGGATGTTTGCATTGTTGGCGCTTCAGCTGCTTTTTTGCCTGACTTTAGAGGGAAAAATAGTACCTTTAGGTTTTCTCTTATCGAGGTATTAAAACGTTATATACGTAACCCATGTAGAAAACTGTTATATGCAGATACCATGCTCAGTCCCGCCATGTTCAGGGCCATGGCAAAAAATATCGCCGAAGTTTATCCAAATAACTTGCCTCAAAATAGCGCGATAGCAACGCTCTATGACACCATCAACCCGGTTGGCTTGGTAAGCCCTCATAATGGCTTAAGATGTTTGAAGGTTGTTGGGCGTAAAACCAATTACAGCGAGGCTGAAATCGCACGCTTTAGAGAAAGCAGCAAAACTGAGATTTCACTTTACTGTAGTGTTAATCCTGACTTTGATAAGGGAATTGCGCTTGTGGCTATCATTCCAATCACGATGAAACAATTTGTTTTAACCTTTAAAAAGTTGGTGCTAAATAAGCTTTGGAGTACTTTGGAATAGGGCGAATTTTCGCCCTATTAAAGGACTTGGTTATCGCTTTATTAGCAGATATCTACTGAACGACAAAGTCCCATTGACTCACAAATCGCAGGGTGAGTATCACAAATCTGCCAACTGCCACAATCAACTCTAGAGCCAAAAGTCGCGCCCGCGGCAGCTATTTTTCTGGTCGCCTGATTGTTTAGATCTTTAGCTTGCAACGATTTTAGTTGTTTCTTTTTTAATTGTAATTTCATGGTTTTCCTTATGCATGTTGTTTAATTAACCAACAATATATAAGCACGCATGTACCTAAATGTTAATACTAGGTTTATTGAAAGATATTCATGTGTATAAAAAGAGGCACAAAAAAACGCCCAAACAAGGGGCGCTTTTGATAAAGGAATCTTTCTTAGATTAGCCGCGAGGACCTGCCGCTTTGATTGCTTCAGAAACATCGTATTTAGCGAAGTTTTCTTTGAAGTCAGCCGCAAGTTTAGCTGCATATTCCGCATACTTAGCTTGATCTTGCCATGTATTTACTGGATTAAGTAGCTTGCTATCAACACCTTCCACTGCCACTGGTACATCTAAATTTAGTGCCTCAATGTGCTGTGTCTCAACGCCCTCTAATGTATCGTTTACGATTGCATCAATCACGGCGCGAGTTGTTGGAATGTCAAAACGCTTACCAATGCCATAAGGACCACCAGTCCAACCTGTGTTTACTAGGTAGACTTTCGCGCCAAACTCACGCACACGTTTCATTAGTAGCTCAGCGTACACGCCTGCTGGACGAGGGAAGAAAGGAGCACCAAAACAAGTTGAGAAAGTTGATTCGATATCAGAGGTTGAACCAATCTCAGTTGAGCCTACTTTCGCCGTGTAGCCACTAAGGAAGTGATAAGCCGCAGCTTCTTCGCTTAGGATTGAAACTGGAGGTAATACGCCACTCACGTCACACGTTAAGAATACAACTGCACGAGGCTCGCCCGCGCGGTTTTCAACTTTACGCTTTTCAACATGCTCAAGAGGGTAAGCTGCACGCGTATTTTGCGTTAAGCTTGAATCGGTATAGTCAGGAGTACGCGTTTCATCTAGCACGACGTTTTCTAAAATAGTACCAAAACGGATTGCATCCCAAATAACTGGCTCGTTCTTTTGTGACAGGTCGATACATTTCGCATAACAACCGCCTTCAATGTTGAATACGCTACCAGGTGCCCAACCGTGCTCATCATCACCGATAAGAAAACGCTTAGGATCCGCAGAAAGCGTGGTTTTACCTGTTCCTGATAAACCAAAGAATAACGTTGTATCACCAGCTTCACCAACGTTTGCACTACAGTGCATAGGTAGCACACCTTTTGCTGGTAGTAAGAAGTTCTGTACAGAGAACATCGACTTCTTCATTTCACCGGCGTAATGCATACCTGCGATAAGCACTTTGCGCTGTGCAAAGTTAATGATAACGGTGCCATCGCTGTTTGTGCCATCACGCTCAGGATCACAAACAAAAGAAGGTACGTTCATCACCTGCCATTCAGGTAAATCAGTTTTGTTATAAGAGTTAGGTTCGATAAACATGTTTTTAGCGAAAATGTGATGCCAAGCAGTTTCAGTCGTTACAACGACTGGTAAATAGTGCTCTGGATCCGCACCGACTTCTAAGTGAGAGACGAAGTGGTCATTTTCAAGAACGTGCGCTTCTACGCGAGCCCATAAAGCATCAAACTTAGCACCTTCGAATGGGCGGTTTACGTTACCCCATTGGATGTCATTTTCTGTGCTTGATTCTTTTACGATGAAACGGTCGTTTGGTGAACGACCAGTACGACGCCCAGTTTTTGCAACAAAAGCTCCATTTGCGGCTAAAGTGCCCTCGCCACGACGGATAGCGTGTTCGACAAGTTCAGCTGCGGTTAAATCGACAAAACGAGTAGCGCTTGAAGTCATGTTTATACCTAAAAAGTGAGAGTTGAACGGGATAGCTCTGGGGTACTCTTGCCCTTAGCTAAATTTATAGTAACAGATGAAATTGAGATATTCGAGCCTTTAGAGTGCTTAAAACTACATAAAAACGTCAAAAAACTTGAATAATTTCAATGATACCGGTGTCATAACTTTTATATGTTTTATGACACCGGTATCACCCAATAGACATAAAAAAACCGCCAAAAATGGCGGTTTCATTTTGTAATTAAGGGCTAAAGCGCAACTTAATTAAATAACGATTTAATATCTTGCTCGTTAAAAACGTAGTTTTTCAAGCAGTAATGACAGCTAATATTGACTTCGCCGTGTTTTTGCAAGTCTTCCATCAAGGCTTCTAGTCCGACATTTGCCAGCGCGTTCTCGGTTTTTTCACGGCTACATCCACATACAAACGAGATAGCTTGTGGTTCAAAAAGTTGAGGATTGTCTTCGTGATACAGTCTTGTTAATACGGTATTGGCGTCTAAATCTAGTAGCTCTTCATCTTTAATCGTGTCGCTTAGTGCTTCAAGATGTTGGAAATCGGCAACAGACTTTTCTTTATTGACGGGCAGTACTTGTAAAAACAGACCTGCCGCTTTCACTTTATCGCCGACTAGGCTTGTTGCGAACCATAAACGGGTTTTCAATTGCTCAGATTGTTCGAAGTATTCTTCTAAACATTCGGCAAGTGATGCTTTAGAAAGCGGAACTATGCCTTGATAGCGTTCGCCTTTTGTCGGTGTAATGGTGATAACCATATACCCTTTGCCCATTAGCTCAGGTACCGATGATCCTGAAACCTCAGATTGCAGCCTTGCCACGCCGCGCATCTGTTGTTTGTGATTACCATTGATCACCGCATATTTCACTGGACCATCACCTTGAAGCTGAACCGCAATGTCACCTTCAAATTTTAACGTAGCGGTAAGCAAACTTGTTGCAACCAATAACTCGCCTAATAGCTGTTGCACAGGCTCTGGGTAGTTGTGACCGCTAATGATGTCAGTAAAAGTCTGTTCTATTTGTACAAGCTCACCACGTACGTCCAGCTTGTCGAAAATATAACGATGAAGTAAATCAGTCTGCATCAATGAAAATCCTAGTTTGATTTCAATTTAAGTAATTCACGGCGTTGTTTCTTGTCCGGCTTAGTGGCAGGACGAGGCGCAAACAAGCTATTGTTTTGGCGCGCCAACGCGTTTTGCGTTCGTTTTTCAATACTTGCTTCAGACTCTTCATAAAGAGTTTGAGCGATAGGAGCCGCTTGTCGCTTTTCCATGATTTTGAGTATGGTTACTTCTTTCTCTTCATATCCTTGGGCTAATTTCACTACTGCGCCGACTTCAACCGTTTTACTTGGTTTACAGCGCTGACCGTTGTAATGTACTTTGCCACCTTGGACCATATCGCGAGCAAGCGCTCGCGTTTTGTAGAAGCGAGCAGCCCATAACCACTTATCAATACGAACTTTCTGTTCAGATTGGTTGTTTTCCTGTTGGAGTTTTGTCACAATTCGTTAACTATTTGCTAGTGTGAAATTTAACCTAACAAATTTAGCATATTTCGTTATGCAAACAAAGTAGATGAAAGGCACTAAACTTGTGAGTTAATCGCACTTTACCTAAAAAATGAACTAATATGTGTGTCTATGTTCCAAGGTTAAGTTTAGATTCAGTTAATTGGCCTACGGTGTACCTATTTAATTAAAAGTTTAACAAATGCACGCTTGTTGAAAAAATTTCGAGGCGGTACACTGGGGCGTTCAAGAGAATAAGAAAAGTATTATATGGAATTACAGTTACAACAGCTTCAGAAGTTTTGGCTTGGTTTGCCTCATGCAAAATTGAGTCGTATCATTGTTGTCCTGTCGGTTGTTTACGTTGCGTTTCTCTTTTCGCAATTATTTTGGTTGTTATGGCCTGTGCCACAAACACAACCCTTACTCCCAGCATCACAACTGTATAGTCAATCAAGTAGCGGTGGTATTACAAGCCAAGGAATTGTCTCACAAAACTTGTTTGGTGAGGCCAATGCTAAGCCTGATACCAAGCCGCAACCTGTGGTTTCTGATGCACCGGAAACAACGCTTAACGTTAGGTTAACTGGTATCGTGGCTGTCAGCCAAGATGATGGTGCAGGCCTTGCTATTATTGAATCTCAGGGGCGTCAAGAGACCTATTCTGTTGACGCGCCAATCACAGGCACTCGTGCAAAGCTTGCTCGGGTATTACCTGATCGTGTGATTTTAGATGTTAGTGGGCGTTTTGAAACGCTGATGTTAGATGGTATAGAGTTTAGTCGCACTGTGGCGATGCCAACAAAGCCAAAGAAAATCGTCAACAACGCAACTTCACCAACCCCACCTCGAAATGAACTTGCAAATCGTCGCCAGGAATTAATAAACGAGCCCGGTAAGTTGTTTGATTATATTAAAATTTCACCAGAGCGCCGCAATGGAGAACTAATCGGTTATCGCCTTACACCAGGCAAAGATCCTGAGCTATTTAAACAAGTCGGTTTACAAGCGAATGATTTAGCAATCGCGATTAATGGGTTTCAGCTCACGGATATGAAACAGGCTATGTCAGCTATTAATGAACTTAGAACGAGCACAGATGCAAACATCACGATCGAGCGAGACGGTCAGGTGATGGATGTGCAGTTTAGCCTGTAAAGTTACTAATTTTGGAGTTTTAGAATAATGGGTAAAAAGCTACACCTCACAAAAACCAAAAAAGGGTTAGCTAAGTATGCAACGCTCTTGATTGCTGCTGGTATTTCACTTTCTGTTTCTGCGGTTGAATATGCCGCGAACTTCAAAGGTACCGATATTAATGAATTCATTAATATCGTTAGTGATAAGCTGAATAAAACTATCATCATAGACCCTAACGTGCGCGGTAATATCAATGTTCGCAGTTATGAGCTGATGGATGAAAAGCTGTATTATCAGTTCTTTTTAAACGTGCTTGAAGTATATGGTTATTCAGTTATTGAAATGGATAGCGGTGTGCTTAAGGTAGTTCGTAGTTCTGATGGTAAAAAGTCGAACGTGCCTTTGGTATCTGGTGAAGAGCTAGGAAATGGTGACGTAATGGTAACACGCGTTGTACGGGTGAAGAACGTTAGCGTGCAAGAGCTTGGTCCACTTATTCGTCAATTCAGTGACCAAAAAGATGGTGGTCACGTAACCAATCTAAATTCAGCAAACGTGATGATGCTAACCGGCCATGCGTCCTCGGTGAATCGTCTTGTTGATATTATCAAAACGGTTGACCAAGCAGGCGATAAGCGTGTTGATATCGTTAAGCTGAAGCATGCCACTGCTGAAGATGTTGTTAAAGTCGTTGAAAAGATTTTCCAAGACTCAGGGAAAGGTGGTGTACCAGACTTCCTTATTCCGAAAATTGTGTCAGATACCCGCACTAACAGCGTCATTGTTAGTGGCGAGTCACAGGCACGTAGCCGCGCGGCTGAACTCATCAAGCGTTTAGATGATGAACTACAATCGCAAGGCAATACTCAGGTTTTCTATCTAAATTACGCAAAAGCGGAAGATCTGGTTAAGGTTCTTCAAGGCGTGAGTAAATCGATTGAAGAAGAACAAGCCGCAGGTCAGCAAGCAAGAACTCGCAGTAGTAGCAAAAATGAAACCAGTATTGAGGCGCACGAAGACTCAAACTCGCTGGTGATTACCGCACAACCAGACACGATGCGATCTTTAACTCAGGTGATTAAAAAGTTAGATATTCGTCGAGCTCAAGTATTGGTTGAAGCAATCGTTGTTGAGGTTTCTGAAGCCGATGGTATTAACCTTGGCTTACAGTGGATCTCTGAAAAAGGCGGGATGCTGCAGTTTAATGATGGCAACACCGTTCCGATCGGTTCACTAGCTGTTGCAGCACAACAAGCACGTGATAGAGAGATTAAAGGGACAATCGTTGGAACAGATGATAATGATGTATCTAATACCACGACTACCGAGCGTGGAGACTATAGCGGTTTGGCGGGCCTACTGAAAAATATCAATGGTCTGGCGGCTGGTATTGTGAAGAATGACTGGGGTGCAATCATTCAAGCGGTAACCACGGATACCAACTCAAATATTCTAGCTACGCCGTCGGTTACGACTATGGATAACGAAGAAGCGTCCATGATCGTCGGTGAAGAAGTGCCAATCGTCACCGGTTCTACTGCAAACGACAATAATTCAAACCCTTTCCAAACCGTAGACCGTCAAGAAGTGGGTATCAAATTAAAAGTAACCCCTCAGATTAACGACGGCACTGCGGTTCAACTGACGATTGAACAAGAAGTATCCAGTGTTAAAGGTGCAACGTCGGTGGATATTCGAGTGGCTAAACGTGCTATCAATACCACAGTTATCGCTGATGATGGTGGCATGGTTATCTTAGGTGGTCTGATTGATGAAACCGTTCAAGAAAGTGTTTCTAAAGTACCGCTATTAGGTGACATTCCAATATTAGGTCACCTATTTAGATCAACAGGGACTAAAAAGGAAAAACGTAACTTATTAGTATTCATTCGTCCGACTATTGTACGTGATAGCCGCAGTATGAACGACATTAGCCATTCAAAATATAACTTTATTCGTGGTGAGCAGTATAAGCAAAGAGAGGATGGCATCGAGTTAATGCCGTTTGAAGACACGCCAATCCTTCCTAAGTGGGATGACAAGCTTACTTTGCCACCGACGTATGAAGAGTTCTTGAAAGAGCAAAATAGAAAAGAGCGTGAAAATGATTGATGAAAAAGTCACGCCAGATTTAGGAGCAGAGGCTGAAGAGTTGGCCGCTCAGCTGCAAAGTGCTGAGCCAATGATCGAAGAAGTGGCTGAAATGCCACACGTACCTGCTATTACATTGCGTTTGCCATTTTCGTTTGCACGTCGAAAAGGGGTGTTACTCAGTCCAGATGGCGATCAGGCTAAGCTCTTTCATAAAGGCACGCTTGATCTTGAAACGCTGATGGAAGTACGCCGCGTTGCAGGTAAAACATTACATCTTGAGGCGCTAGATGAAGACCGCTTTGAGCATATGCTTGAAGCGTCTTATCAAAGAGACAGCTCTGAAACACAACAGATGATGGAAGATATCGGCAACGAGATGGATTTGTTCTCGCTTGCTGAAGAATTGCCACAAACCGAAGACCTGCTAGCTGCGGATGATGATGCGCCTATCATCAAGCTCATTAACGCCATGTTAAGTGAAGCGATAAAAGAAGGTGCATCGGATATCCATATCGAAACTTTTGAGCAAGAACTGGTTATTCGCTTTAGGGTTGATGGTGTACTGAAAGAAGTATTGAAGCCAAACCGTAAGTTGTCTTCATTATTAGTGTCTCGTATCAAAGTAATGGCTAAACTCGACATCGCAGAAAAACGTGTACCGCAAGATGGCCGTATCAGTTTGCGGATCGCAGGACGAGCCGTGGATGTGCGTGTATCAACGATGCCATCAAGCTTTGGTGAGAGAGTGGTGCTACGTCTACTAGACAAAAATAACGCGAGATTAAACCTTGAAGATTTGGGCATGACTCAAGCAAACCGCGATGCGTTTGCAGAGCTCATTGCTAAGCCTCACGGTATCATATTGGTTACCGGTCCAACAGGTTCGGGCAAGAGTACAACCTTGTATGCGGGCATGACACAAATCAACTCTAAGGACCGCAATATCTTAACGGTTGAAGATCCGATTGAATATGAGATCCCGGGCATTGGTCAAACGCAAGTAAATCCAAAAGTGGATATGACATTCGCTCGAGGCTTACGTGCAATTCTACGTCAAGATCCTGATGTGGTGATGGTAGGTGAAATCCGAGATTTGGAGACCGCGCAAATTGGTGTCCAAGCGTCTTTGACTGGCCACTTGGTATTATCCACACTGCACACTAACACCGCAGCAGGTGCTATCACTCGTATGGAAGATATGGGGGTTGAGCCATTCCTTTTAAGTTCATCTCTACTTGGTGTACTTTCACAACGACTGGTAAGAACGCTTTGTCCTAAATGCAAAGAAGCGCATGTAGCTGATGAGAGAGAGTGTGAGCTGCTGGGGGTTGCCAAAGACAGTGGCACGCAAATCTTCCGCGCGGTTGGGTGTGAAGAATGTAATTTTAATGGCTATAAAGGCCGTACAGGTATTCATGAGCTTCTCATTGTTGATGAGCCTATCCGTGAACTTATTCATAATGGTAAGGGTGAGCAAGCGGTAGAGAAATATATTCGTAAGCGTACGCCAAGCATCCGACAAGATGGCTGTTCGCGAGTACTTGCTGGTCAAACAACCTTAGAAGAAGTAATGCGTGTAACGCGTGAGGAAGGCTAATGGCAGCGTTTGAATACCGCGCCTTAGATGGTAAAGGCAAAGAGAAGAAAGGAATTTTAGAGGCGGATACGGCGAAGCAAGTTAGGCAAATGCTGAGAGAAAAAGCCATGATGCCACTTGAGGTTTTGCCTGCTGCTGAGAAAGATAAAAACCAAAGTAGTGGTGGTTTTACGCTTTTTAAAGGCTACCGTCCCTCGGTATCAGACCTTGCCTTGATCACGCGCCAGTTGGCGACCTTGATCCAATCTTCTTTACCTGTTGAAGCTGCGGTGATGGCTGTAGCTGAGCAATGTGAAAAGCCAAGATTAAAGCGTATGCTGATGGCGGTAAGATCAAAAGTCGTTGAAGGTTACACACTGGCAGATGGTATGTCGGAGTTTCCTCACGTATTTGATCACTTGTACCGCTCAATGGTTGCTGCTGGAGAAAAGTCAGGGCACTTAGATGAAGTACTAAATCGCTTGGCCGATTACACTGAGCAGCGTCAACATATGCGTAGCCAAATTACGCAAGCGATGGTGTATCCCATTATTTTGGTCATCTTTGCTATCGCGATTGTTTCCATTCTATTGGGGACGGTAGTACCAAAGATCTTGAAGACCTTTGAGAAATCCAAGCAAGCACTGCCTTGGACAACTGAGTGGGTTATGGCTGCCAGTAATTTTGTACAAAACTACTGGATGATTACGTTGGCAGTGGTTGTCATTGGCACCTACGCGATTAAAAAAGCATTACAAAAACCTAAGGTCCGCTTTTGGTACGATAGCAAGCTGCTGAGTTTACCGGGTCTTGGAAAGGTAACTCGCAGTGTGAATACTGCACGATTTGCGCGTACCTTAAGTATTCTCTCATCGAGTTCTGTTCCGCTACTTGAGGGTATGAAAATATCAGGCCAAGTACTTGAGAACGAAAAAATCAAAGCCTCCGTTGCAGAAGCGGCGACTCGGGTGAGTGAAGGTGCAAGCCTTAGAGCGTCGTTGCAACAGACCAAAATGTTCCCACCTATGATGCTGCACATGATTGCCAGCGGTGAAAAGTCGGGTGAATTAGAACAGATGCTTGAGCGTGCAGCGAATAACCAAGAAAGAGAATTTGAAAGTATGGTAAATGTCTCGCTGAAGTTGCTAGAACCTGCGATGATAGCGACGATGGCAATTATTGTACTGTTTATAGTTATGGCGATTCTTCAGCCCATTATGGCGATGAACAAAGCCGTAGGATTGTAGTCAAAAAGGAAAGGCCATCGCATGTTTTTGCATGGTCATCAATAACAGCATTGAGGTAAACATTGTGAAAAAACAATCAGGTTTCTCACTACTAGAAGTGATGGTGGTACTTGTTATCATCGGTATGATCTTATCTATCGTTGCACCTAACGTGATGGGTCAACAAGAAGAAGCTGCAAAAGAAAAGGCACGTCTAGATATTCGTCAAATTGAAGACGCAATGAAGATGTACAAGTTAAAAAACAAACGTTACCCAACCACAGAGCAAGGCTTGGAAGCGTTGGTAACGCAAACCAATATTGACCCGGTACCAAAACGTTTCCCTGAAGGTGGCTTTATTTCTAAGCTTCCAGAAGATCCATGGGGCAATCCTTACCAATTAGTCAGCCCAGGCGAAATGAGCCAAATCGATATCTTTTCAATGGGTCCGGATGGCGAAGTTGGAACTGATGATGATATCGGTAACTGGGATACGGAAGACGAACGTTAATCTATGTTAGCACCTCTGCATAAACCGGCATTAGCTAAGGTAAAGGGCTTCAGTTTACTTGAAGTCCTTATTGTCTTGGTGATCATTGCTTTTTCAGTAAACCTCATTACTTACACCGTCAGTGACAGTGATGAGGAAGAGCTGGAAACCATGGCTATGCGTGTGCAGGGGACGATTAATCTTGCATCAGAATTTGCAGTACTAAATCAGGTTGAACTTGGTTTTCACTTAGATAAAGGTGTGATTGAGTTTTTGGTTTTTGACGGTGAGAAGTGGCGAACTTTCGAAGCGGACGATATCTACAAACCAATTGAACTGCCAGAGCAGTACAAAGTGGAATTGATCTTAGAAGATCTGCCGTGGTCTCAAGATAACTTACTGGAGCAAGCAAATTGGCGAGAGTTGATGAGTGGCGGTGACGACGACAATTTACTTGAACTTAAAAAGCTCAAGATCCCGCAAGTACTTATTTTATCTTCCGGTGAAGTCAGCGCATTTAGATTAAGTGTGGAAAATAAAGAGCTGCAGGAGCCAATATTTTTTGTCGAAGGCGAATTTATGGCGCCGGTGGGGCTGAAGCGGGAACCTGAAGAATGAGCGCTAAAAAAAGCTTAGGCTTTACCTTACTTGAAGTCATGGTTGCGCTAAGTATTTGTGCTGTCGCTGGTATTGCTGCAATGCAAGCAACAAGCGAACATATAAATCATATCAGCTCGCTTGAAGAGCAGACCTATGCGTCGTGGGTGGCAGAAAATCGCTTGGTATTTTTGCGCGCGCAAGGCGATGACTGGCATGGGAAGAATGGTAACAAAGGCGAAGAGGAAATGGCCGGGGTCACTTGGTATTGGCAACAGCATATCCAACAAACGGCAGATCCTAGCTTTGTAAAGCTCACCGTGCACGTTTTCCGCGAGCCTGAACTCAAAAACTCAGTGTATGACATCACCACTTTTATGTACCGGAGTAAGTAGTGACAGTGCATACACCACAGCGTGGTTTCACGCTAATAGAAGTATTGTTAGCACTGGCTATTTTAGCGGTAGTGGTGACAGCGACTCATCAAATTTTAGATTCAACGTTGAAGGCCCAAGCGGCTTCAGCGGAAAAAATTGCCGAAATTGAAGGTCTACAAACGACTTTCCGCTTGATGGATCAGGATTTTAATCAGATCACTAAGCGAGAAGTCAGAAATGAAGCAGGGGATTTTAGCCCAACTTATATCATCCATGGCCGTTATGAGCTTGAGAGCCAATATGATGGTATCGCTTTTGTTCGTGATGGTTGGACTAACCCTATTAGTTTATTGCCACGTTCTGAACTGCAGGCCGTGGGCTATCGGGTTATCGATGACAAGCTTGAGCGTATTTATCGAGTATATGTTGACCAGCTTGATGGAACAGAGCCCCGCGCGCAGGTCATCTTGGAAGATGTAGAAGAGTTAAAGTTTGAATTTTTGGATGACAAACTAAAATGGCAAGCTGATTGGAAGTCTAAATCGTTACCTAAAGCGGTTAAAGTGACGTTGCAAAGAAAAGACTCGGATCCAATAAGCCGTTTATTTTTAACGCCAGGCAGTGGTGTCGCTGATGATAAGGGGCAACAGCCATGAAGCAGCAAGGTGCAGCACTTGTCATCGTACTTTTCATCGTTGCATTGGCAGCGACAATTGCCGCTGAAATGGCGAGTAGTTTAATGGTGCAGGTACAAAAGGCCTCGAATATTCAAACTCAGCAGCAAGCCAAATGGTATAGCTATGGTGCTGAGGAGTTAGTGAAAAGAGCGTTGATCCAAGCGAAGAAAGATGACCCTGATACCGTAAATCTAGACCAGCCTTGGGCGCGTGAAGAAGTGCCTTACCCTGTTGACCATGGTACGTTGAGCGGTAAAGTGACAGACTTACAGGCATGCCTAAACCTGAATGCCTTGAGAGCAAAGTCACAAACAAATGGAAATAACCAAGGTGGTCAGCAGATTGGTGGAAAGAATACAAACCCAGCCCATGCTGCGTTATTGGAACTTTTGAAGAATATTGAGGATTTGCCGAGTAACGAAAGCGAGGAGGCCCTTGCTGATAGTGTATACGATTGGCTTGATGAAGATAGCATTACTTACCGCTCTGGGGCAGAAGAAGACGAGTATATGTCTAATCAGACGCCTTACTTAACGGCTAATAATTTGATGGCGTCTGTTAGTGAGCTACGCGTGATTAAGGGCTTTAACCCGCTAGTGATGGAAAAGATTAAGCCTTATGTTTGCGTGATCCCAGGAAGTGAGGAGCTCGCGGTAAACGTCAATACGATATTGCCAGAGCAAGCGCTTTTACTCAGTGCACTTATACCTGGATTATCGAAATCAGGCGCTGAAGCTATTATTTCTGCGAGACCAAAAAAAGGTTTTACAGATATCAATGAATTTTACACGGAAGTCGCGAATCAAGGGGTCAAAAACCCTAACAAGACTTCCAAAATTTTTACGATTAACAGCAATTATTTTCAGTTGCGAGCAACAGCTGTGTTTGATGAGCGACGCTTTTCTCTCACATCAATTATAGAAACAAAAGATGGTAAAGCGTACGTGCTTGCTCGTAAATTTGGAGGCGTAGAGTGACAGAACAATTATTGATCCGTGTGGGTCAGTCACACCAGACGACAATACACTGGTTAGTGTGGTCAACAGAACAACAACAAATTATTGCCAGTGGTGAATTAGAAGGGAGTGAACAACTTGGTAGTCTCGCTGAAAAGGCGCAAACGAGACCCGTTGTATTGTTACTACCAGCAACTGCGGTGCAGTTACGCACGCTTGAGCTACCAGCAAAGTGGAATAGAAAACTAGAACAAGCCTTACCGTTTATGCTTGAGGAACATGTTGCGACCGACATCGATGCGCTATTTATCGCGATTGGTAAACCGGGCATGAAAGCCGACACACATACTATAGATGTTGCGATTTGTGATAGCAGTTGGCTACAAAGCTGGTTTAGTGCCTTCGATGATGCAGGGATCAGTGTAAGTAAAGCGCTACCGGATGCTCTATGTTTGCCGCTTCATGAAGAGATGACTAGTGCCGTGCAGTTAGGTCAGCAATGGCTATTCAAACACAATGCTTGGCAAGTTGGCACTGCTGAACTTAGCTGGGTCAACGAGTACCTCACCATTGCGGGTGTTAAGCAGCTGGCGCATTTTAGCCCGGCAAGCGATTTCTCAGAAACGATAACGCTTACAGCGCAACAACAAGATTACGATTTACCTTTAGCCATCTTCGCGAAATCGCTATCAAACATTGATTTTAATTTGCGTCAAGGTCGGTTCGCTGCGAAGAAAAAGCAGCCGCAGTGGTGGCGTGACTGGCGCAGTGGACTAATAGCGGCGAGCGTGGCAGTAGTGAGCTTTATCGCAATTAAAGGCACTCAGCTGTATGTGATAAGTTATCAAGCTAATCAGCTAGAAACCCAAGCGGTCGCTATGTATCAACAGGCATTTCCAAATAAAGTAGTACGTCCGCACTTATTGAAAAAACAGCTCCAAAATGAGCTTGATGCGTTATCTGGCACGGAGCAGGGCGGTTTGCTCGAATTAACTAATCACTTTGTGGCGATTTATGAAGAAGTTGATGCTTTTGCTCCTGAAACACTGCGTTACGACAAACGTAGGAACGAACTCAGAATTAGAGCGCGTGCAAAAGAGTTCCAGGTATTTGGTCAAGTCAAAGCAATTTTAGAGCAACGCGGTGTAAGTGTTGAACAGGGCGCTTTGAACAATGATGGTGACTTTGTGGTGGGTGAAATTCGCATTCGAGGTGCAGTATGAAGCAGCAAGTAATTAACTATTGGCATGGTCTAAAAGAGCAAGAACAAAAACTGTTGATTGTTGCCGGCGTTATTTTTGTCGTTTTTGTACTGGTAATGGGTATATTCAAACCTTTAAATCAGGCTGTCAGCGATGCCGAAGCTAAGCTAAAACGTAATCACGAACTCGTAAATTGGGTTGGTCAAAGCGTGAATAAGCTGAAATCTAGCAGCCCTGCACAGGTGATTAGCGGCGGTAATATTAGTCAGGTAGTCAATAATACCCGTGGCCGTTTTCAAATAGATATCAGCAAAATGCAGCCTAGTGGCGAAAGCTTGCGTTTAACCATCGATGATGTGGAATTTAATAAACTCGTTGCGTGGATAGATGAACTGACAAATAAGCATGGAGTAAAAGTAGAAAACCTAGACCTTACACAAGGGAACTTACCTGGCTTTGTGCGTGTTAGTCGCTTGGTTTTAGAGAAATAATTATGAAAAAAACACTATCTCTACTCATTATATTTTTACTCGCATTTATTATTTTTAGTGCTTTTACTATGCCTGCAGCGGTGTTGCTGCAAGTTTTTAAAGGCCAATTGCCAGCTAATTTGCAGCTAGGTGCAGTAAATGGTTCTGTTTGGCATGGTCAAGTGAGCGGTGTGAGATTCAATAACATTCAATTGAATCAGGTTAAGTGGGAGCTTGAACCGTCGTCATTACTACTCGGTGAGTTGGCAGGCAATGTACAGTTTGGTAATGCGAGAGATAAAAATGAGATCTCAGGAAAAGCCAATTTCTCATCGAATTTAGTCAGTAAATCCGTGACGGTAAATAACGCCTCACTTCGTTTCAGTGTTGAGCAGGCTATGGATCAAGTAACTCTGCCATTGCCGGTTGATGCCAAAGGGCGCGTTATTGTCAATGTGAAGGAGTACCAAAGTGGTGCACCGTACTGCGAAGGACTAAATGGTGAGATAAGTAGTCCAAATATTGATGTGAAAGGCATGAATGGTTGGTTTAGTATCGGCGACCTTAGTGGTCAGCTCGATTGTAAATCAGGAGATATTGCCGTGGTTGTTGACCCTGAAAATCGTCTGGGCTTACAGGCTGATGCGACACTAGCTGCCAATTTCCAGTTTCGCGTGTCTGGTAATGTCAAGCCAGATGCAAGTCTACCAAAAGAAGTACACGATGCTGTTAAGTTTTTGGGTAGACCGGATGGCGAAGGTCGTTACCCTGTAAACTTATAACACACTTCTGTCATATCAGATCTTAGTTAACCTGAACTGGAGAATGGATTGTGATTCCTAGTTCAGGTCTATTAATCTAATCTCGGGTTAGTTATTAATAAGTATTTTTGTAGGTGCTGTTACTGCGCCTAAGTTCAAGGCTACACTATGCACGATTTCTCTTTTACTGCAGCGCATCAGCTGAATTTGGAAAACTACTTTTCTGCGCGCAAGCTTTCTATTGATATCGCTTTTTTACAAGGATATTTATTCGCTACCTGCATAGACCCAAACGGTATAGAGGTCGAAAAGTGGCTTAAAGCTTTGACTAATGCTGATCCCGAGCTGGATGAAAGCGTTGCATTTGCATTGATGGCTTTGCATCATGAGATTTCTGAGCAGGTATATGAAACTGAATTTCAATTACCTTGGAGTGGTGAAACGCCACTTGATCAGAAAATTAATTGGGCCGAAGGATTCTTAATGGCGGCGACGCCCTTTTATGAGCAATTGATGTCCAGTCCGCTCGCTGATGATATTAAACAGGCTTTGCAAGTTAGCACCGAGCAACTGGGGCTTTTTGCACTTGGCGAGCAACAGTTAACGATTTATTGTGAAAAGGTAGGGCAGTCACTGACTGAGTTTCAACTAACTCAAGCGCAATTGGCTGACGAGTTCGCCGCTTCTTATGCTGAGTTAGTTGAAGTTGCCGCCGTTAATAGTGGGTTATTTGAATAATCTTACGCGAGATCTAACTCGATAAATGTGCAACCCTGTTGGCATTGTGCCACAGCTTTATTTGACGTCGATTGGCTTAAGCTGAGTACAATGGGTTGCTGACAGCTTGGGCAGTTGACAACACGTCCTTGACTAAGCTTCTTGATGAGCGCTTTTTGATCATTAAAGGATTTTGCTGACTTTTTATTTAATTGACTAAAGTCCATTATAATCCCTTCGCTTCATGAATGGCTTGCTCTGCAATTTCACAGATTTTGACGAGATCAGGGCCGTAAAAATATAAGTTATAGTCGTTTTCTTTACAATATTTTAGATGGAAAAGCCTTACTTTTTCATCCGTAGCAAGGGCTTCGTCAATGTAGCGTTTTTCGTCATCTGTCATGGTAATTGCCTTTATGACATTGGCTCTGGCAATTCTTGCAGTCGTGCTGCGTTGTACTTTGCTGGACTCGCTGAGCACTTCAACGCCTTGACCGAGTAATCTGTCCCTTGGCTCTTTAATCAATGGATGATCCACAGTAAACAGAGCAACGACTATAATGGCTAATACTAAGAATTTTTTCATAATCTGACACTGATTTGATCTAGCTAACAAAAATCTTGGCCCTAGTGTAATAAACTTGTCTGTCAGGTCGCAACAAATCTCTCATCATTTATGGTGGGTTTTAGCTCAACTTACTATTAATCATAGAGTTTCAAAGCGTATAATAGTAAGCGCTAAACTATGTCATGGGGCACACTGCAATAGTTTAGCCTGTATTTTTCAAGGTCACTGTAGCAAGTGCATCTCGTTCCAAAGCACTAAGGAGCTTCTATGGAGAACGAAAGAATCAAGGTTAAAAACATACCGTCTGAAGTAAAAATTCAAAAGCCAACAGGTGGCACTGAAGGGAAATCGCTCAATAGCTCTACTCCCGATCGGTTTAACCCTCGCAATCGCATATATGTCCGAGCGGTGTCAGGTCTACATCAATTGCTAAGAAGGCGTATCGGCTTCATTGGTATGTTGGCATTTATGGCATTACCTTGGTTGAATTTTCACGGTCATCAGGCGGTGTTATTCGATATTTTTGCGCAGAAGTTTAATATTTTCGGCATGACGCTATGGCCACAAGATCTGACTATCTTTGCGTTTATTCTGATGATAGCTGCATTTGCTCTGTTCTTGGTAACCACCTTCTATGGCCGGGTATGGTGCGGCTACACCTGCCCGCAAACTGTTTGGACGTTTATCTTTATTTGGTTTGAAGAAAAGTTTGAAGGAACGGCAAACCAACGGAAAAAACTAGATCAGAGACCAATGGATTTTGACAAGTTTTGGCGAAAAACGGCAAAACACGGCAGCTGGATACTCTTTTCACTCTATACCGCAATCACTTTTGTTGGTTACTTTACCCCAATCCGCTCATTGATCCCTGATTTACTTACTTTTTCAGCTGGCTTCTATTCTGTCATTAGCATCATCGTGTTTACCATTTGTACTTATGGTAATGCGGGTTGGATGAGAGAAATTATGTGTTTACACATCTGTCCTTACTCCCGCTTCCAATCAGCCATGTTTGATAAGGATACGTTTACCGTTGCCTATGATAGCGAACGAGGGGAGAGTCGAGGTCCTCGAGGGCGCAAACAAGATCCAAAAGAGCTAGGTCTAGGTGATTGTATCGATTGCAACCTGTGCGTTCAGGTGTGTCCTACCGGTATAGATATTCGTAATGGCTTGCAATATGAGTGCATCAACTGTGGTGCGTGTATTGATGCCTGTGATGGTGTAATGGACAAGATGAACTACCCGCGTGGATTGATTGCTTATACCACAGAGCGCAATTTAGAATCATCTAGCGAAAAGACCAAACCAGTACGTGGTAAATTAATCGGTTATTTAATGATTCTGGTTGTCATCACAGGCGCATTAGTTGCAAACATTGCGATGCGTAAGCCGATGGATCTTGATATTATTCGTGATAGAAATCAGCTTTATCGTGTCAATATTGAAGGGTTGGTAGAAAACACCTATACCTTGAAAGTGATAAACAAAGCGCAAGTTGAGCAGAGATTTTCTATTGCAATAACGGGTCTCAGTAATTATCAAGTGATTGGTAAGCAAGAGGTGCACTTAGCTGCAGGCACGACATTAGATGTGCCACTCTCTGTTGTGATTGATCCGTATGATTTGAAAAAGCCAGTAACTGAATTTGAGTTCGTGCTTATTAACCAAGACGATCCTGAAGAGCGGCTGGCACAGCCAACCAATTTCTTCAAGGGAAGATAATAAAGTAAGGTAAAAGCGAGGTATTAAACCTCGCTTTTTTATAAACATTATGAACGATTTTAGTTTTAACGCGCTGACACCGGATCTTATTTTAGATGCGATTGAGGCACTTGAGATATATCCAACAACGGGGTTATTAGCTTTAAACAGCTATGAAAACCGTGTTTATCAATTTGGTGCTGAGGATGGCAAGCGTTATGTGGTGAAGTTTTACCGCCCAGCGCGTTGGACGGATGAACAAATTCTCGAAGAACATGAGTTCGCGCTGGCAGCGAAAGAAGCTGAAGTGCCTGTTGTAGCACCTTTACTTATTACTGGACGTAGCCTGCATTTTCATGAAGGTTATCGGTATACTTTGTTTCCAAGTGTAGGTGGACGCCAGTTCGAGCTAGACAATCTAGACCACTTGGAAATTTTAGGCCGCTACCTTGGACGCCTGCATTGTCTGTCAGCTGAGCGAGCATTCGAATATAGACCAGAACTCAATACCCAGCGTTTTTTTGTTGATGCGCAACAAGCACTGCTAAAAAGCCAGTTAGTGCCTAGTCATTTGCATACTCCATTTGTTACTATTCTTGAGCAAGTTATTAACAAAGCAGCATCAAAGTATCGAGTTGCGAAAACGCTTCGGCTTCATGGTGATTGCCATGCTGGGAATCTGTTGTGGTCCAGAGATCAATTGATGTTGGTGGATCTTGACGATTGTCAGCAAGGCCCTGCAATACAAGACTTGTGGATGATGTTAAATGGAGACCGCAACGAGCAGTTGGTACAGTTAGATACCCTGCTTACGGGTTACGAAGAATTTATGCCGTTTGATTCAAAAGAGCTCGCATTAATTGAGCCATTACGCGCCATGAGAATGGTGAATTATATGGCTTGGTTGGCACAGCGCTGGCAGGATCCTGCATTTGAACGGAACTTTTCTTGGTTTGCGACAGACAAATACTGGGAACAACAGATCCTAGCCTTAAAAGAGCAGTTTGCCGCACTAGATGAACCAAGTTTGAGCCTATTTCCTTAAAATTAGAGAGAGTAACATGCTAAAAAAATTAAGAATCGCATTAGTCGCACTACTTTTGCCCATTGCTGCGATGGCTTCAGACTTTACCGAAGGAGAGCATTATACAACCTTAGCGACCGAACAGAGCAAGTCACAGAAGGTTACCGAGTTTTTCTCTTTTTACTGCCCTCATTGTTTCCGCTTTGAGCCAATTGCAAAGGCGATTGAAAAGAACTTACCTGAGGGAGCTCACTTTGAAAAAAGCCATGTAAACTTTTTGCGTGGTATCCCTACAGAAACTCAGAGTAATCTTAGTTATGCCTATATTATTGCTGAACAAGCAGGCAAAGCGGATGTTATCGCTGAAAAGATTTTTAATGCTATTCATGTTGAAAGAAACAAACTGTTAGACATTAAAGATTTAAAAACGTTAATGGAGTTGAATGGTATATCTGCTGAAAAGTTTGACCAGGCTGTAACGAGCATACCAGTGATTAGTGCCGAAAATAACATGCTTAAAGCACAAGAAAAGTTTTCTGAAGCAGGGGCACTTACGGGTGTTCCAACTTTTATCGTAAATGACAAGTACAGAATCGAGATGAAAGGTATCAAGAGTCAAGAACAGCTTGATGAATTGATCGCATATCTATTAAAAAAATAAGGACTGGAGAAAGTTAGTATGTTGAAAGTATTAAAAGGCTTAGCGGTTGCACTAATGTTTCCTCTTTTAGCTCAGGCTGCACCATATGAAGAGGGTGTACATTATGAAGTTATTGCGGAGCGTGGTACGAAAAAGCCTGAGGTGATGGAGTATTTTTCTTTTTATTGTCCAGCCTGTAACGCGATGGAAAACTTAATCGTTGATGTTAAACCAAAACTGGACGAGGGCGTTAAATTTAAAAAGAGTCATATAGATTTTGTTGGACCAAGGGAGCCTGAGATCCAACAGATGTTGGCGCAAGCGCTTGCGACTGCTGAAGTACTACCACAAAAAGACAAGATAATTGCAGCCATGTTTAACCATATTCATGGCAAGCGTGCAAAAATCAATGAGCTTGCTGACGTAAAGGATATCTTTATCGCGCAAGGCGTAGAAGCTGAAAAGTTCGATAAATTGTACGCAAGCTTTGCCGTCCGTACTAAAACATCGAAAATGCAGCGTATGCAAAAAACACTGTCAGACAAAGGTGCACTTACAGGCGTGCCAACGTTTATCGTGAATGGTAAATACAAGTTGTTGTTACGTGAATCAGGAACAACCAAAGCTGACCAAATTGCTGCGCTGGTAAATTATTTAGCAAAGCAATAAACGCTGATTTGTATTAGACTAGCCCTGCAATTGTTGCGGGGCTTTTTTATGTTTAAGATTTTAGTTTCTAGTTGTTTATTAGGTTATCCGGTGAGGTATGACGCCTCTTCACAAAGCCTTCAAGACAATACATTACAGTATTGGCGGCAAAAAAATTGGGTCTTACCGCTATGCCCTGAAGTATCAGGTGGTTTACCAACACCTCGTCCATCGGCTGAAATAATAGATGGTAAAGTTTTGAGTAAACAAGGGGGGATTTTACCGCGGCGTTTGAACTCGGTGCTAAAAAAGCGCTTGCGGCTTGCCTTCAGCACGATATAAAGTTTGCGTTGTTAAAGGAGTCCAGTCCGTCTTGCGGCAGCAATCTGATTTACGATGGTAGTCATACAGGTAAAAAAATAGTAGGGCAGGGGCTGACGGCGTCTTTATTGCAGCAATCCGGTATTCAAGTCTTTAGCGAAACTCAACTGCCAGCACTTATTACAGCGATGGCAGCCAGTCGTTAATCGTTATCAATCACTTTCTCACTAAGTAAACGCCAGATTCAATATGATGGGTATAGGGGAATTGATCGAAAATCGCCATACGTGCGATTTTATGTGTTTCACACAACAAGGCTAAATCACGTTCTAACGTTTCTGGATTACATGAGATATAAATAATATTGTCGTAGTTGCTGACTAGGCGACAGGTCAGTTCATCCATACCAGCACGAGGCGGATCGACAAGAATCGTTTGGCAATCATAGGATTGTAAATCGATACCATCTAATCGAGAAAACTTCTGCCCTTTCATGGCTTGTGTAAACTCTTCACTCGACATGCGAATAATATCTAAGTTCTCGACTTTGTTCGCTGCAATATTAAATTGAGCAGACTTTACCGATGATTTAGAGATCTCAGTGGCAAGTACTTTATTGAATGAGCCTGCCAACGCAATTGAAAAGTTACCGTTACCACAGTAAAGCTCAAGTAGATCGTTGCTTAGCGGTTCACTGATGGACTGCGCCCAAGCTAACATTTTTTGATTCACTTCCGCATTCGGTTGCGTAAAGCTGTTCTCAACCTGCTGATAAATATATTCTTTACCGTTAACGCTCAGTTTTTCAGTTACATAGTCGTTGCCAAATACAACTTTTTGTTTTCTAGCACGACCTATAAAATCAACTTTGTAGGTTTGCTGCAACTCGGTTCTTAATGTCTGCATGGCAGTTTGCCAAGCCTCATCTAATTGTTTGTGATAAAGCAAGCTGATCAGTACTTCACCGCTCAATGTGGTGAGATAGTCGATCTGAAATAGTTTACGACGCAGTATTTCGTTGCCTTTCAGCTGATGGATCATCACCTGCATCATTTCATTGACTAGTGGCGCACCAGGATCAAAGCTATCAACACGGATCTTTTCTTTTGTTTGTTGGTCAAACATGATGTGGAACAGATCTTCGCCGTCATGCCATACTCTAAATTCACAGCGTTGGCGGTAGTGGCGAGTCGCAGAGTCATACACTTCAAGTGCTGGTGCATTAAACTGTGCAAATTGTGTTGTGATACGCTCAGCTTTGTCTGCTAACTGTTGCTCGTATGCTGAATCATCAATTTTTATTACTGCCATGCTAAAACCATCTATGTTGAATTAAGAGGCGCTATTTTAGGGAGCGTTGCTAATTTGTCCAGTCTAGCATCACTGATGTGTCTGGTTTGCTGTTTTTTTAATCATTATACTTTAGCTTTGCGCAAATATGCCGATAATCTAACTAGTATATTGGAGGGCATACCATGAAAATCGGGCAATTAAATCAGTTGCTCAATCCAGCGATGCAGCATAAGCCTGGAAAGAGCAAAGGGATAGGACCAAATATCCAAATTAATTCAGACAGCTATGCGGGGAATAAATCTAAGCTAGCTGCTAAGATTCTTGATGATAAGCTTGCAGAAGCATTGGGGATTGAGAAGCCGACACAAGATAAAAAAGACAAGCCATTATTTGACTTTGAAGCAATAGTCAAAAATGTACTCGATTTTGTTCAGGGTGCAGTGAAGAAAGCCAAGGTCGATGGCAAAAGTGATGACGAATTGAAATCCATGCTAAATGGGGCTCGTAAAGGTGTGCTTCAGGGGATTGATGAAGCCAGTGAAGAGTTAAAAGGTATGGGCGCTTTCAATTCTGACATCGAAGATGGTATTGAAAAATCACGAGAAGGGATTTTTAAAGGTTTAGATGATTTCGAAAAAGAGCTGTTTGAAGAAAAATCGCCAAAGGCATTAGCGATCAGTGCCGCACAGTTTGCTAGCCTCTCTAATCAGGCTGAATATGCATTTACAACTGCTGAAGGGGATGAAGTCGTTATTTCATTCTCCGATGCGTATGCTCAGGGTACTGCTGCGAGTGTCGCGAAAAAAGGTAATGATTATGGCATGGCATATGGCACTAAGTCCTCTCACGAAGTCAGTTTCTCAATTAAGGTTAATGGTGAGTTGAACGAAGAGGAGCAGCAGGCAATTAACGATATGATGGAAGATATTCGTAACGTCAGTGACTCTTTTTTCGGTGGTGAATACGATGAAGCTTTCGATTTGGCAAAGTCGCTTAGTTTAAACTCAGATCAAATCACTAACTTCACGATGGATCTAAGACAAAGTAAAACGTCTGCTGCGATTGCTCAATATCAGCAAGGCAATCCAATGAAGGAGTTAGAGAAGGCATTTATGCCACTGAATAAGCAGTTAGCAGATATTCAAGAGCAAGCTAAGGGACTCAATGCCGATAATGAGTTGCCAAACCTACTTGCGTGGATGAATGAGGGTCAATCGAGACTAAATGAGTTTTTGGATTATGCTAGTAGCTTTTTCAGTAAACTGAATGAACTAAATAAAGAGCAAGTTGAGCAAAAACAAACAAGCTAAGCCAGTTTATTTTCTCGAGGACTCATGGCAAACTTCATACTTCATTGATTTGAGGTATGAAGTTTGTCGCATATTTTGGTTTTCGATTCGGGGATCGGTGGCACCAGTGTGCTGTCGCACTTAAGGGCATGTTTGCAGGGGGTTTCATTTAGTTATGTTATGGACAACGCTTTTCTCCCATATGGCCTTCAGCCTCAAGAGCTAATCAAATCACGTATCAAGGGTCTCATTAGCTGGCAACAACAATGCTTGAGCAATGTTGATCTTATCGTTATTGCATGTAATACCGCTTCAACATATGCATTGGAAGAAGCTAGAAAGCATACCCATATTCCAATCATAGGTGTGGTTCCCGCTGTTAAGCCTGCTGCGTTGAGTTCAAAGACTAAACACATCGCACTATTGGCAACTCCCGCAACGTCAAATAATGCTTATACTCATAAGCTCATCATGGATTTCACCTCTGGTTGTAAAGTTGAAACTCTGCATTCAACAGAGCTAGTAAGAATTGCCGAGCACTTTTATTGGCATAACGAGCTGGATAAAGAGGCACTTTGCGCGGAAATAGCTCGGCTTAACATTCCTGCCACTGTTGATAGGCTAGTGTTGGGATGTACACATTTTCCTTTGATAGCTCACGATATTAAGAATTGCTTACAGCAGCATGTTGAGCTGGTTGAATCAGGCAAAGCAATAGCGAATCGCGCAGTGTCATTGTTGGGAAGTCAAATAGTAGTAGGGGAAAAGGTGCCGAGTGCATCGGAAGTGCATTTTTACGCAACGGCACCAGTAATAGGTAGTAAAGAAGTAATCTCTATTATTAATTTAAATAAAGATTAATTAAGCGGGTGAGTGATCAATCTCACCTTCCGGCTTTTGCTTTGCTTCTCTTACTTTTAATGTACGCTGTTGAAATTCACGTTCATTGAGTTGAGTAATGGCCTTTTCTGCATCTTGCTTCGACATCTCAACAAAACCAAAACCACGTCGTTTGCCTGTGTTTTTATCCTTAAGTAGACGAACTGAAAATACTTGCCCTTGCTCTTCGAAAAGTTCGCGGACAACATGTTCGTTGGCTCGATATGGCAGATTGCCTACATATAATGTAGTGGTTGATAAGTTTGGTTGTTTTTCTTGTTGTGTATCACTTTTTAAAAACTGGCTCATTACACCACCGATGACAATACCTACGGCAAGCATAAGAGCAGCGTCGAGCTGAGTAGAGCTTAATGCAAGATCAACAATGAAAAAGCTCGCTACTGCAATAACCAAAGTGATCAAAATTAC
>NZ_CP021646.1:1917500-2105000 GCF_002208135.1 Pseudoalteromonas piscicida
ATGCGAGCAAAATGACCAAACTTGGTGGTAACCTGCACGCGAAATTCGAAGGTAAAAAGCTGGAGAATGTTGCGGTTGCATTCGAAGAAGTTGAGGGAGCGCTCTCAAATGCAGAACTAGCAGCACAATTTGCACATGGTGCAAACCTTCGTGACCACACCTTCGAAGTATACAAAAGAGAACCAAATACTGTTAACGTAAGCTATCACTTTGACGTTGCTGATAAGCAAGCAACGCAAGCTCAGTATAAAGCACTACAACACATTCAAGCTGGCGTATTTTTGGCACGTGACTTGACCTCTGAAGTCGCGACAGAAATGACGCCTGTAGACTTTGCAAAAGCAGCAAAGGAGCTTGAGCAGTATGGTGTTGAAGTAAAAGTATTAGCGCCTGCTGAACTTAAAGAGCTTGGCATGGGCGCACTTGAGGGCGTTGGCCGTGGTAGCGAACATGGCTCACGATTAGTTGTTGCGCATTATAAAGGTAACAACGACACACCAATTGCACTGGTTGGTAAAGGTATCACTTTCGATTCAGGTGGTTATAGCATCAAAACCGGCGCTTCTATTGCGCGCATGAAATCTGATATGGCGGGCGCGGCTGCCGTGCTTGGAACAGTAAAAGCAATGGCACTGAGCAAAGCAGACGTAAACGTGGTCGCTGTGATGGGTATGGCGGCAAATATGGTGTCTCAATATGCAATCGCACCGGGTGATGTGCTACGTACTGCAGAAGGTATTAGCGTAGAAGTTGTAAACACTGATGCTGAAGGTCGTTTGGTGCTATCTGATGCCATGTGGTACGCACGTAAACAGTACAGCCCTGAGATCATGATTGACGTCGCGACATTAACTGGCTCTAAAATACGTGCTGTTGGTAACGAATATTCAGCGATTTTCTCTGAGGATGATAGCTTAATTACAGAATTTACCAACGCTGGTAAAATTGTGAACGAAAACGTCTGGCGTCTACCGCTTGGCTATAAAGACAAGCTAAAATCAGACATCGCTGATTTCCAAAACGTAGGTTCTGGTGGCCCTGGAGCCACAACTGCCGCGACTTTCCTACAGCAATTTGCTGGCGACACTCGTTGGGTTCATATCGATATCGCAGGTAATGCACTATCAAGCTCAGCCAAGGACGAAGTCCCAACCGGTGGTACGGGTTATGGCGTTCGCCTACTAAGCCAATGGCTATTAACTGGTAAATAACGAATAATTATCCCTAAATTTGAAGCCGTGTTTAAACACGGCTTTTTTGTAACTGCAATAAAACGGCAACTGATAGCAATAACTTCGTTTCAATTGCGAGGTGTGTTATAAGAAACATAACGTTTACTAAAGCAACCAACTGTTATTGCCTATGTCCGATGTGAGTTGTTACCTATTAGGTGAGCAAGCGATTGTTGTGGATGCAATGTGTTTGCCTGATAGCAACCCCCCAATTAATCAAAGATTGTTCGCCCTCAAGAAATGGCTAGATAATAGCGGTGATTTTATTGATGTGGTACCCGCTAAGTCTTCAGTCACCGCCTATTTAAAAGAATCCAGTAAAGCCACTACATGGCAACACAAGATCCTAACGCATTGGCAAGACTTAGAAATCGCAGAGGTAAAGCCAACGCACCACGAGATTGAGGTGTTTTACGGCAAAGAATTCGGTCAGGATTTTGAACGCGTCACGAGTGAATTACAACTGACACCAAGACAGCTTATCGAACTGCACTCAAGCGTTGATTATCAAGTACAATTTATTGGCTTCTTACCCGGTTTTGCTTACTTGTCAGGGTTACCAACCTCGCTTCAATTACCCCGAAAATCCACACCAATTACCAAAGTCCCTAAAGGCAGTATTGCCATTGCAGACAGCTACAGTGCAATTTACCCGAGCCAATCTCCCGGTGGCTGGCATTTACTTGGACAAACCAATACTACGCTATTTGACCCAAATTCTGCATCAGCAAGCTTGCTGCAACCGGGAGATATCGTGCGTTTTGTGGAGAAATCATGCTAGAAGTTATTAAATCAGGGCCACTTTCAACTATTCAAGACATTGGCCGCCAAGGACTTCGCCACTTAGGAGTAAGTCAAGCAGGTGTCCTTGACCCCGTCGCACTCAAGCTTGCAAATACACTACTATCGAATAACGACGATACCGCAGCTATTGAAGTGACTATTGGCTTATGCGAGTTTCGCTTCCATGCACCCACTAACTTTGTTATTGCAGGGGCAGATCTCAATGCGTGTTTAAACGGTGAAGCGGTATACCCTTGTTGGCGCAACAGTGTTAAAGCTGGAGATAAACTTACATTTAAACAAAATCGCGATGGCTTACGCGCTTATTTGGTCGTCGAAGGTGGTTTTACCAATATAGACAAGCTGCTTGGGAGTTATTCAACCGATCTCATGGCAGGCTTTGGGGGAATAAGCGGCCGAGCGCTAAAGCAAGGTGACAAGCTGAGCTATACACCAAGCACTGCCAAAGACTCTGTTGGTGGATTACAGCCCAGCTACGAAAAGCTTATTCACTTTATCCCAGGCCCGCACCTTGAGTTAATTTCCAAAAATACACTGAGTGTGTTGAACGACACCATTTGGAAAGTAAATCCCAGCAGTAATCGCATGGGCATACGCCTTGGTGGCCATAGCAGCCTAGCGCACGACCAGAGTATCGCAACACAAGCGGTCCACCCGGGAGTTATTCAGCTGCCTCCCAGTGGAGAACCCATTATTTTATTGAATGACTGCCAAACCACAGGCGGTTATCCAATTATTGGTACCATCATTCAAGCCGATATGCGTCACTTAAGCCAATTGGGCGCGGGTGATTGTATCCATTTAAAATCAACATCCCTTACAGATGCAGCAAAGGAATCTCACCGAGTAAAGGCGCATCTCAATCAGCTAAGGTTAGCGCTTAAAAATAAAGAACAACAAAATGACTGAGCTAAATCTCCTTCCCCTTTCGGGCATTGCCGTGATTGTTATTGGCTTTGCACTGAGGTTTAATCCCTTATTAGTCGTCACTTCGGCAGGTTTGGTCACCGGTTTTGCCGTCGGGATCGACTTTATTGACTTAATTGCCACCTTTGGCGAAAAGTTTATGAACTCTCGCCAGCTTGCGAGTTTTTTACTTATCTTACCCGTGATCGCAATTTTAGAACGCTACGGCTTACAGCAACGGGCTAAAGCTTGGGTTGCGGGCATAAAAGGGGCGACCACGTCTCGCATTTTAAGTATGTATTTTGTTGTCCGTGAGTGTTCCGCAGCACTGGGGTTAATCAATTTAGCAGGCCAAGCTCAAACCGTTAGGCCACTGCTAGCTCCGATGGCGATAGGCGCTGCGGCGAACCAATACGGCGACTTGCCACAAGATGTAAAAGACATGATAGGCGCACACGCTGCCGCCTGCGATAATATTGCCGTCTTCTTTGGTGAAGATATTTTTATCGCCTTTGGTGCTGTGCTACTCATGGATGCCTTTCTAAAGGAAAACGGCATTACGGGGATTGAACCGCTGCATATCGGACTTTGGGCAATACCGACGGCAATTGCAGCGCTCATTGTTCATCTCTTCCGTTTAGCGCGATTTGAAGCAAAGATACGGGCAGAAATTGTGCGCTGTCAGCAGCAACAAAGCGACAAAGACAAAGCGCCTAGCAATACAAATTCGGTGCTAAAGGAGGAATCATTATGAGCTTAGTGAACACTTCTGATGCGCAATCCAGCCTACTTTCAATTGACAACATCTATTTATTGATTGGTTTTATTGTCATGTTTTTGGTAGTAAAAACGCTACAAGATAAGGCCCATCCCAAGCGTCTCACCACCGCTCTATTTTGGTTTTTATTTGGTTCTGTTTTTATCTTTGGTGATGCCTCTATCGCCTTGATTGGCGAGCGAAACACCTATTTGTGGATTGGCGTCAACGTGGTGATAATCGCACTGCTTGCCGGTATGAATATGGTGTCCATGGGAAATTATGATATGCCGTGCGAACGAGCCAAAACAGAAGATGCTAATCGGTTTGGTAATAAATTGTTTGTTCCCGCCGTACTTATTCCAATCGTTACTGTGATCTGTACTATCATCTTAAGCGACATTCAGCTCGGCGATTTTTATCTATTCGATCAGGATCACGTAACGCTTTCAGCACTGACACTCGCTTGCACCATCGCTTTGCTGGTGAGCTGGAAGATAACCAAAGGCAGTCCTCTACAAGCACTTTCTGAATCTCGTCGCTTGGTCGACTCAATAGGCTGGGCAGCGATATTGCCACAGATGCTAGCAATGCTTGGCGGCGTATTTATCGTCTCCAACACAGGTACTGCTATCCAAGACTTAGTGACATTGTTTATTTCGCCAGATAACCGTTTTATGCTCGTTGTACTGTATTGTGTGGGCATGGCACTCTTTACCATGATTATGGGCAATGCTTTTGCCGCATTTCCGGTAATGACGGCGGGTATTGCGCTGCCATTTTTGATCCAAGGGCATGGCGCTGATCCTGCACCGCTCGTCGCAATTGGCATGTATTCGGGTTATTGTGGAACACTGATGACACCGATGGCCGCCAACTTCAACATCGTGCCAGCGGCACTGTTAGATTTAAAAGATAAGTACCAAGTCATTAAAGTGCAAATACCAACCGCTATAACGTTATTGGTGATTAATATTTTTCTTATGTACGGAGTCGTTTTTTAATGTCCAGTTACAGTAAACCTTGTGTCCTCGTTACTGGGTTCACCCCATTTGGTGGTGAGTCCATCAACCCTTCATGGCAATTAGCTCAGCTATTAGAAGGTGAAACCATAGAAGGCCACCTGATCCACACTAAAGAGTTACCTTGCGAGTTCGATAAAAGTATTGAGTCTTTAACAAAAGCAATTGATAAGTATCATCCAAGCGTGGTTATTTGTTTAGGTCAAGCTGGTGGACGCTGTGATATCTCCATCGAACGCATCGCGATTAACATCAACGATGCCAGAATAGCTGACAACGCGGGAAACCAGCCGATAGACACACCGGTCGTCACACACGGACCCGATGCTTACTTTGCCTCTTTACCAATAAAAAGTATGCTAAGTAGTGCGCTTCAGGCGGGGGTTCCTGCGAGTATTTCTAATACTGCGGGCACTTACGTGTGCAACCATGTGATGTATGGATTACTGCACTATCTTAGTACACATGACTTAGCGTGCCGTGGTGGCTTTGTGCATATCCCATACTTGCCCTCCCAAGCGGCGCACCACCCTGGTGCACCCAGTATGGACATTGACACCCTAGTTAAAGGAATAAAAATCCTATTAACCGGTGCCATCACACAAAAGCAAGATATTAAGCTGGTCGCTGGAACGACACACTAATAAGCAATGCCCCACAATGGTGCAGGATTGCACCATTGCACATCACAAAAAATTCACATTTTCTCTATTTCATTGTGTGACTTATCAAATTATTTTTGGTAGAACTTAAACTATCTCATGGTAACTATGCTTCCGTGAGCAATAATAATTTGTTGATATTATCAACACATCAATAGGAATGAGGAAATATGTGTTCAATTTTCGGCGTACTTGACATCAAGACCGATCCCCTTGCACTTCGCGAGCAAGCGATCGAAATGTCAAAAAAACTAAGACACCGTGGCCCCGACTGGTCAGGGGTCTATTCAAGTGAAAAAGCCATTTTAGTTCATGAGCGTTTGGCAATTGTCGGCGTTTCTAGCGGCGCACAACCATTATTTAACCCTGAAAAAACACATATTTTGGCGGTAAATGGTGAAATTTATAATCATAAAGAGCTTGCAAGAGCACTGACCGTTCCATTTGAATTTCAAACAGAGTCAGACTGTGAAGTGATCTTGGCGCTATACAAGCAAAAAGGCCCTGAGTTTTTAGATGATCTCAATGGAATTTTTGCATTTTGTTTGTACGATGAAACGGAAGATGCTTTTTTAATTGGTCGTGACCACATCGGTATTATTCCACTTTACACTGGCCGTGATCAAAGCGGTAACCTCTATGTCGCCAGCGAAATGAAAGCGCTCACACCTATTTGTACACAAATTGAAGAGTTTCCTCCTGGCCATTATTGGTATTCAAAAGAAGGGGGTCCAAGAGAGTATTACCAACGCGACTGGCAAGCGTTTAGTGCTGTAAAAGACAATGAAGCAAGCCCCGAAGCGGTTAAAAATGGGCTAGAAGCTGCTGTAAAACGCCAATTGATGTGCGATGTGCCCTATGGCGTCTTGTTGTCTGGTGGGCTGGATTCTTCTGTGATTTCCGCTATCACACAAAAATTTGCTGCAAAGCGAATCGAAGACGATGGCGCATCAGACGCATGGTGGCCAAAACTTCACTCATTTTCAATTGGCTTGGAAGGATCACCCGATCTTGCAGCAGCACAAAAGGTAGCAGACAAAATCGGCACGGTTCACCACCCCATTCACTTTACCGTACAGCAAGGTATCGATGCGCTTAAAGAAGTGGTTTATCACCTAGAGACCTATGATGTCACAACCATTCGTGCCTCTACCCCTATGTATCTTATGGCACGCTACATTAAAGCAATGGGCATTAAAATGGTACTATCAGGCGAAGGGGCCGATGAACTATTTGGTGGCTATTTGTATTTCCACAAAGCACCAAATGCTGAAGAATTTCACAACGAGCTAAATCGAAAGGTCTCGAAACTGCATATGTTTGATTGCTTACGTGCAAATAAGTCAATGGCGGCTTGGGGTGTCGAAGCGCGCGTTCCCTTCTTAGATAAAGAATTTGTCGATATTGCCATGCGCACTAATCCAGACTACAAAATGTGTAAAGATGGCCGTATCGAAAAACACGTTATCCGCGAGGCGTTTGATGGTTATTTACCCGGTGACGTATTGTGGCGCCAAAAAGAGCAGTTTTCTGATGGCGTAGGCTATAGCTGGATTGATTCACTGAAAGAATATGTCAGTAAGCAAGTGAGCGATTCGGATCTTGAAAACGCTCACTACCGCTATCCAATCAATACACCGGATAGCAAAGAAGCCTATTACTATCGCACCATTTTTGAGTCGCATTTCCCAGGAGAAGCGGCTGCCAAGTGTGTTCCTCACGGCAAGTCTGTGGCGTGTTCAACACCCGAAGCGCTGGCTTGGGACGAGTCGTTCCAACGTAATGCCGATCCATCAGGTCGCGCAGCAAGCTCACACAACGAAGCGTATAATCAAAAATAAACAAGTAAAAAGGGACAATGGTCCCTTTTTTACTTTCCTTCAGTATGAGTTAAATAAAACGCTTAATAATAAAGTCGACTTTCACACGTTTAGCCTGACCAAGGAGCTTTTTAACTGGTGCAGGATAATCCGCTAACGTCTCTAGATCATCGTGGCTTTCAATGCGACGGCAATGCTTTAAGATCTCTTGCTTTTCTAACTCGATTTGAGACAACAATGCTTTGTCGGGATCTTCTATTAGAATGCCATTTTCAATATCTAACCCCCACGCTCTTGGGTTGAGGTTATGACCACTCATCAAATGCGTATTGCCATCTTTGCTCACGCCCTTCAAGTGGAACGAGTTGTTGCCATCTTGCCACAGATACACATCCAGTAACCCGGCAGTGATGAAGCGGCGTTGCGACTTGATAAATTTATACAAAATGGTTTCGTACAAATAAGGGAGTGCACCAATTCGGCTAAATGGCTGCTCTGGACTGATATAAAAATCATTTGCCGTTTTATCCCCCACCACTATTGTCACCTTTCTACCTGTTTTCAGTAAGCGACGTAACGAACGAAGAAGAGGTGCCGGAAAATTGAAGTAAGGGGTGTAAAGGACCAACTCTTGTTCTGTGGTATCGAAAAGCGCCTTAATAAGACGGTTTAGCTTATTAGTTCTGCGACCAAAACCTAAAAATGGACGCACCGTTAGACCATCTCTGCTGTTCGCCTTTGAAATATCATAACTGGCCTTTTTCAACTGTTTCATCAGCTGTTTTTGCTCAGTACGAATATCAACTAAAGTCGGTAATGGGCGGATGTCAAGTCTAGGCACTGCGTCGGACGCTATCAGCACTTGATCGGTAAAGTGGCAAAAGCTATCCGCGAGTTGCGCTTGTTGAATCACAAAATAGCGGTCTAGGCGGTATTTTTCATCATGATGCAAATAGACATTATTTAAACTAGCGCCGCTGTAAAGCAGGATGTCGTCAATAACAAACCCCTTTAAATGCAACACGCCAAACAGCTCTTTTGCTTTTACCGGCACACCGTACACTTCAACTTGAGTGCCTAGCTGCTCTTTTAAATCACAATATAGCTTGGCATTGCCTTCTGACTTTTCAGCGCCAATGAGGCCTCGTTGCGCACGGTGAAAATCAACCAACACTTTCACCGTTAAGTCTGGATTTTGCTGTGCAGCCTGGTGCAATGCGTGCAATATCTCACGACCCGCCTCATCGTCTTGTAGATAAAGTGCAGTGATATAAATACGCGTCTTTGCCTGTGAGATAAGTTGTAAAAGCGTCTGATGATATTGTTTAGCATCAGTTAACACCTCACAATCTTGTGCACTTAGCCCAAAGCCTGGGGTATTCTGCCAAAATGCCATATGTACCTTTTCAATTAGGCTATCAACTCGTGATAGCAAAACAAAATTCTCTAAAACATATCAAAAAAAAAACCTGAGGTCATGAAATACTGCTGTTTTTTGCCAGTACTGAACAAGATTGCTCAATGTGTAGTCGATTTAGGACAAAACAGTACAAATTTTTTGACAACTTGCCAATTTATACCAAATCAGATTACGGTTTTTTATTTACTTCCCTATTGAATTACATAGAATCGAACAAACTTTTGCTTAATAGCATTTTTTAGAATTTAGTTAGGAAAATTACATGAGCGATGCAAAACACTGCAAACTGTTGATTTTAGGTTCGGGTCCTGCGGGCTACACTGCCGCGGTATACGCAGCACGAGCAAATTTAAACCCAGTATTAATCACAGGTATGCAGCAAGGTGGTCAGCTGACTACAACAACTGAAGTCGAGAACTGGCCTGGTGATGCACATGGTTTAACAGGTCCTGCACTCATGGATCGTATGAAAGAGCATGCAGAGCGCTTTGAAACTGAAATCATTTTCGATCACATCAACAAAGTTGACGTGACGAAGCGCCCTTTCACGCTAACGGGCGATCAAGGTACTTATACTTGTGATGCGTTAATCATCGCAACAGGTGCATCAGCTAAATATCTCGGTCTTGAGTCAGAAACAGCGTTCCAGGGCCGTGGCGTATCTGCTTGTGCGACTTGTGATGGATTCTTCTATCGTGGTCAAAAGGTGGCGGTTGTAGGTGGTGGTAATACCGCAGTTGAAGAAGCGCTTTACCTATCAAACATCGCAGAAGAAGTACATGTTATTCACCGTCGTGATTCTTTCCGTAGTGAAAAAATTCTTGCCGATCGCTTAATGGATAAAGCGGCGAATGGTAACGTAGTATTACACCTAAATCGTACGTTAGACGAAGTGTTAGGTGATGATATGGGCGTTACAGGCATTCGTATCAAAGATACTGACTCAGAAGCCACAGAGCAACTTGATCTTGCAGGTGTTTTCATCGCGATTGGCCACAAACCAAACACAGACATGTTTGAGGGCCAGCTGGAGATGAAAGATGGCTATTTGGTTGTGCAATCGGGCCTAAATGGTAACGCGACACAGACAAGTGTAGAGGGTGTATTTGCAGCAGGCGATGTGTCTGACCACATTTACCGTCAGGCAATTACTTCAGCAGGCACGGGCTGTATGGCTGCACTAGACGCAGAGCGTTTCCTAGACAGCCAAAAATAATTGATAAATGGGTCAGTCTAGACTGACCCTCTTCCCTCCTTGCCTTAATTTGCTATATTGAAATAAATAACAATCTTGTAGTTTGTTCAATGATCCAACAACTGTTCCATCTCGCCCACGATGACTTTCGCTTTCCGCCAAATCACTATGCCTTGTCTGAACCCGATGGACTACTTGCCATTGGAGGTTGTTTACAGGTAAGACGACTGAAGAACGCTTATGCCAATGGGATCTTCCCTTGGTTTAATGAAGGTGAGCCGATCATGTGGTGGAGTCCGAGCAAGCGTGGCATCTTGGAGCTTCAAGATTTTCACTGTGGTAAAACGCTAAGAAAAGCCCAACGCAAACTCAATCCAACCGTTACGATCAATACTGCCTTTTCACAAGTGATTGAAGCTTGTCGAAATCAACGCATGGCCGCTGAGGGAACTTGGATCACAAATTCGATGTTGGCCGCGTATCAGCAAGCGCACATTCAGGGATTAGCACATAGTGTGGAGATATGGGATCAAGGCAAGCTCGTTGGTGGGCTCTATGGCATCATGCAGTCTGGTGTATTTTGTGGTGAATCTATGTTCCACACCTTACCTAACACCTCCAAAATGGCGATGTGGGCACTGGTAAATTGGCTCAAAGCCCATCAGGCACATTTTATTGATTGCCAACTCGAAAATCCTTATTTAACAAGTTTGGGATTAAAAGTTGTACCAAGGAGAGAGTTTTTGACTAGACTTAAATTGGCGGATCAATTTGAGATCCCATCATCAATGTGGCAGCCTCAGGAGTTGAAAGCTATCTATGAATGAACACTTTCCTTCTAAAATCGGACTGAGCCAACAATTTAGTTGTAGTTATTTACCTGAGCAGAAGGAACAGTTACTGGTTATTCTAGACCCAAATTGTTACAGCCCAGATAGATTTGAACAATTGTTAGCATTAGGGTTTCGCCGCAGTGGAGATCAGATTTATCGTCCGCACTGTCCCGCATGCTCAGCTTGTCAATCAGTAAGAGTATTAGCTCAAGAATTTAAACCAAGTAAATCTCAAAAGCGCAAGCGCAATAAATTAAAACATGATTATCAGCTAATTATTAGCCATCAGGAGCGACCTGAGTACTATCCACTATATGAGAAATATATCAGTCTACGCCACTGTGATGGCTCTATGTACCCACCTAACCGCCTCCAGTACGAGAGCTTCTTATTTTGTCGTTGGATGAACATCGTCTTTATCGAGTTATGGCACAAAGATAAGTTAATTGCAGTGGCGGTAACAGATTCAATGCCTTATTCATTGTCTGCTATTTACACCTTTTTTGATCCTGAGTATGAATCGCTAAGTATCGGAACTATCATGATCATGGCTCAGTTAGAGCAGGCAGCCAAACAGAATAAACCCTATTTGTACTTGGGTTATCAAATCGACGAGTGCAAGAAAATGCGTTACAAAACCCAATTTGTTCCAGCGCAAAAGTTGGTTAAAGATATTTGGCAAGATATTGATCCGGATGCCCCGCAATCTTGTGCTTAGTTCTTAGTTTTTCCTGCATGCCTTAATTCAAATGTAGGAATATACCTCCTTTTACACCTCACTTAACGCGTTGCATGAACAAAAAACATGCGTTACTAGCAGGCTTTCCTGTGCTAGAATGTCGCCCTTGCCTACCTACAAGGCTCCAGATTTTGGAATGCGTTAGGAATATAAGCAAAAAACTTTGGTAAAACTGGCTGAATAAACGACCAAATTAACAAAAAATCAGCTTGTAACTTTACTTATTCCCCGCTTTTGGGCAAAATCTGCATCGTTTAATTTAACCAAGAGGTGATACGCTACACATGGCGAAAGAAGACGTAATTGAAATGCAAGGCACGGTCCTTGATACGCTACCAAACACAATGTTCCGTGTTGAACTAGAAAATGGTCACGTGGTTGTTGCACATATTTCTGGAAAAATGCGCAAAAACTACATCCGTATTTTAACTGGTGACAAAGTTACTGTTGAAATGACGCCTTACGACCTATCGAAGGGACGTATTGTCTTCCGTGCTCGTTAATCTGCGTGTGTAGATTTATACTAAGTTGATGCCGTAAACTCATTGATACCCAAGCGACTTCAAAATGCTGATGTTACTTAGGTATACTTGGTTCATTCAAGCTATTAGTATACACGAACGACTAACACTGAGTTTGCGAGGCTGTAATACCGCATCAAACTGAGTGATAACAAAAAGCCCAGAATAGCTGGGCTTTTTGTCGTTTAAAGCAGTTATCTAACCTACGCCCCATCAAAGGGAGCATTATAGTCTTCCGTGCTCGTTAATCTGCGTGTGTAGATTTATACTAAGTTGATGCCGTAAACTCATTGATACCCAAGCGACTTCAGAATGCTGATGTTACTTAGGTATACTTGGTTCATTCAAGCTATTAGTATACACGAACGACTAACACTCAGTTTGCGAGGCTGTAATACCGCATCAAACTGAGTGATAACAAAAAGCCCAGAATAGCTGGGCTTTTTGTCGTTTAAAGCAGTTATCTAACCTACGCCCCATCAAAGGGAGCATTATAGTCTTCCGTGCTCGTTAATCTGCGTGTGTAGATTTATACTAAGTTGATGCCGTAAACTCATTGATACCCAAGCGACTTCAGAATGCTGATGTTACTTAGGTATACTTGGTTCATTCAAGCAATTAGTATACACGAACGACTAACACTGAGTTTGCGAGGCTGTAATACAGTATCAGACTGAGTGATAACAAAAAGCCCAGAATAGCTGGGCTTTTTGTCGTTTAAAGCAGTTATCTAACCTACGCCCCATCAAAGGGAGCATTATAGTCTTCCGTGCTCGTTAATCTGCGTGTGTAGATTTATACTAAGTTGATGCCGTAAACTCATTGATACCCAAGCGACTTCAGAATGCTGATGTTACTTAGGTATACTTGGTTCATTCAAGCAATTAGTATACACGAACGACTAACACTGAGTTTGCGAGGCTGTAATACAGTATCAGACTGAGTGATAACAAAAAGCCCAGCAGTGCTGGGCTTTTTTATCAAATGCTTCAAAGGTTTTATGCTGATACCGCTTCCGTTTGGTAATCAAAGGACAATTTGTTGTCTTTCACTGTGACTTTCACTGTCCCACCATCAGACAAGTGACCAAACAAGATTTCGTTAGCAAGTGGCTTTTTCAGATTGTCCTGAATAACTCTCGCCATTGGACGCGCGCCCATTGCCTTGTCATAACCCAGATCTGCCAGCCAATCTCGTGCTTGAGCTGTAAGTTCTAGGTTAACCGATTTCTTATCAAGCTGCGCTTGCAACTCGACAATGAATTTATCAACAACTTGCAAGATAACCTCTTTCTCTAGATGGTTGAACCAAATGATGTTATCCAAACGGTTTCTAAACTCTGGCGTAAACACCTTATTGATTTCTACCATCGCATCATGAGAATAGTCTTGCTGCTGGAATCCAATCGATTGACGGACAGTCTCTTGAACACCCGCATTTGTTGTCATCACCAACACAATATTTCTAAAGTCTGCCTTACGACCGTTGTTGTCTGTCAGCGTACCATGGTCCATAACCTGCAAGAGAATGTTGTAGATGTCTGGGTGTGCTTTCTCGATTTCATCGAGCAACACGACAGCATGTGGATGCTTGATTGCAGCCTCGGTCAACAATCCACCCTGCTCAAAGCCAACATACCCCGGAGGCGCACCAATTAAGCGGCTAACGGCATGGCGCTCAGAGTACTCAGACATGTCGAAGCGAATAAATTCTATGCCCATACACTTAGCAAGTTGCTTGGTTACTTCAGTTTTACCGACCCCTGTAGGACCTGCAAACAAGAATGAACCTACAGGCTTGTCTTCATTAGCAAGACCAGAGCGTGATAGGCGAATTGCTGATGTTAACGCGTCGATCGACTCATCTTGACCAAACACCAACATCTTTAAGTTACGATCAAGATTCTTAAGTGTTTCTTTATCACTAGATGACACACTTTGTTGCGGAATACGTGCCATTTTAGACACAATCGCTTCAATATCCGACACGTTAATCGTTTTCTTGCGTCTTGAAGTTGGTTGTAGTCTTTGGCTTGCCCCAGCTTCATCGATAACATCGATTGCTTTATCGGGCAAATGCCGCTCATTGATATATTTAGCACTTAGTTCAGCAGCCGCTTTTAGCGCTTTTTGCGTGTAACGGATGCCGTGGTGCTCTTCATAACGCTCTTTCAAACCATGTAAGATCTTAGTGGTGTCTTCGACACTTGGCTCAACCACGTCGATTTTCTGGAAGCGGCGCACCAATGCTCTATCTTTCTCAAAAATATTCTTGAATTCAGAGTACGTTGTCGAACCCATACAGCGAAGCTGCCCGCTCGATAACAGTGGCTTAATTAGGTTAGACGCATCCATCACACCACCGGAGGCGGCACCAGCGCCGATAATAGTATGGATTTCGTCAATAAATAATATCGCGTGAGGTTTTGATTGAAGTTCTTTCAATAGCGCTTTGAAACGCTTCTCAAAGTCACCACGATATTTAGTACCTGCAAGCAATGCTCCCATATCTAGTGAGTACACCACTGCATCAGCAATCACGTCTGGTACCTGATTATTAACGATTCGATACGCTAAGCCTTCAGCGATCGCGGTTTTACCAACCCCGGCTTCACCAACAAGTAGCGGGTTGTTTTTCTTACGACGGCACAGCACCTGAACCGTACGTTCAACTTCCTCATCACGACCAACAAGCGGGTCTATACGGCCGGACTCTGCTTGAACATTTAGATTGGAAGTGAAATTTTCCAGCTTGGTTTTCTCTTCCTGCTGCATTTCACCGCTATCGTCCTGCATCTCTTCATGATCGTCTTGCTCATGATCATCTTCAATTTTAGAGATGCCATGACTAATGAAATTAACGATATCTAGGCGACTCACGTCGGCCTTTTTCAGTAAGTAAACAGCTTGACTTTCTTGCTCAGAAAAAATCGCAACAAGTACATTTACCCCTGTCACTTCTGAGCGACCAGAAGATTGAACATGGAATACAGCACGTTGTAGCACACGCTGAAAACCAAGTGTTGGTTGTGTCTCTCTGTCTTCCTCTAAATCTGGAATAACAGGCGTAGTTTCATCAATAAACTCTGATAACTCGCGCTTCAAGGTATCCATATCGACACCACAGGCATCTAGCGCCTCACTAGCAGAGGGGTTATCGATCAATGCAAGTAATAAATGCTCAACCGTCATAAACTCGTGACGGCGAGAACGGGCCTCGCGAAACGCGGCATTAAGAGTAAGTTCTAAGTCTTTGTTTAGCATTGGCAACCCCCAACAAGAAATTTATAGGTCATTCCTGCTCACAACTACAGAGCAGCGGGTGCTCGTTGTCACGAGCATATCGGTTTACCTGCTCAGCCTTAGTATGGGCTATGTCAGCAGGGTATACTCCACATACCGCTTTTCCCTTGTGATGCACTTCAAGCATCACCTCAGTTGCTCTCTCGCTATCCATATTGAAGAATGTTGTCAATACCTCGACAACAAAATCCATGGGCGTGTAATCATCATTATTCAAAATCACTTTATATTTTCGCGGTGGTTGAAGCTGCTGCTTCTGTTCCTCGCGAATGGCGTCCAATACACCCGAATCTTTTGTCCCACTCATAATAAATATAGTCTTGTCTTATATACTCAAGCAAATAGATTTGAGAAATAAATAAAATGTTAAAAAAAAGAGCAAAATACTTGACTGCTTGCTCATATAAACTACAGTCTTACATGACTGTCTAATCTATGGGCAGTTTAGCAAAATTAAAAGAGTAGATTAACTTTAATTTAGTCAACTTATAGAAGGATGTAGAAGTATGGCTTGCGGAAAAGTCAAATGGTTCAATAACGCCAAAGGGTTTGGTTTCATCGTAGAAGACGGCAGTGACGAAGATATCTTTGCTCATTACTCAACGATTGTAATGGATGGATACAAGACGCTTAAAGCTGGTCAGGATGTATCATTCGAGCTACAACAAGGACCCAAGGGTCTACACGCAACTAACATCGCTCCGATTACGGAAGATGTTGTTTAAGTGTTAAGTAGTTTTTGGCTAAAGCGGGTTACATGAGTGCTCGCTTATTCCTCTCTTTGAATCACTCCACAAAATTTAAAAGAAATTTTCAGCCCTTTCTTATTACTCTTGTTATAACTTTTCACTTTTACACTTTAAATTTAATAATTAGCCCCCATATGCAAACACTGTTAGACTAAAGCACGCTTGCAAAGTCAACCTCAGGTTGGTTAGATATTGCTACTTTGATGCGTTTCAATGCTGAATAAACAGTAGGTATTGTAATAAGCCAAAAAGTATAAATACCTAACAAACTTGCTAATGCTGCGCTACCTAGGCACCGATTCTAACGAGGATTGTCGAGGTTTTTTTGCGTCTTTCACTAATCGCTTAGTGAATCGGTCCAGTTTAATCCGACTGCAACGACATGTTGTTGAGTGTGAAAAATTGCGTCGCTTAGTCCTATTAGCAATTGTTGAACGGCGTAAAAACCCACAACTATCTAGGAATGATGATGACATCGAAAATTATCTATACCAAAACAGATGAAGCCCCGGCTCTCGCAACTTACTCGCTATTGCCAATCATCCAAGCATTCACTAAGCCTGCAAATATCGAAGTAGAAACTCGCGATATTTCACTTGCAGGACGTATTATTGCAACTTTCCCTGAATACTTAAAAGAAGAACAACGTATTGGTGATGCACTAGCTGAGCTAGGCGCACTTGCTAAAACGCCTGAAGCTAACATCATCAAGTTACCTAATATCAGTGCTTCAATTCCACAACTTCGCGCAGCGATTAAGGAATTGCAAGCTAAAGGCTACGCGCTGCCAGAGTACCCTTCTGAAGCGAAAACAGACGAAGAAGCAGATGTTAAAGCACGTTATGACAAAATCAAAGGTAGTGCAGTAAACCCTGTACTACGTGAAGGTAACTCAGATCGTCGTGCTCCAACTTCAGTAAAAGGCTATGCTCGTAAAAACCCGCATTCAATGGGTGCTTGGTCGAAAGACTCTCAGTCTTATGTTGCATCAATGACAGACGGTGACTTCTTCGGTTCTGAACAGTCAGTAACGGTTGCTGAAGCGACAGATGTTCGTATTGAGCACGTAGCGAGCAACGGTGACATCACCGTACTTAAACAAAGCACACCACTACTTGCGGGTGAAATCATTGACGCCTCTCGTATGAGTGTACAGGCACTACGTGAATTCTTAGCAGCGCAAGTCCAAGAAGCAAAAGATAAAGGCGTTTTATTCTCGCTGCACATGAAAGCAACCATGATGAAGGTGTCAGATCCAATCATCTTTGGCCATGCTGTAAAAGTATTCTACAAAGACGTATTCGAGAAGCATGCGGCGACATTTGCTGAAATCGGTGTTGATGCAAGCAACGGTGTTGGCGACGTGTACTCAAAAATTGAGTCGTTGGACGACGCGAAGCGCAAAGAAATTGAAGCTGACCTTGCAGCGGTTTACGAAACAGCACCTGATATCGCAATGGTAGACTCTGACCGTGGTATTACAAACCTGCATGTGCCTAGCGACGTGATCATCGATGCATCAATGCCTGCAGCAATTCGTTCAAGCGGGCAGATGTGGAATGCCGAAGGTAAGCAACAAGATACTGCTTTTGTGATCCCTGATCGTTGTTACTCAGGTGTGTACGGCGCAACTATCGATTTCTGTAAAGAAAATGGTGCATTTGACCCACGTACTATGGGTACAATTCCTAACGTCGGTCTAATGGCACAAAAAGCGGAAGAGTACGGTTCACACGACAAAACGTTTGAAGCGCCATCAGCTGGCACAATCCGTGTGGTAGATGCTGCAGGTAACACCTTACTTGAACACACCGTTGAAGAAGGCGATATCTGGCGTATGTGTCAGGTGAAAGATGCACCTATCAAAGACTGGGTAAAACTAGCGGTTAATCGTGCTCGCGCGACAAATACGCCGGCCGTTTTCTGGTTAGACGAAGCCCGTGCTCACGACGCTGAACTGATCAAAAAGGTAAACGCGTATCTTCCAGAGCATGACACTGACGGCCTTGAAATCTTAATCAAAGCACCAGTAGACGCAACGCTATACTCACTTGAGCGCATGAAAAAAGGCGAAGATACCATTTCAGTAACAGGTAACGTGTTACGTGATTACCTAACTGACCTATTCCCGATTTTAGAGCTTGGTACGAGTGCAAAAATGCTATCCATCGTTCCACTCATGAATGGCGGTGGCTTATTTGAAACTGGTGCGGGTGGTTCTGCGCCTAAACACGTACAACAATTCGAAAAAGAAAACCACTTGCGTTGGGACTCGCTAGGCGAATTCCTTGCACTTGCTGCTTCTTTTGAGCATTTGAGCCAAACAACGGGTAATGCTAAGGCACAAGTACTTGCAGATACACTAGATGCAGCAACGGCTAAATTCTTAGATGAAAACAAGTCACCTTCACGTAAAGTGAAAGAACTTGATAACCGCGGTAGCCATTTCTATCTTGCAATGTACTGGGCTCAAGAGCTGGCTGCACAAGACAAAGATGCAGAGCTTAAAGCTAAGTTTGAAAATGTTGCTGCAGAACTGACAGCAAAAGAGGCTGATATTGTTGCTGCACTGAATGAAGCACAAGGCCAAGCAATGGATGTTGGTGGTTATTTCCAGCCAGAAGATGACAAAGCGTTTGCAGCGATGCGTCCTTCAGCGGTATTTAACGACGTACTAGCGTCACTGTAATCTTCAGATAACAGTCAAAAAGCGGCCCTAGGGTCGCTTTTTTGCTTTCAGGCGACACTCGCGAGCAATTGCGCTAAAATACCGTTTTTCGTGAACCTTAGGAATGTGGCGATGAACACAAGTAGTAGAGCCAATACAAATAACAAAAGAAAGTCACATGCTAATAAGCCCGCATTCTCTAGACACAACACAGCACGGAAAAAGCCAATAACTAATCGGCTGTCAAAACCCGCCCTACCGCCAGAGCAAGTAAAAGTCGTTCTATTTAATAAGCCTTTTGATGTTTTGTGTCAGTTTACTGATGATCAAAATCGTCAAACATTGGCTGATTTTATTGATATCAAAGATGTCTATGCTGCAGGTCGCTTGGATAGAGATAGTGAGGGACTATTGCTACTGACCAACTGCGGTAAATTACAAAACACCCTGACTTCTCCTAAAAAATCGACATATAAAACCTATTGGGTTCAGGTCGAAGGAGAGCCAAGTGACGAAAGCCTAAATGCGCTTAAAAACGGTGTAGAACTAAAAGATGGTCCAACTTTACCTGCCAAAGTGGAAGTAATAACTGAGCCCAATGTTTGGCCACGTAACCCGCCGATTAGAGAACGAAAAAATATCCCGACAACCTGGCTTTCTATTTCCATCAAAGAAGGACGTAATAGACAAGTTCGTCGTATGACGGCGCATATTGGTCATCCTACGCTTAGACTGATTCGCGCACAAATAGGCAAATATAGTCTGGGCGATCTTAAAAACGGTGAATATCGAGTGCTTTAGCATTTCCTACTGGGACTTTTCTCCTGCGCTTGAACAGCTCACGGACGTGCAATTTAAAGAGATTTGAGTATAATAAGCGCTTTCTATCTGAGCATTAAGATTAATAGCGAAATTATGAGCGATAATAGTCACATTAAAGTCATTGTCGGAATGTCCGGCGGTGTAGATTCTTCTGTATCTGCCTACCTTTTAAAACAACAAGGCTACCAAGTAGAAGGCCTGTTTATGAAGAACTGGGAAGAAGATGACAATGATGAGTATTGTGCAGCAGCTGAAGATCTAAAAGATGCTCAGGCAGTGTGTGATAAGTTAGGTATTGAGCTACACACCGTAAACTTTGCTGCTGAATACTGGGACAATGTGTTTGAACACTTCCTTGAAGAATACAAGGCTGGCCGTACACCAAACCCAGACATCATGTGCAACAAAGAAATCAAATTTAAAGCCTTTTTACAGTTTGCAGCAGAAGCGTTGGGTGCGGACTATATCGCAACTGGCCACTATGTTCGTCGCGCAGAGCGTGACGGTAAATTCGTTATGCTTCGTGGAGATGACGAGAACAAAGATCAAAGCTATTTCCTTTACACATTAAGCCATGAACATATTGCGCAAACACTCTTCCCTGTGGGTGAAATTGAAAAGCCAGAAGTGCGTAAAATTGCAGAAGACCAAGGCTTAATCACACACGATAAAAAAGATTCAACCGGGATCTGCTTTATCGGTGAGCGCAAATTTAAAGACTTCCTTGCCAAATTTTTACCCGCGCAGCCTGGTGTGATTGAAGATTGTGAAGGTAATCATGTTGGTGAACATGAAGGCTTGATGTACCACACGCTAGGTCAACGTAAGGGTCTATTAATTGGTGGTTCTAAAGAAGGCAACGGCGAACCTTGGTATGTGGTAGATAAAGATATCGAACGTAATGTACTAGTTGTTGGTCAAGGTAAAAACCACCCTCGCCTGTTCAGCAACGGTTTAAACGCAAATCAACTACATTGGGTCGACCGCGTAGGTCCGCAAGGTACAACTCGCTGTACGGTAAAAACACGTTATCGCCAAACCGACATTCCTTGTACGTTATTAGTTGGCCAAGATGGTATGGCACGTGTGCTATTCGATGAGCCACAAAAAGCCGTAACTCCCGGACAATCTGCGGTATTCTACGCAAATGACGTGTGCCTTGGCGGCGGTATTATTGAGTCGGTGATTAAATAATGCAAAACCAATACGTAATGCCTCTGGCCGCAATGTGCCAAATCAGTAAGCTAGTACAAAAATGTGCGCGTTACGGCACCTTCAATGAAAACGAAGTTGAGGGCTTTTTAAAAAGCATTATTAACACTTCCCCTGAGCGCCCTGAGGACGTCTATCCAGACAAATTTGCCATCAAAACAGGCTGTCGAACGCTAATCGAGCAGCTTTCGGCTGGCGGCGAAAAAGACGTTGAAATGGTTAAGTATGTTGGCGCTATGATGCAATTAGAGCGTGTGCTAAGTAACGATAGCAAATCTCTTGATTTATTAGCTCAAAAAATTCAGCAAGTCGAGCGCCAGTTATTACACTTTGATGTCTTTGAAAGCCAAGTTGTCGCAGCGCTTGCCGATACTTACGGTCAAGTGATAAGCCCTCTTGGCCCTAAGATCCAAGTATTTGGTAAGCCTGAGTTATTAAAACAAACAGCAACACAACAAAAAATTCGGGCGCTATTACTTGCTGGGATCCGTAGTGCAGTACTGTGGCGCCAGCTTGGCGGTAAACGTCGTCATTTCTTTTTTGCGAAAAAGAAAATCATTACTGCTGCAAAAAGTTATATATAATACCAAGTTATCTTAATACTTGCTCAATTTGAAGGAGCAAATCAGACGCTAACAGCGTCAAAAATTTCTTATTTAGAACAACTAAATAGCAAAATTTTTGCCTTGTTATCGACTAGATTTTCTTGCCTCAAAATAGATCACTTAATTAATCAAATTGGTATAAAATTCGTAGTGGCCTCTTATGCCACTATCTAAGTATCGTTCAAAAACAAATAGTTAGGAGTTATTATGGAGCTTTCAGCGTTAACCGCTATCTCTCCTGTGGATGGTCGCTATGGTAGCAAGACCAAAGAACTGAGAAGCATCTTCAGTGAATTTGGCTTGATCAAATACCGCGTCATCGTAGAAGTTCGTTGGCTACAAGCGCTAGCGAGCAGCGACGCCATTAAAGAAGTACCCGCTTTCAGTGATGAAGCCAATGCACTTCTTGATAGCATCGTTGAAAACTTCAGCGAAGCAGACGCCGCACGCGTAAAAGAGATTGAGCGCACCACTAACCACGACGTTAAAGCTGTAGAATACCTTCTTAAAGAAAAAGTAGCTGGTAATGCCGAGCTAAATGCCGTCAATGAATTCATTCATTTCGCGTGTACTTCTGAGGACATCAACAACCTTTCTCATGGTCTAATGCTAACCGAAGCGCGTGACACGGTATTACTGCCATATTGTGATGAGCTACTGAGCGCAATCAAAGACAAAGCGGTTGAGTATAAGTCAATTCCAATGATGACTCGTACACATGGCCAACCTGCGTCGCCGTCAACCATGGGTAAAGAGTTTGCAAACGTGTATGTTCGTCTGCAACGTCAACGTCAGCAAATCGCTAACGTACAAATGCTTGGTAAAATCAATGGTGCCGTTGGTAACTATAACGCTCACCTAAGCGCTTACCCAGATTACGATTGGCATGCACACAGTGAACGTTTTGTATCAAGCCTTGGTCTGACTTGGAACCCGTTCACAACGCAAATCGAACCGCATGACTATATCGCTGAGCTATTCGATGCGATTGCACGCTTCAATACTATCTTAATTGACTTTGACCGTGACGTTTGGGGTTATATCGCGCTAAACCACTTCAAGCAAAAAACCATTGCTGGTGAGATTGGTTCTTCAACAATGCCTCACAAAGTTAACCCTATCGACTTTGAAAACTCTGAAGGTAACCTTGGCATTGCTAACGCTATCTTTGCGCATCTTGCACAAAAGCTACCAGTCTCACGCTGGCAACGTGACCTAACTGACTCAACGGTTCTACGTAACCTAGGTGTTGGCATGGGTTATGCACTTATCGCGTATCAAGCAACGCTAAAAGGCGTTAGCAAGTTAGAAGTTAATGCTGAGCGTTTACTTGCTGAGCTTGATGATAACTGGGAACTACTTGCAGAGCCAATCCAAACGGTAATGCGCAAGTACGGTATCGAAAAGCCATATGAAAAGCTAAAAGATCTTACTCGTGGTAAACGCGTAAACAAAGAAATCATGGCTGACTTCATCGATAACCTAAACTTGCCAAATGAAGTAAAAGCACAAATGAAAGAAATGACGCCAGCAAACTATATTGGTCGTGCTGAAGCGTTCATTGACGAACTAAACTAAGTATAAAGCGACACTAGTTTTTATACTAATTAGGGCCTGTTTATCTTTCAAGTTTGTTTTTGCAGCAGTTTGATTGGTATTTATACAAGGCAGAGCCTGCGTAGCATAGTTGTGCTATGTGACTCAGGCGATAACACAGTAGAAATGCCAATCAAGCGCTGCCCTTTGGGTTCACCTGAGTGCGCTTTGTTCATTGTTGCTCAACTTTTGCCTAGATCACTAGGCGGCAAGTCGAGCGTCGCGACCAAAACACACTCAGAAGAACAAAAATAAAACAGCGAAGGTCAACAGGCCCTAGTATAGAATAAGCGAAAGAGTGCACTCTTTCGCTTTTTTATTACTGGAATTTCCCTATGTATCAACTGCAAATAAATGACCTTACCTTCGAACAATTTCTTGCCCAGTATTGGCAAAAGAAGCCATTACTCATCAAACAAGGATTCCGAGACTTTGAAGACCCAATTGAGCCAGAAGAACTTGCCGGCCTTGCAACTGAAGAATGCATAGAATCTCGAATTGTTACTAATTACAATGATAACTGGGAAGCCCATCACGGCCCTTTTGAACAATTTGATTTACTCACCGATAGCAACAGCACTCTATTGGTCCAAGCCGTTGATCACTGGCACCCACAAGCCGCACAATTAATAGAAGCGTTTAGATTCATACCAAATTGGCGTATAGACGATTTGATGATCAGCTTTTCGACGCCTGGTGGCGGCGTTGGTCCGCACTTAGATCAATATGATGTTTTTATAATTCAAGGACAAGGTAAACGTCATTGGCGAGTTGGCGAACGCGATAACAGTCTAAAGCAATTTGCGCAGAACAAGAGTCTATTGCAAGTAGAACAATTTGAAGCAGTCATTGATGCGATTCTTGAACCGGGTGATATCTTATATATTCCACCAGCTTGCCCTCACGAAGGTTATGCGGTTGAGGACGCTTTAAACTACTCTGTTGGCTTTAGGGCGCCTGATCAAAAAGATTTGCTTTCTAGCTTTGCCGATCACGTTATTGATATGGAAGCTGGCAAACGTCGTTTTAGCGATCCAGCGTTACAACTCAGAGCGTCTATCGGCGAAGTAACCTGCAGCGACCAACAGCAGATAAAGTCTCTGCTCAATGCTTTACTTGAAGATAAGGCACTATACAGTCAATGGCTTGGAAAAACACTCAGCGAACCAAAACATGAGATGGACCTCGCGCCATTAGACCCCATAATTGATCCCCAGGAGCTTCTCGAGATCGCTAAAGATAACCCATTGGTTTATCGCGCTGGTGGAGTACGTGCTATTTACCAAATCTGTGACGATCATATTTTGTTCAGTGTTAATGGTGAAAACTATGAATTAGACCATCATTGTTTAGATGCCGTAAAGCAGCTAAGCGATCATGTTGTGTTTGAGTTTAATGCAATAATTCCTGCATTAAATAGTTTGGAATTTAAACAAACGTTAACTAAACTGATTAATGATGGGACCTACTTCGTTGAAGACAGTGATCCAGCCGATGCTGACTTCGATGAGGGCTGGGAGTAGAGCCTGTTAGAACAAGATAGCCGCGTTCACAAAAATAACAATATGCCGCGAAACCCTTGAACTTCAGGGTTTTCGCTAGCTCTAGCTTGTCGCTAAACAGGGAATGCAGGTGTAATCTGTAGATGGGGGCAGTATGAGTTATAGGATCAGTAGAGTAACTTGGCAAACCAAAAAATTGGAGCTCAAAGCGATACGCGAGCGTGTATTTGTGTACGAACTTCACATTCCTAAAGAGGTTGAGTTTGATCAGCAGGATATCACTGCTGAGCACCTAATCATTATTGACGATTTAGATGGCCCAGTTGGTACAGGGCGACTGTGCGAAGACGGGTTATTAAGCCGTATCGCTATATTCAAATCTCACCGCAATCGAGATGCCTACGCTTCCTTGATCGGGGGGCTTGTTGATCTGGCAAAAGACAAGGGCTTTGAAGACGTTTTTATTCAATGCATTTTGGATGAAGTACCCGAATTTTTGCAATCTGGGTTTTCCACTCATGGACACGTATTTATGGAAGCCGGCATTCCAAGACAGCGCTTGAAATGCCCTATTCAATCACTCAAGATGGAGCCGTTTACGATGCTTCATTAGCCCAAAGTTCATCTTTAGCGAAAAGATCATATAAACCATGAGCTCGGTTTACCAGTAGATTAGCAAACTGGGCTTGTGTTTTTTCTACTGGCTTTGCAGACATAATTTCTTCCGCTTTCATTTGCCAATGGAATGAAAAATAGCGCAGTGCTTCACGTGCTGTAGCGGCTGCTGATGCTTCAATATGATCCGTAGGTAGATTACCTGTGATCACCCAATACTTTTTGCCGTTTTGACCTTTGATTTTCCAAAGCGCAACCAATGGCTCAATATAACGACATTCTTTTTCAATAATACTCTGCGGTAACACCCTTTATCCGCAAGATGTTTTTGTGCAGCTTGCACGCAGCTACGCTGCCATTGTATTGATCGTTGCTGTTGTTGTTCTGGTGTTAACGTCTCTTGCTGCGGTTGGTTTTGCTCTTCACTCATTGTTCACCCTTTTATTCTTTTTAGATTACCGAATAGCATTTTACTTTATCGTTATTTACGCGGTGCGTTTCATAACAAATTATTCAGCAAATCGGTTTTGATTCTTATACACCAAGCACTCAAACGCTTGCGAAGTTACCTGATACTAAGCTTTTGCAGTCATAACGGCAATACGAACAAAGGAATTTTGCGTTTATATGATTAATTACTGAGCTGTAAGTTTCGAGAAAGTTTCTTTTTCTATTCTAGTCACATCATCAGAGATATTACTTGTCTAAGTGAAATGTATGTTGCGACCTTTAGTGAGACGTCTAACTTAATGGTGGAGTTACAACATCCATAGCAAATTTGTTAGTCCGAATTATAATCGGTGGTACATGTATCTAGTTGCCTTTGTATAAATTCAGCTAGCCAACGCAACAAGTGTCCATCGGTTTGTGTAGAGAAACGTATTATAAAATAGGGACAGGCGCAAGCTTCTCACTGCTCCAGAGGAAAGGAAATAGTAAACTGACTACCTACACCTTCTTGACTCTGAACATCAATTTTCCCTTTGTGCTCTTTTACAATGGCATGAGTAACGGCAAGTCCCATGCCCGTACCTTCGCCGACAGGCTTAGTCGTAAAGAAAGGATCGAACAACCTAGGAAGCACATCAGCATCAATCCCAATTCCGTTGTCGCTAACGCTTAAGATAATATCTTGAGCGTTACCCGGTGCGAGTAACACTTCTATTGATTTATGCGATTTATGGCTCATGTCTACCGCATATTTAGCATTCACCAAAAGATTGATGATAGCTTGTTTTAGCGCTCCCTCCTTGCAATAGATAGTTGGCACATCTTCGACCGCGACGGTTAGCTCGTATCCCTTGAGTTGACCATAGAGTAAACGAAGCGTGTCTTCAACAATGGACTTTAGAGACGCCCTACCGAAACTATCGTTATTGGATCGGGAGAAATTCATTAAATCGTTTACTATGGTCTTAATTCGCTCGCAGCCGTGCAGCGTGTCGTGAACAAGATCCGGCAAATCATTCGTAATTTCGTCAACATGTTGCCTTAAATATATATCAATAAGGCGAGCTTCCAATTGATCTCCTCTCAATTCATTTTGCTCAAGTAATTTTACTGTCTCAAGCAACTGCAAGATTGGCGAAATATAATAATTAAGTGACTCAAGGTTACCAGCCACATAGGCCAACGGGTTATTTAATTCATGCGCAACGCCTGCTGATAGTGTTCCTAACGTTGCCATACGTTCGTTGTTTATTAGTACGGCTTGTTGATTCTTAAGCTGTTCTAATTGACGTTCAAGTGTTTGATTAGCCAAATATAACGCACGCGTTTTCTCTTCAAGTAATGACTCAACTTCATCACGTGCACGACGCTCTCTTAGATACGCCTTTTTATAGTCGTTATATTCAGACATCGAATTAATCCAAATGAAGAATGAGTACGCAATGTTCAGCGCCGCTGTGCATGCACTGTGGATGTTCAATTTTTAGTTTGCGACTGTAAAACTGTGCGGCACCATAAAGTAGTCCTTCCGCACAAAAACACAATTTACGATTCGAGCAATACTCTAATACGATAGTTTTGTCATCTTTCACAATCGCCGAAATTGAGGGGAGGTTAGGTTCGTCGTAAAGCTTTTTTACCTCCATGTGTATCACACTATCGATAGATAAAACCAACTCTTCAAACGACGCAAATTTCGATGAGATACCTTTGTGCTTTTCTGCCAAAAATCCAAATAATGACTGTCCGAAAATGGCTAATACATCTGTCAATGGCTTATTCAATTTGTCAGCGACGCCTTGTGCTAACGCAAATAACTCTGCATCTGGGTAAGATGTAGGGGAAACATAAACCCTCCCCTCAGGTGCATGTGCTTCGAGTAACTCATCCCAAGCTTGCATGCCAATCGCTTCTACAACTAATTCTTCTAAACCTCTAAATATCACGCCGCGCATTAAACTCTCCCTTAACAAAGTTGCTGCGTTATATAGTCAAGACTCACCTCGAAACAAGCCTTTGAATTAACAAGCTTGTTTCGTTCTTAATTAAGTGTAGAACAATATTTGGGATGTAATAGATCTTTCTCTATTCAGCTAAAGGAGCTTGCTTGTCAAGCTCTGTTGCATCGAGTTCAATTCTTTCAAGCATAGACATATTGAGAAAGTTATCTAGCTCCTCATTATGCGCAAATACCTTTTCTTTTATGCCTTGATAGTAGTCATTTACAATTCCAGCTAAATTGCCCTCCATCCAAGATTCGACAGAGTCTGAACGCTTAAACGCATCGGGGTTTTCTTCCACATCTTCTAAAATAGCTAGCCACATATTGAGTTCAGCGCGCACTGGCATATCTTCTGACTGCTCCATGACGTCATTCATCCAACCGAGTCCCTGATTTTCATAGGCTTTTATCAGCTGATTGTATAACCTACTTTTTTCGTTATCGTCAGCCGGTGTTCCTTTAAATTTAACGTATTCTCGATTGTCAGTTCTAAAGTATTCGGTGTTCTCATTTTCGTAATTGAGTTTGCTCAATCTTGCGAACAGGTTATTCGGCTCTCGCGTATCCACTTCGTTTAACATTTCTATAAAAGTAGTTCGGTCATTTGCTTTAACCAAGGTTGCCATATCTAGCATGCCACGACTCGTATCAAAATCAGAATTTGCTAAATGCGCGTTCAGATCTAAAAGATCACCGTCTGAGAATTTATTATCAATGATAAATTTTGCATAGTCATTTAATAACTGGTTGTTCATGTCACCATACGCATTAAATTGGTCGAAAAAATCTGCCTCTCGCACAGTTAAGTCCATGTCTGCTCTACCGTCTTCATCCAATAGATAAGCTGGCAACGCCGGATCTGAAAAAAATTTGTTTTCAGCCTGTTCCATTAAGCTAGACATAGTTTTTACGGTATCTGTTAATAAGTCATCAGACATACTGCTCAGTTTATCAATCAACTTTTCTGAGTAGTCTTCACCCCTCTGACCAAAGCTGTTAACCTTGAGTGACTGAACGATAAAATCGGTGAGCTGACCAAGCTCTTCATCAGTTAATCTGTTAGCCACGTCTAGAAGCGATTCTGTGGGCTTGAAGTGTGCAAATTTAATCTGTTGTTCTTCATCCAAACGGTCAAAGATTGCTAAAAATTCATCAATTTTTTCTCGGCCTTCAAAGTCACCGTAAGTATCCTTATAGACACGACCATTTTCATCCGTCCCTATGTGCTCTCGATGAATACCGTAACTTTTCATGCCTAACATTCTGAATTCAAAATTACGCATAAAGTCTCTATCATATGAGACTGGTGATTCGGTGTAGGAAAAATCAATTGTGAACTCACTATTCACATCTGAAAGTTGGGATACCTCTTCATCAGGTCTATCTTTTGCGAGTGCTTTGAGTGCGTCTTGCATTTCTTTCGACGAAGATGGAGCACCAACACTGCCATGGTTGGTGTGAAATTGTGGCTTTATATTCATAACCTAAATCCTTGTTATAAATTCAGTTTACCTTAGAGCTATTAATGGTTATCGACCCATGTAGAATAAACTTTACCCAATTTTGCTCCTTATTTTAGCCTTATCTAATGTAGCTCGCCAAAATATCAAACCCACTGACGCTATCTTCAAAGTATCGCGCTTTTACCTCTACATATTCAGCATCACTGAAGAAGGACTCCATTGAAGCTTGATCAGGAAAGTATATGGTAAAAAGTCGATTAGCTTGGCACTGTCCCTCTGTTAGCAAGGTTTCTGCAATATGAAAATCGTTACTAAATCCACCACCATATTGTCTTAAGATTGGCTTCATCGCTTCACGATATTTGGCATATCGCTCGCTGTTATGAATTTCCATCGCCACTAACATCTCATACATAATTTAGCCCTTTTAAAGTAGTTATCATCTTAACATTGCGCATAAAGCTCCAGCGGCAAACCATCAGGATCGCTGAAAAAGGTAAACCGTTTGCCTGTATATTCATCTATTCGAACAGGCTCTACTGCAACTTGATACTGCACAAGGTGTGCAATGCAAGCATCTATATCTGATACGCTAAATGCTAAATGCCTCAGCCCTTGCGCCTCTGGATGTGATGGTCGTTTGGGCGGGTTTGGAAATGAAAACAACTCAATCTGGCTCCCATCAGGCAGCGCAAGATCTAATTTATAAGACGCTCTATCTTTTCGATAGTTCTCCCTGAGTACGCGCAAACCAAGTACTTCGGTATAAAACACTTTTGATCTTTGGTAGTCAGAACAAATAACAGCGACGTGATGTATTCCAGATAACTTCAAGCACTTCTCCACAAGCATTTAGTGTCTTTTAAATAAAAAAGCGGCAATTTGCATTGCCGCTTCACACACTCAAGTAGGAACTTGGACTACACGTTGTAAAACCAAGCCTATTTTTTCATTACAAGCGAATGCCGCCGTCAATCTCAACGACACGTCCCGTAAAGAAATCATTTTCAATGATATATTTTGCTGTATGAGCAATTTCTTGCGCTTCACCCAGACGCCCGACCGGCTTCATTTTCACTAGGCGCTCTTTGGCTTCAGGCTTCATTGCATCGGTCATTTTTGTACGGATCACACCTGGTGCAATTGCGCCCACGCGAATACCAAAACGACCTAATTCTTTAGCCCAACTGGTAGTCATCGCAACGACACCAGACTTTGCCGCTGAATAATTGGTTTGTCCCATATTACCAGCGCGCGCAACGCTCGACATATTAATGATCACGCCACCATTACCCGCTTCTACCATTTTGACGGCAGCTTCGCGGCCGCACAGGAAAACTCCTGTGAGATTGACATCAATAACGGATTGAAATTGCGAAAGCGACATTTTATCGATGACTTGCCCGTCTTTTGCTTTAAGCAGCAAACCGTCACGCAAAATACCCGCATTATTTATTAAAACCGCAATATCACCGCAGTCATTTACGATGGCATTAAACACATTTTCCACGTCTGATTCTTGACTAACATTAGCAACATATGTGTTAACTTGTGTGCCAAATTGAGCAAGTTCGCGCTTCGCTTCTGCTAAAACGTCTTCTTGCATATCTATCAGGGCTAGTTTTGCTCCGAGCTTTGCCATTTCAGTCGCCATAGCAAGACCTAAGCCTTGCGCACCACCAGTGATCACAACTGTTTTATTGTTAATATCCATAGTGTCCTATTTCTCTGAATAAAGCTTAAAAATCGCACTAAAGTCTTCACTGCCTTTGCCTTGATTTTGCATCAAGTTATACAGATTCTTCGCCAGCGCCCCCATGGGCGTCGCAGAATTCGTTTGCTGCGCAGATTGCATCGCAAGGCCAAGATCTTTAGCCATTAAATCAACCATAAAGCCCGGCTTATAACCGTTCGAAGAAGGCACATTTTCTAGTACATCAGGACATGGGTTGTATAGCTCTAGCGTCCAGTTTCGACCTGAGCTGTTGAGCATAATTTCGCTCAATACTTTAGGATCTAAGCCATGATCTACACCCATTTGCAGCGCTTCACTTGTGCCCGCCATAAGTATTGATAACAGCATATTGTTACATATCTTCGCGACTTGTCCCGCACCAATATCTCCAGCATGGAAGATATTCTTACCCATATTGGTAAGTACCACATGCGCACGTTCAAAGTCTGCTTTATTACCGCCGACAATAAAAGTTAAGGTACCAGCCGCTGCACCTGCCACACCGCCGGACACAGGCGCATCAACAAATGAAATACCCGATTCTGCCAACTTGTTACCGACAAACTGAGCGGATCCGGCATCGATGGTCGAACAATCAATTACTTGTGTATTTTTACTAAGGTAATTAATTAATCCGTCATCGCCGGTATACACTGCTCGAACATGTTTGCCTGCAGGCAGCATACTGATCACATAATCGGCTTCGCGACATACATCGCTCACAACCGTCGCTTTCGTCGCGCCACTTGCTTCAAGCGTCGCAACGGCCTCAGGGTTCAAATCGAATACACATACTTGGTGGCCAGCCTTTAATAGGTTAATGGCCATTGGACCACCCATATTACCTAAGCCGATAAATCCTACTCGTGCCATTTAAGTCACTCCTTATAAGTCACGCAATGGGTGATCGTTTTCATCCCAGCGAGGTGCAAAAAAGCGTTCTACCGCGTCGTCTGTCACTTCGGCGACAGATTTAAATCGCCAATTTGGCTTACCATCTTTATCAATAAGCAACGCACGAACACCTTCTTGAAACTCACCAAACTCGCCAGCCGTTACCGACATTCCTAATTCCTGCTTAAAACAGTCTTTTAGTGTTTTGCCTTCACTTCTAGTGAGCTGCGCTTTAACTAATGCTGCACTTAATGGTGAACCATGCTTTAATGCGGCCTGTGCCTTGCTTAGCCATTTGTTGTCAGTGCTATCCAACGCCAAAATAAACTCAACTTGGTCTGATAACTCACGTTTCTCATCAAGCGCTTCAAACACTTTCATAAGCGGTTTAATTTCACTTTTTGGCGGCGCATGAGACGCTTCATCTAGTGACAACAGCAGCTGAGTAAGCTTTTCATGATTTAATACATTGGTTTTGCCCCAGTTCACTTCAACTAGGTTTTGTAACAGTAAGCTCAGTTTTTCTGAGTCCATAAAATGATCGGCGAGCCCAACCAGCTTGGCATCCGCAGCGTTAATGTTTGCAGCGGTGAGACCTAGGAATAGTCCTACGCCTTTTGGCATCTTATTGAGGAAATAGCTCCCACCAACATCAGGGTATAAGCCAATGGTGATTTCTGGCATCGCGATGCGCGACGTTTCTGTCATCACTTTATGGCTTGCGCCAGCCGTTAAGCCCAGTCCGCCACCCATGATGATGCCATTACCCCATAGTAGGATTGGCTTATCATAGTTATGGATTTGATAATCTAACCGGTACTCTTCACTGAAAAAGGTTTCGATTAATGCGTTACTCGTATCAGACGACATTTCGCGATATAAACTCACGACATCGCCGCCGGCACAAAACGCCTTCTCGCCAGCACCTTTTAGCATAACCATTGCTATTTGCGGGTCGTTTGCCCAAGCGTCTAGTTGTGGCGCGAGCAAACGGATCATATCAAGGTTTAAGGCATTTAACGCTTTTGGTGCATTTAATGTCGCCAGCGCTATTTTCATCCCGTTATGGCATGTTGCCTGTTCGAATATAACCGGCGCCTCTTCATGATTTATTAGCTCAAATTCAATCATTAGCCATTTACCCAATTCGCTTTACGCTTCTCTAAAAACGCGTTTACGCCTTCTTTTTGATCTTGCGTATCGAATAATGTTACGAAAAGTTCGCGTTCAAGTGGCAATGCGCTATTGATTGTGCCAGAGCGGCCTTTTTGAATGAGAGCCTTACAAGCCGTGACCGCAACAGGACTTTGATCTTCTACTTTCTTAGCAAGTTCAAGCGCAGCTTCCAGTGCTTTCCCCTGCTCGACCACTTCTTCAACCAAGCCAATTTGCTGTGCTTTATCGGCTTTTAAGCGCTCACCGCATAAAATCATACGTTTTGCCCAGCCTTCACCCACAAGCCAAGACAAGTTTTGTGTGCCGCCAGCACAAGGTAACAACCCGACTTTCGCCTCAGGGAGTGCCATTTGTGCTTGAGCTTCGGCGATGCGGATATCGCATGCTAGTGCGACTTCTAAACCGCCACCCATTGCAAAACCATTGATAGCAGCAATAGATACGCCTCTAAAGTCGCTGAGTGTTTCAAACGCTTCGCCAAATACTCGAGACATATCCGCAGCGACTCCTTTGTCACCGTCGGCAAATACGTTTAGATCTGCTCCTGCTGAAAAGAACTTTTCACCTTCACCAGTGATCACTAACGAATAAATTTCTTTATCTGCGTTCAATTCGATTACTAGATTTTTAAGTGCAGTTAGTGTGTCTTTTGTCCACGTATTCGCCGGTGGATTTGACATAGTAACAACGGCAGTATGGCCTTGTTTTTCGAGTTTTAATTGTGCAGTCATGATGCTCTCCTTATAGGACGCTTGGGGCGCCTTCAGCTAAGATCCGACGTGCAATAATTACACGCATAATTTCGTTTGTACCTTCAAGGATCTGATGAACACGTACGTCACGTAAATGACGTTCAAGTGGATACTCTTTGATATACCCGTAACCACCATGAATTTGCAGTGCATCATCACACACCTTAGTGCCTACATCAGTGGCAAAACGCTTCGCCATTGCGCAATAAGTGGTCTTTTCTGGGTCGTTGCTATCCAGTTTAAATGCTGCAAGTCGAACCATTTGGCGCGCAGCCACAAGTTCAGTATTCATATCTGCGATTTTAAATTGCAATGCTTGGAACGCCGCTAACGGTTTACCAAACTGAGAACGCTCTTGCATATACTGCTTGGCGGTATTGAGTGCTTGTTGGGCTGTACCAATAGAACAAGTCGCAATATTAATACGACCACCATCAAGACCTTGCATCGCAAATTTGAAGCCTTCACCTTCTTGGCCTAACAGGTTGGCAGCTGGGATCCGGACATTTTCAAGCGTGATAAGGCGCGTAGGCTGAGCGTTCCAACCCATTTTTTCTTCTGCTTTGCCATAAATAACCCCATCAGCATCGGCAGGTACAACAAAGGCCGAAATACCTTTTGGACCTGCTTCACCGGTTCTTGCCATTACCACCAATACGTCGGTTTCACCGGCACCTGAGATAAACATCTTTGAGCCAGACAGAACGTACTCGTCGCCTTCTTTTATTGCTTTTGTTTTCAGCGATGCAGCATCAGAGCCAGAACCAGGCTCTGTTAGACAGTAAGAAGCCAGTAGCTCACCTGTTACTAACTGATCCATATATTTTGCTTTGGTTTCTTCCGTTGCAAAGCTCGCTATCATCCACGTTGCCATGTTATGGATAGTCAACATGGCGGTGGTTGCTGTACAACCCATAGAAAGTTGTTCAAAAATAATACTTGAGTCAAGGCGAGATAAACCCAGACCACCTGCCTCTTCTGGCGTATATAGACCGCAAAAACCAAGCTCACCTGCTTTTTGAATTACGTCTTTTGGAAAAATGTGCTCTTGATCCCATTTTGCAGCATGTGGAGCAAGCTCGCTCATTGCAAATTGGTGCGCCATATCGGCAAATGCTTGTTGATCTTCGTTTAGGTTAAAGTCCACGCTAGACCTCTCTTGCTGTTCTGACACCCTGAATATGTGTCGGTAATTCTTATCGTTTTGGTAAAAAATAGCGTACTCCCCTGCAGAGCACGCTATGCAATATAAGTTATCTAAGATTGATACTCATATTTGGACCACTGACAGCCTCATCGTCAAACCAACGTGAGGTAATCGTTTTGGTTTCTGTATAGAAACGCACGCCTTGCTTACCGTAGGTGTGTTGGTCGCCGTAGAATGAATTCTTCCAACCGGTGAATGAGAAGAATGGCAATGGCACAGGAATAGGAATATTAATACCGACCTGACCCACTTCGATTTCACGCTGGAATTTACGTGCTGCGCCACCGCTTGCAGTGAATAATGAGGTGCCATTACCGTATGGATTGTTATTAATAAGCGTAATTGCTTCATCTAAACTATCGACAAATACACAGCAAAGGACTGGGCCAAAGATTTCTTCTTTGTAGATATCCATTTCAGTTGTGACGTTTGAAAACAGGGTTGGACCTACCCAGTTACCACTTTCATAACCCTCAACTGTAAAATCAGAGCCGTCTAGCAAACAAGTTGCGCCTTGCTGCTTACCACTGTCAATCAGCGACAGAATACGCGCTTTAGCCTGCGGCGTCGTTTGCGGACCATAAGCGGCTTCAGGATCATCCCATACGCCAGGACGAACCTTCGCCATTGCGTCTTTAAGTTCCTCTACCCACTGTTGTGATTGCCCAACAAACACGGCCACTGAGATCCCCATACAGCGCTGACCACCCGCGCCGACCGAAGAGCCAACCAGGTTATTGATCACTTGCTCTTTTTTCGCATCTGGCATAATAACCATGTGGTTTTTCGCACCAACACACGCTTGAACGCGTTTGAGATTTTGCGTACCTTTGCTGTAAATGTACTGACCAACACCACAAGAACCCACGAAAGAAATCGCGCGAATTTCCGGCGCTTCAAGGAGTTGGTCAACCTGATCTTTACTACCGTGTACTACCTGTAGTACGCCTTTTGGCGCACCGGCTTCTTCAAACAACTCAACCAAGCGCATTGGCGTTAGTGGATCTTGCTCTGATGGCTTAAGTACAAAGGTGTTACCGCATACAATTGCCATTGGGAACATCCACAGCGGGATCATCGCTGGGAAGTTAAATGGCGTAATACCAGCACAAACGCCTAGCGGTTGGGTATATGAATAGGTGTCGATATTTCGGGCAACGTTTTCTACCGTCTCGCCCATCATCATTGAAGGGGCATTACATGCTTGCTCAACCACTTCAATACCACGCCATACATCACCTTTCGCATCTTCAAAAGTTTTACCAAGTTCATGGCAAATGATGGTTGCGATTTCTTCTTGGTGCTCTTTAAGAAGCGCTGCATAACGCATCATAATTCGCGCACGCTCAGTTACCGGAACATTACGCCATGTTTTAAATGCTTCTTGAGCTGAATGAATTGCAGCTTGTACTTCTTCGTTAGTAGCACAAGGCACTTTTGCTAATACTTCTTGATTAGCCGGATTAACAACGTCTAACCATTTGTCAGACTGAGACTGTGAAAATTCACCGTTGATGTATAAAGGTACTTGGTGCATGAAGCACTCCTCCCCATAAAACGAGTTTATGCGCTGCGTGAATGATTAGAATTATTGAAAACGCAGCGCCCCTTGAACGAAATAAATTGCAGTAACTTACACTTCTACCGCAAGCGCTACAGCTTCACCACCACCGATACATAGTGAGGCTACGCCTTTTGATAAGCCGCGGTTTTTTAGTGCATGGATAAGTGTAACTAAGATACGTGCACCGCTTGCACCGATTGGGTGACCAAGCGCACAAGCACCACCGTTTACGTTGACTTTGTTGCTATCTAACTGCATTTCGTTGATAGCCAACATAGTCACCATGGCAAATGCTTCGTTGATTTCCCAAAGATCAACGTCTGCTGTCGACCAACCTGATTTTTCAAGCAGCTTATTCATCGCACCGACCGGCGCAACGGTAAATTCAGCAGGCGCTTGTGAGTGAGTTGCATGGGCAACAATCTTACAAAGTGGCGTCAAACCGTGCTTTTTCGCTTCTGATTCACTCATTAAAATCAGCGCGGCTGCACCGTCTGAAATAGACGAAGAGTTGGCAGCAGTGATAGTGCCATCTTTTTTAAATGCTGGGCGAAGTGATGGAATTTTGTCTGGACGGGCATTACCAGGTTGCTCGTCGGTATTTACCTCAACATCCCCCTTACGTGTACTCATTACATGAGGAGCAATCTCATTGCCAAAACTGCCATTTTCGATTGCGGCGTTTGCTTTACTTAGAGAGCCAAGTGCAAATTCATCCATGTGCTCACGGGTTATGCCATATTCATCAGCGGTAGCTTGTGCGAAACAACCCATCGCTTTATTATCATAAGCATCTTCTAAGCCATCAGCCATCATATGGTCTTTGATTTCGCCATGACCCATACGCATTCCGCCACGGGCTTTTGGAATAAAGTAAGGTGAGTTAGTCATGCTTTCCATGCCACCAGCGATAGCAGAATTAATGCTACCTGAGCGGATGAGATCATGCGCGAACATCGCCGCTTTTAGACCCGAGCCACATACTTTATTGATTGTTGTCGCACCAGTTGAACGTGCTAACCCTGCATGTAGCATCGCTTGACGCGCTGGCGCTTGACCGAGACCTGCGGGTAGTACGCAACCCATAATAACTTCGTCTATACTCGCGTCACTAAGACCTGTTTCATTCATTACTGCTTTAATTGCAGTCGCACCTAAGTCTGTCGCGGTTGCGTCAGATAGGCTTCCCATAAAGCCACCCATTGGTGTACGCTTAGCAGCGACGATGACAACAGCTTCGTTACTCATTGCAAAACTCCTGTTTACAAGCCAATCTTAGGCTTGTTAAAAATTAACTCTGTATTCGAGCATACATAATATTTACGTTTACGCCAACGTAAATCTAAAATCAAGCCAAACGAGATCAGTGAAAGTGTAAAGCTATCTTGCACAAATTTGTTTCCAAGGCTTATTTTCTCTGGCTGTAATGAAGATTTGATGACAATTCGAACGGACAGATTATTCCTTTTATAAGACTAAAGAAGGATCTGCTATTCTTACTTTACCTTTACGTAAACTTCACTTATATTGGTCTAATCAGTGACGTTGTAAGTGTAAATAAAAATGCAAGAAATTAATGAACCTACCTATTCAATCAGCGAGTTAGCTAAAGAATTTGATATTACTACTCGCAGTATTCGTTTTTACGAAGACCAAGGACTCCTTTCTCCTAGGCGCCAAGGACAAACGCGTATTTACTCAAAACGTGACAAAGTTCGATTAAAACTGATCCTTCGCGGAAAACGCCTTGGTTTTACACTTGCAGAAACTGGCCGACTATTTGAGCTTTACGACGCCGACAAATCGAGCGAAAAGCAACTTAAAACCATGTTGCAACTCATTGAAGAGAAAAAAGCCGACTTAAGCCAACAGATGGACGACATTAAAGTTGTCTTAATGGAACTGGTGACGGCTGAGCGCCGTTGTCGCGACACCCTACACGAGCTCGAAAAATAAACTCTCACAACAGGATGAAGACCGATGAGCACAGTATCTTTATATAAAGAATTAAACTTTGGACTAGGCGAAACAGCAGACATGATCCGTGATCATGTGAATAGCTTTGCGACCAGTGAAATTGCCCCACTTGCTGAAAAAACAGATCAAGAAAATGCATTTCCAAACGAAATGTGGCCAAAGTTTGGCGAAATGGGCCTACTTGGGATCACCGTCGCTGAAGAATTTGGCGGCTCAAACATGGGTTATCTTGAACACGTTATCGCAATGGAAGAGATAAGCCGTGCGAGTGCATCAATTGGCTTAAGCTACGGCGCACACTCAAACCTATGTGTGAACCAAATTAACCGTAACGGCAACCAAGCCCAAAAAGAAAAATATCTACCAAAACTTATCAGCGGTGAACACATCGGTGCACTAGCAATGAGTGAGCCCAATGCTGGCTCTGACGTCGTGTCAATGAAACTGCGTGCTGAAAAGCAAGGTGACAAGTTCATCCTTAACGGTAATAAAATGTGGATCACCAACGGTCCAGATGCCGACGTTTTTGTGATTTACGCAAAAACGGATACCAATGCAGGCCCTCGCGGGATCACAGCCTTTATCGTCGAAAAAAGCTTCCCTGGTTTTTCAACGGCACAAAAGTTAGACAAACTTGGAATGCGTGGTTCAAACACCTGTGAGCTGGTATTCGAAAACTGCGAAGTACCTGCAGAAAACATCCTTGGCGAATACAACGAAGGCGTTAAGGTACTCATGAGTGGCCTTGACTACGAGCGTGTGGTGTTAGCAGGCGGTCCGCTTGGTATTATGCAGGCTTGTATGGATGTGGTAGTACCTTATATTCACGAGCGTAAACAATTTAACCAATCCATCGGTGAATTCCAGCTGGTGCAGGGCAAAGTTGCTGACATGTACACGCAAATGAACGCCGCACGTTCATACGTTTATACCGTGGCAAAAGCCTGTGACCGTGGTGAAACCACTCGTAAAGATGCTGCTGGAGCGATTTTATATGCCGCAGAACTTGCAACCAAACTTGCACTTGATGCCATTCAGCTACTAGGCGGAAACGGTTATATCAATGAATATCCTACAGGTCGACTACTTCGCGATGCCAAGCTGTATGAAATTGGCGCTGGTACGTCTGAGATCCGCCGTATGCTTATCGGACGTGAGCTATTCAACGAAAGTCGCTAGGAGTGCTACATGACGGTACTAAATTCTGCGGTTAATCCGCATGATCCCCAGTTTAAGGCAAACAGCGATGCGATGGCATCGCTGGTTGCTGATCTTAAAGAGAAAGTCGCCACATTGAGCCAAGGTGGTGGTGAAGCGCTTATTGCCCGTCACCAAAGTCGCGGTAAATTATTTGTACGTGACCGAATTGAAACCTTGCTGGATGAGGGCTCGCCGTTTTTAGAAATTGGCCAATTCGCCGCGTTTGGCGTTTACGAGCAAGATATTCCTTGTGCTGGTGTGGTCGCCGGGATCGGACGCGTTAAAGGCGTTGAATGCATGATTGTGGCAAATGATGCGACTGTAAAAGGGGGAACCTATTTCCCTATTACTGTAAAAAAACACCTACGAGCGCAAGAAATCGCTGAGCGCTGCCATCTTCCTTGCATCTATTTGGTGGATTCTGGCGGTGCGAACTTGCCAGAGCAAGATGAAGTGTTCCCAGATAAATTGCATTTTGGTCGAATTTTCTACAACCAAGCACGTATGTCTGCAAAGGGGATCCCACAAATCGCAGTGGTCATGGGGTTATGCACCGCCGGCGGCGCGTATGTACCAGCAATGGCCGATGAAAGTATTATCGTCAAAGAACAAGGCACTATTTTCTTGGCAGGGCCACCTCTTGTTAAAGCAGCTACTGGTGAGGAAGTGAGTGCAGAAGACTTAGGCGGGGCAGATGTTCACTGTAAAGTCTCTGGTGTAGCCGATCACTATGCAGAAAATGACGAACATGCGCTTTCTATCGCAAGACAGTGCGTGTCACGCCTTAACCATCAGCGCCCTACTCGCCCGTTCCTTCAAGATGCCAAACCACCGCGTTATGACATCAGTGAGGTGTATGGCATTGTCGGTACGGATCTGAAAAAACCATTTGATGTACGCGAAGTCATTGCCCGTATCGTGGACGATTCTCAGTTTGATGAATTTAAACGCTACTTCGGCGAAACGCTCGTGACTGGTTTTGCTGAAATTTATGGTCACCCGGTGGGAGTTGTAGCAAACAACGGTATTCTCTTTTCTGAATCCGCGCAAAAAGGCGCACACTTTATTCAGCTCTGTGCACAGCGCAATATTCCGCTGCTGTTTTTGCAGAACATTACTGGATTTATGGTTGGCCAAAAATACGAAGCGGAAGGGATCGCTAAGCACGGTGCAAAAATGGTAACTGCTGTTTCCTGTGCTGATGTGCCTAAGTTTACTGTATTGATTGGCGGCTCATATGGTGCTGGTAACTATGGTATGTGTGGTAGAGCGTACGAGCCTACCATGATGTGGATGTGGCCAAACGCACGGATCTCCGTAATGGGTGGTGAACAAGCTGCGGGCGTACTAACGCAGGTTAAACGAGATGGTTTAGCGCGTAAAGGTCTTAGCATGAGTGATGCCGAAGTGAGTGAATTTAAAAAGCCAATCATCGAGCAGTACGAAAAGCAAGGACACCCATACTATGCCAGCGCAAGGCTTTGGGACGATGGGGTTATCGACCCTGCGGATACGCGCACAGTACTTGGTCTTGCCTTAGAGGCTGCGAGCAATGCGCCGCAAAAAGAGTCTAAATTTGGCGTCTTCAGAATGTAAGGAGCACTTATGCCTGTCACTTTAAATATAACAAAAAGCAAAGTGGCGATTTTAGAGCTAAGTCGCCCAGAAAAACATAATGCCTTCAATGCGGAGGTGATTGCTGAACTCATTAAGAATATTGAATATGCCAGTGGCCTCGATGTCAGAGCGCTGGTATTAAAAACCGAAGGTAAACACTTTTCAGCGGGGGCTGATCTGGCGTGGATGAAATCCATGGCAGACAACGACTATGACGAAAACGTCGCTGATTCTTTAGAACTTGCTAAATTAATGCAAGTGCTGGCCACTTGCCCTCACCCAACGTTGTGTTTGGTGCAAGGTGCTGCTTTTGGCGGTGCACTCGGATTAATCGCCTGTTGCGACATCGCCATTGCAGAGCACAACTCTAAATTTTGTTTAAGTGAAGTCAAGCTTGGTCTTATTCCAGCTGTGATTAGTCCTTATGTCATTAAAGCCATTGGGGAGCGCCAAGCGCGACGCTACTTTTTAACTGCCGAAGTATTCGATGGTGAAAAGGCGTTAGAAATGGGCTTAATTCACGAATTGAGCGATGATTTAGCAAAAAGCGAAGCGGATTTTCTCAATACCTTGCTTAACAATGGCCCTGCTGCTGTGAAAAGCGCCAAAGCACTGATCAACGAAGTTGCTGGTAAAGAGATAAATGAAGCGTTGATCGCCCATACTGCAAAGCGTATCGCTGAAATTAGAGTAAGTGACGAAGGCCAAGAAGGTCTTAGCGCCTTTTTCGATAAACGAGCCCCACGCTGGCAAACCGCCGCGAGCGAATAGGAGTCAACATGCTAACTAAAATTCTAGTCGCGAACCGTGGTGAAATTGCCTGCCGCGTAATGCGCACCGCGAAGAAATTAGGCCTAACCACAGTGGCTGTTTATTCTGATGCAGATGCCAATGCGATGCATGTAAAGACAGCTGACGAGGCCTATCATATCGGTCCTGCACCATCTAAAGAGTCTTATTTGGTTGCAGACCGAATTCTTGAAGTCGCCAAAGCGGCGGGCGTCGATTGCATCCATCCAGGTTATGGTTTTTTGTCTGAAAATGAGGTATTCGCCAAAGCGTGCGAAGCGGCAAACATTGCGTTTATTGGTCCGCTGGCAAGTTCTATTGAAGCCATGGGTTCTAAGACCCGTGCCAAGGAAATCATGCATGACGCTAATGTGCCTTTAGTCCCAGGGTATTATGGCGACAAACAAGAAGATGATTTCTTGCAAGCAGAAGCAGAAAAAATCGGCTTTCCGGTGCTTATCAAAGCCGCTTACGGCGGTGGTGGTAAAGGGATGCGCGTGGTACGAGAAAGCAGCGAGTTTTTGTCGGCACTACATGGCGCTAAACGTGAAGCTGCAGCGAGCTTTGGCAATGACTTAGTACTGCTTGAGCGTTTTGTTGATAAGCCTCGTCACGTTGAAGTACAAGTTTTTGCCGATAGTCACGGTAACTGTGTTTACCTCGGCGATAGAGACTGTTCACTACAGCGTCGTCACCAAAAAGTGATTGAAGAAGCGCCCGCGCCAGGTTTGAGTGATGATATGCGCAAAGCTATGGGTGAAGCAGCAGTACGCTGTGCGCAGGCGATTAACTATCGCGGCGCAGGTACTGTAGAGTTCTTATTATGTGGCGAGGAGTTCTTCTTTATGGAAATGAATACTCGCCTGCAAGTAGAGCACCCAGTGACAGAAATGGTAACTGATCTCGATTTAGTCGAGTGGCAACTGATGGTTGCTGCGGGTGAACAGCTACCGTTGACTCAGGAGCAGGTTTCGTTATCTGGTCATAGCTTTGAAGCGCGCATTTACGCAGAAGACCCTGAAGAAAACTTCATGCCGTTTTCTGGTGTACTTTCACATCTTAGCTTTCCAGAAGCCAAAGATGGCGTGAGAATTGACACAGGCGTGCAACAAGGCGATGAGATCAGTCCGTTTTACGATCCTATGATCGCAAAACTCATTGTTCATGGCGAAAACCGTGAACAAGCTTTATTAAAGTTAAAATCCAGTTTAGAACAAGTGCATTTGTGTGGCTTGAAATCCAACATTGCATTTTTGCATCACTTAGCAGGCCACCCTACTTTTAGGGCAGGTGCCCCTGATACCCACTTTATCGACACGCAAACTGACGTATTAACTCAATCGAATACGCCGCTGGCTAAAATGGTGTTATTAGCAAGTGCGGCCTACCTTAGCCACCGACAACCATGTAAAAACACGGTGTGGGGAAACTTAGGCTTTAGGCTTAACCAAACCGCGAAAGTGGATTTACCATTTGCAGATCATGTCGCCTCGGCCTATCAATCTCAAGGTGGTTGGAAGGTTTCGTTTAACGAGCAAATCCACCAAGTAGAGTGCGAATTAAATGGACACCAGTTAACGGTGGTGATTGATGGTGCACGGTTACACGCCAGTGCCATTGTCACAGAGACTGGGATCACTGTTATGTATGGCCCGTATCAACATACCGTTGAGCTCAAGTCAAAGCATTACATTAGCGATCACGAACACGAAGCAGCACCGCTGGCAGCTCCGTTAAACGGTACTGTGGTTAAGCATCTGTTAGCAGTCGGTACTCAAGTCAATAAAGGCGATGCAGTCGTGATAATCGAAGCCATGAAGATGGAATATACGCTCAATGCACCATTTGATGGCACGCTGACTTCGTACTGCTTTGCAGAAGGCGAGTTAGTCAGTCATGGCGATATGCTGGCGATTGTTGAGGAGCAAGACTAATGTCTCAGTATCCGGCCAAGGTCAAAATTGTAGAAGTCGGCGCCCGTGACGGCTTACAAAATGAGCTCAGTGTTGCCACAGAAGCTAAAATCTCGCTGGTTAACGCATTAAAAGACGCTGGTCTCAAGCACATTGAAGCAGGCGCGTTTGTGTCACCCAAATGGGTGCCACAAATGGCCGACTCTGCAGCAGTTATTCAAGGCTTTGAGCGTAGTGAAGGCGTTGAAATAAGTGCGCTGACACCAAACCTTAAAGGCGCCGAGCTTGCACTTGAAAATCAGGTCGACGAATTTGCCATTTTTACTGCCGCCAGCGAGGCATTTACGCAAAAAAACATCAATTGCACGATTGAACAAAGTATTGAACGCTTTCGTCCCGTTATTGAACTTGCACAAAAAAACAACATAAAAGTAAGAGGTTATGTGAGCTGTGTGGTTGGCTGCCCATATCAAGGTGAGGTGCAACCAGAGCAAGTCTTATCTGTATGTAAACAATTGTTGTCACTTGGTTGCTATGAAATCAGCCTAGGCGACACCATAGGGGTTGGTACACCTAAAAAAGTCCAGCAGCTGCTCACCTTGTTACTGCAAGATATCCCAGCTGACAAGCTGGCAGTGCATTTCCATGATACCTACGGGCAAGCGCTAACGAATATCCACACCGCCCTGCAAATGGGGATCGCAACTGTCGACAGCGCCGTTGCAGGTCTCGGTGGTTGCCCTTACGCCAAAGGCGCGTCAGGAAATGTTGCCACTGAGGATGTAGTTTACTTACTGCAAGGGCTTGGCATTGAGTGTGGAATTGATTTAGAAAGGCTAGCAAAAGCAGGATGGACAATTTGTGATGCGCTAGGCAAGACACCAAGCAGTAAAGTGTCGTTAGCGCTCAAACAAACTTGTCAGTCTTAAAATAATAACATTATTAGGAGTGGGCTTATGGCCGGTTTCGATAAAGTCGTATCAAGCTACAGCGAAGCGATGGTGGGTCTGAAAGACGGTGATACTATCATTGCAGGTGGCTTTGGTTTATGCGGTATTCCAGAAGGCTTAATTGCAGAAATTAAGCGCATGCAAACAAAAGAACTTACCGTGGTTTCAAACAACTGTGGGGTCGACGACTTTGGTTTAGGTATTTTGCTTAAAGATCGTCAAATTAAGAAGATCATCGCCTCTTATGTTGGTGAAAATGCCCTATTTGAACAACAACTACTCGATGGCATTATTGACGTTGAATTAACGCCACAAGGTACCCTTGCAGAGAAAATGCGCGCCGGTGGCGCTGGGATCCCAGCTTTCTACACCGCTACAGGTTTCGGCACTCCAGTAGCCGAAGGTAAAGAAGTAAAGGAATTTGATGGCCGACCATATATTTTGGAAGAATCAATTACTGGTGAATTTGCCATTGTTAAGGCTTGGAAAGCAGATCGCTATGGCAACTTGGTGTTCCGCCACACAGCAATGAACTTCAACCCAATGGCGGCAACAGCTGGCAAAATCACCGTCGCGGAAGTTGAAGAAATTGTGGAACCGGGTGAGCTTGAGCCAAGTCAAATCCACACCCCAGGTATTTATGTCAATCGCGTGATCAAAGGTGACTTTGAAAAACGTATTGAACGTGTCACAACGCGCAAATAGGAGGCAATCATGGGTTTAAATCGTGAACAAATTGCGATGCGCGTGGCGCAAGAGCTTGAAGACGGTTACTACGTTAACTTAGGCATAGGTATTCCAACCTTAGTGGCTAACTACGTACCACAAGGCATTGAAGTGATGCTGCAATCGGAAAATGGCTTGTTGGGTATGGGTCCCTACCCAACTGAAGACCAAGTTGATGCCGATATGATCAACGCGGGTAAAGAAACCGTGACAGCAGCGACAGGTGCAGCAATTTTTAATAGTGCGGAAAGCTTTGCCATGATCCGTGGTGGTCATGTAGACTTGACGGTACTAGGTGCTTTTGAAGTTGATCAACAAGGCAATATCGCGTCTTGGATGATCCCGAAAAAATTAATCAAAGGCATGGGTGGTGCAATGGACTTAGTTGCTGGTGCACGCAACATCATAGTGACCATGACCCATGCTAGCAAACACGGCGATTCTAAATTGCTTGAATCATGCACATTGCCGCTCACCGGCGTAAACTGTGTAAAGAAAATCGTAACAGATTTAGCTGTGTTAGAAGTAAAAAACGGCGCATTCCATTTGCTAGAACGCGCACCGGGTGTTAGTGTTGATGAAATAATCAGCAAAACTGCAGGCAAGCTTATCGTCGATGGTGAGATCCCTGAAATGCAGTTTGAGGCGTCATAAAACGCACCCAAACTTACAAATGTACCGACCTCATTCCCAGTGCCAAAGGCGCTGAGTTACCCAAAACCCCTCGCAAGAGGGGTTTTTTTCACATGCCATCGAAGGAAAACTCTTTACTCTACACCACTCTCCATGTCTAGTTGATGAATGTGATGATTTTTAAATAAAAAATTCAGTAGCCATTTACTTTTCAATCTCACCCCCTAAACTAGTAGAGATAGTTTTGGTTGGCATTGAATATTCACCTGCCAGTACAGCTTAAAACTAAAGAGTTGCTGCTTTGAAGCATCGACTGAATATCAAGTTGACACAATATATTGATACCATAGCTTAGTAGCATAACGGTTCGGTTGGTTTATCTTAATTACAAGTATTGAGGCAGTATACTGTCGCTGTAACTAACATAAACCCATCATATATTTAGATAGTCATTCGGCTGATATGGTTGAAACGCATAAAACGAATGAATACGCTAAATAATCTAAACTAGACTAAGTAGTTTTTGTGGCTTATGGCTAGCATTTTTTATGGCTGATAAAGTCATTCTAAGCCGCTAATGATTAGCATTAATAGCCAGATTACATTTTGCTTTGTTGCATAGTTAGTTTATGTCGAATTGTTATCAACCATTGTCTAGCGATTAATTCAGTATATCAGCTTGGTGTCGTATCACGATGAGAACAACAAGAGGATATCATGGGCAATCACCACGATAAGTACAGCATCGATAATACAGACTACACCGTTGGACAAGACAATGTTCAAAAGTGGGGGTTTGACGTACATAACCCTGTATTTGGTGTAAGTGCAGGATTAATACTGGCGTTTTTAGTCGCCGTATTATTAGTTGATGCTAACACAGCTAAAACCACTTTAGATGGCATAAAGTGGGACATCATAGGTAACTTTGATGCCCTATTTATGTGGTCTGGTAATTTCTTTGTCCTATTCTGTCTAGTACTCGTTTTATCGCCTTATGGTAAAATTCGTTTAGGTGGTGAAAACGCCAAACCAAGCTACACTCGGGCGTCCTGGCTTGCCATGCTATTTGCTGCGGGCATGGGGATAGGCTTAATGTTCTGGGGCGTGGCGGAGCCTGTCGCCTACTACACCGGCTGGTACAAAACACCATTGAATGTTGCAGCAAACACTCCTGAAGCAGCAGAGCTTGCAATGGGCGCAACCATGTATCATTGGGGTCTGCATCCTTGGGCTATTTACGCCGTTGTTGCGCTTTCTCTAGCGTTTTTTGCCTACAATAAAGGCTTACCGCTTTCGATCCGCTCAATCTTTTACCCTATTTTAGGAGACAGAGCCTGGGGTTGGCCTGGTCATATCATCGATATTCTCGCCGTTCTTGCTACCTTGTTTGGTCTCGCAACGTCACTTGGCCTAGGTGCACAGCAAGCTGGTGCTGGGATCCAACATGTGTTTGGCATAGAAGCAGGTCTCGGTCTAGAAATAGCCGTGATTGTGGGCGTTACTGCCCTTGCGATTATTTCGGTCGTTCGCGGTATTGATGGTGGTGTAAAGCTACTCAGTAACGTTAATATGTTAATTGCATTTGTGTTATTAGTATTCGTTGGTATTGCAGGTTTTGCGATTGCCATGGGTAACATTCCAACAACCTTAATGGCCTACGTTGAAAACATCATTCCGCTGAGTAACCCTCATGGTCGTGAAGACGAAGCATGGTTTCAAGGTTGGACCGTATTTTACTGGGCATGGTGGATTTCTTGGTCACCTTTTGTCGGTATGTTTATCGCACGCGTTTCTGAGGGTCGCACCATACGCGAGTTTATCACCGCGGTATTACTGATCCCGACATTGGTAACCGTGATCTGGATGTCAATCTACGGTGGCCTTGCTATCGATCAGGTGAAAAATGGCATTGGCGCACTAGGCACAGATGGCTTAACCGAAGTGCCACTGGCTATGTTCCAAATGTTTGAAAACCTGCCAATGAGCGATTTACTCTCGTTCACGGCCATTGTACTTGTGCTGGTTTTCTTTATCACCTCGTCGGACTCTGGTTCTTTGGTTATCGATAGTATTACCGCTGGCGGTAAAATAGATGCCCCCGTACCACAACGTATATTCTGGGCGAGTATCGAGGGTGCAATTGCAGCAGCGCTGTTGTGGATCGGCGGTAAAGAAGCGATTGAAGCACTGCAAGCGGGTGCCATTTCAACAGGTTTGCCGTTTACTTTTGTACTACTACTGATGTGTGTAAGTTTAATCCTCGGGCTTCGAACTGAGCCTAAAAGCTAACGGTCGTTAATCTCATTACAGGCGGAGCCTACAGTATGCTCCGCCTTTTTGTTATTTGGGGTTAGCTCCACCAGCGTTTCACCATGTCTGATGGGTCTAAACAATATTGAGCTTGAGCTTGAAATAACTCCGCCGTTGCTAACGCATCGGACAAGGCATGATGTGGCTGATAATAGGGCAGCCCATAGCGCTTTCTGCAATCAGCCAAGCGTACTGAAGGAATAGGTTTACGTTTGAGCTTATCAAACCAGCTTCTGGCGTTGTTTATCGCTGACTTTTCAATTTCCATCGTATCAATTACTGGAAACTCAATACCCTCACCCAATCTTGCTGTTAGCGCAGAATTGAAAAATGACTTTTCGACAAACTGATAATGCACCACAATGACTTTGCCATGCAGCGAAGCAAACACTTCTTCAATTATATCTTGCAGATCTGGCGCGCTTTCGACTTGTGAGTGTGTGATCCGGTGCAATACCACAGACTCCTCAGCCAGTGGACTGGTTGGCTTGACTAGCCAATGCTTAGCTTGAGCTAAGCGGATCCGTCGTAAGTCAAATGGCACTACGCCAACGCTCACAATGTCATCGATGTTTGGGTCGAGCCCTGTGGTTTCAAAATCAAGTGCAACAAACTCGCACTGACTTAATTGCTGGTAAGGATCTACCACACCTTGCTGATAAAATGCTTGAATTCTTGGGTCTTGCGACGTTTTTGCCAAATGCTGAAAGCGATTTGGCCATGACATAATCTCGCCTTGCATGTTACACCGCTACTTCATCATGGATTTGTTTTGATAGCGAAACTTTAAAAAGCTCTGTGCTTTGTCTAACACGCCAAACGCTTCTTTAAGATTACGCTGCTCAAAATCAGAGAGTGTTTCTGGTGGCAAGCTGTTGTCCGGCTTTTCGCCCTGCTCAATTTGCCATGCTTGGTGACGAATACGCATGATGGCGATGTATTCAAGCGCAGCTTGCAGATCTAGCACCTTGCCCTTTGGAAGTATATTGGCCTCATCAATATCTTCTAAACGTTCAAAGGAGTTTTGTTTTTTAGAGCCAACACCAAGGGCATGTACTCGAACCAAATCTGAAAGCGGTGCTGTGCCTCGGCGTTTAATATTCATCGATCGCCTGTGTTCACCGTCTTGCTCAAGTACAAAACCATTAAAAAAGCCCAAAGGCGGTGTTCTTCTTAGTGCATTATGCGCCATCGCGGCCAAAAATTTAGGAGTGTTTTTAGCTTTTTTACTGATAAAAGCAGTGAGCTTCTCAGCCCATTTGGTTTCACCCCATACGCCTTCAAGATCAAAGAAAATTGAGCTATTAAGCAATGCCTCAGGGCTTGGATTTTCTATCCAGTCTTCAAATTGCGCTAACCATTGACTATAAGTTAAGCGCCAAGCAGGATTGCTTGCCATGATCCCACCATCGCAGTATTTATAGCCACAATTTGCTAAACCATCACACACAAACTTGGCCAGCTTTTCGAAATAAGTGCCGTGCTCAGCGGGTTGATAACTGTCATCCAAGATCAGTGCATTATCCTGATCGGTCACAATTAATTGTTCGTCCCGAGCCATTGAACCAAGGGCAATAAAGCAGTAAGGGATTGGTGGTGGACCTAATTTTGCTTCCGCCAGTTCGAGTAACTTGTGTTTAAACGTTTTGCCAATAATCGACATGGCAGAACCAATCATGTGTGAGTTGGCGTCTTCATTCACCATACGAGTAAAAATTGCAGGAAGCTGTTTAGCGTAACTGCTCAAGTCTTCAACACTTTGCTGGCCCATTAACCCTCTAACAAACAACAGGCTGCTTTGAGACTCGTAGCGTAAAATATCGGATAGCGCGACCACCCCTATCGGCTTACGCTTGTGTACAACAGGCAAGTGATGCACATTATCTCGTAGCATCAGCATCATGGCTTCGAATACATAGGCATTGGAGTCAACAATAATAAGATCGGTCGACATAATCTCAGAGACCGGAGTTTGATAATCCAACCCTTCTGCGACTACTTTTGTACGAAGATCTCTGTCACTGATGAGGCCGACCACCTGACCATCGTCTTCATCCGGATCTTCAACAACAGGTTTCTCGGGGTCATAGATAAGTAGTGATGACACATGCTCTTTTGCCATCACTTGAGCTGCCTGCTGTACCGTGGCGCTGCGTTCAACGTACACCACATCGCGTAGCAATAGTTTACGCACTTTGGCAGTGGTTAAATCGTTGCTGTCGGCCTGCTCAGAAACTGTGATTTTTAGTCTGGCATTATCGTCTGCTTCAAAGTAATCAGCAAACGCTTCATAAACGTCGCAATACTCATCAAAAATGCCAACGGGAATACAATACACCAGTGTATCTTCAAGGCTTTGAGCGCCAAAACGAACTTTACGATTCATCAATAACCCACGCTGGCCAAAGATCCCACCTGTGGAAATACGATTGTATAACTCACCTGAGCGCCGATAAAGCTCGACAGCACCAGATCGGATCACATACAGGTAAGTGATCTGCTCTCCATATTCTAAAATGCCACAGCCCTCACGGTAATAACCCACTTCTACTTGGCTTGCGAGTTTATGTAGTGCCTCTTGAGGCAAATCCGAAAACGGCGGGTAAGCTACTAAAAAATTGGCAATTTCCTGATGTTCAACTTCCATGGTTTGCCTTGATATAAAAAGGAATTTAACCCTATTGTGGGCAACGAGGGATAAATTTGCAATGAAAGTCGGTTTAACTAAGGCTGCGGCAATTGTTTTTTCCACTGTTCACCACTACGCTCATAAGACTCTCTAAGATGTAGCCGAGTCTCAGCAAAAGTGAGAAACTCTATGGAAATAGGGTTGATGCAATAGCCACCCCAATTTTCGGGTCTTGGAATTGGATTCGTGCTATATCTTAATTCCGCAATTCTTAATTTTTCAGTCAGATCACTTTGATCTCGCATAATTGCACTTTGGTTAAATGACGTTGTGGTTAGTTGAGCATCTCTAGAGCGCCCTTGCCAATATATATCCGCATCTCTATCTGAAATCTTCTTTGCTCTGCCAACAATACGGACCTGATACCCAACATGATCCCACCAAACTGTCATCGCGATGTTAGGAACATTTTCTAAATGCTTGCCTTTCGCAGAATCGAAATATGAACAAAATACAAAGCCCCCCTCATTAACCGCTTTCAAATCAACAAATCTACCTGTAGGAAACCCATTTTCATCAATTGTTGAGACACATACCGCATTGGGCTGATTTAATGGATTGTTTTTCAGAGCTTGCTGCCACCAAGATTCAAACTTTTCGAGTGGATTAATCATTATTATTATCCTGATTATTTTTCATCGGTTCCATAATGTCATTAATATCTACCACATTCCACGGCAAACCTTTTTGCCTGTAGATCCGCTTACCTTGCTTTGTATAATCACCAACATCATGCGGTAAGCGCTGACCAACTACAATACAACGTAATGTAACATCGCTATTGTTTACTAACTTATGAGGCTTACCACAGGCTCTGTATCCTATGAAATCGCCTTCACCAACACCAATTACCTCATCGCCAATGTACGCTTCAGCAGTGCCTTGCAATATATACACACATTCATCCTCGTGATAATGCATATGTGTTTCAGTCGAATCGAACCCCGGCTGGATTTCTATGATGTGAAAACCGAATCCTGTTATACCAGTTAAGTCTCCAAGTGATTTATTGAGCCTCTGCGCATTTGGGTTCAGAAAATGAACTCTTTTTTCCCCTTTTAATGCTTCGATTTCAGCTTTACTTACAATATATTTTTCCATTTCTTCAAACTCCTTATGTTGGGCTTAACCTAAAGGTGTGTGTTTAAAGGATATTAGCTTAAATTACAGCAATTGAACTGCTTTCAATTACATCCATAATTTGACCTAGGTCACTTTAAAAACCAGCAAAACCGCCTCATACTAGTTATCTATAACTATTCGCAACAGGAACCGCACTCATGACTTATGAAGTCAATTTCGACGGCTTAGTAGGGCCAACACATAATTATGCCGGATTATCTTATGGTAATGTCGCGTCACTTTCTAACGCTACCAGTGTTTCTAATCCAAAAGAAGCGGCATTGCAAGGTCTTGAAAAGATGAAAGCAATGCATGATATCGGCCTAAAACAAGGGATATTTGCACCTCATGCACGCCCGAGTTTAGCCCCACTGCGCCGTGTTGGCTTTTCAGGCACCGATGCTCAAGTACTTGAAAAAGCGTATAAACACGATCCAATATTGCTTCGAGCTTGTTACTCTGCCTCTGCAATGTGGACGGCAAATGCGGCGACTGTGTCGCCTTCTGTTGATTCTAGCGATGGCAAAGTTCATTTCACAAGTGCCAATTTAAACTGCAAATTCCACCGTTCAATAGAGCCCGAAACCACCACGAATTTACTTCGTGCTATGTTCGCCAATGCGCAATATTTTGCACATCACCAGCATTTGCCTGAGCAGCCTTTTTTTGGCGATGAAGGTGCTGCGAACCACACTCGCCTCGCCGATAGCCATGGCAGTAAAGGTCTACAATTATTTGTGTACGGTTCAAGTGGCTTTAACAGCGATATAAAGGGTCCTACTAAATATCCTGCTCGGCAAACATTAGAAGCAAGTCAAGCGATTGCAAGGCTACATCAATTAGATGATAAGCAAGCAATTTTTATCCAGCAAAATCCAAATGTGATTGATCAAGGCGTGTTCCATAATGACGTCATTGCGGTGGGCAATGAGAATGTACTGTTTTGCCATGATCAAGCCTTTATTGATCAAACCTCCAGTCTAACTAAAATTAGACAAGCGTATATCGGCGAAAAGCCTTTGCATATTGTAGAAGTTCCGACGCATGCCGTGAGTGTTGAAGACGCAGTAAAAAGTTATTTATTTAACTCACAATTGATCACCTTGCCATCAGGCGAGATGATGCTGGTTGCACCGGAGGAATGTGCGAAGAATGATAACGTTGCCGCGTATATCGAATATATGCTTGGTGCAAAAAATCCAATTTCGCAAGTACGCTTTTTTGACTTACGCCAAAGCATGCAAAATGGTGGTGGGCCTGCATGTTTGCGATTACGTGTAGCACTCAATGAAGCTGAGCTAAAAGCGGTAAATCCAGAAGTGATGATGAGTGAAGACAAATTTATTCAACTACGCGCGTGGGTCAATAAACATTATCGCGATAAAGTCACAGAACAGGATTTAGCTGATCCGAGCCTTTTGCAAGAGTCCTATGCCGCATTAGATGAACTCACCCAATTACTCAATCTTGGTAGCGTATACGAATTCCAACGCGCCTAATTGCAAGTTTTGCTTGTCAAACTGCAATTAATCTGAGGTTTAAAGGGAGTGATTTCACTCCCTTACTTTTTAGCAAGTACATTAACCGCCCACGTCTCAAGCATACCGTCGCTATTTAACGTTACTAAGGTGTCTGGGTTTGGGACATACATATCGACTACCGTTGCTCCCTCACTTTCAGTATGAATAGACCAAGTGCCTAATTCTTCCCCGCTCTCATAGCGCCAGATGGAGAGATGAGATTTTGACGATGATGTCGCGAGTAAGCCTGAGTCAGAAATAAACTTGGCCTTTCTAAACATCTTAAAACGGGCCATATACTTTAGTTCACTGAGCTGCTTTCCAGACTCAAAATCCAGGACATGTTGCGCATTCAACCCATCTGAGACAAATAAATGCTTGCCATCATGGCTCACTGTTAAACTGGTAACACGATGACTAAATTGATGCTCATACAAAGGTTCTGGTGACGCAAATTGCCAAAGGGCAACCAACCCATCTTGTGCCCCCGTAACAAAGTAGTCGCCACTATTGTCGAACGCCAAATGCTCTATTGGTCGAGTATGCGGCATAAAACGATTGTTTAACTTAGTGAATAAATCCGCCATATTGAGAGAGCCGTCATCCATCGCAACAAGCAAACGCTGATTGCTATGGGAAAGTGCTAAAGCAGAGATTGAAGCAAGTGGACTCACTCCGGCAAAAGGTACGTTCGTTATCAACTTTTGCTTTGGGACAGACCAAATTGAGATAAGGTTTTCACCAGCCACGATGAGCATCTTTTTATCATCAGAAAGCAATACTTCTTTGACAGGGGTTTTTATTTTGTCTTTGGGTACTGAGAATATGACAGACTGATTGGCATTGTCATAAATATGGATTTCGGCATTACTATCTAACGTCACGCTCCACTTTCCATCTTTAGAGAAATGCCCGAGTATTATGCCATTTTGCGTCAGCTGGCTTGTCACCCCTTTACTAATTTCTGGCTGCGACCCACACCCTACCAAAAATAAAGCCAACCAAGCTAGTGATATTAAACGAGACATCTTAAACCCTTAGCACATAATACATTTATTTTATTTACTGACTTTACATATCGGCCGTTAGCAGACAAACTTAACTTATTGTGAATAATTTTAAACTGCATATGATGTATTTTAGCATGACAAAGTCACTTATTAAGCAAACTTTCGTTGTCTTAGCTGCAATAGTTTTACTCTCAGCGTGTGGCTCAGAAGATAATGTCAGTGGTGACAAGGACACTCCTGGATATGCCGCAACAATGTATTTTGACGCACTCTATAATCAAAAAGATTTAGACGCTGCAATGAAAATCGCTACTCCCCGTCACGCGCGTATCATGCGCTCCTACGGTACTGCATCGCAATTCGCCAGAAATTTAGTGAATATGCAATATGATGAAGTCACCATAGAAGTTGATATGACAAATCAAAGTCTGCGCGAACAGTATGGCGACAGCGCAAAAATTAATTTAATTTTTACAGGTCAACTCCACGGTGAGCAAGTAGATGACATGCGTAGCGTCAGTATGGTGCGCAAAAAAGGCAAATGGTACGTAGACAAAGTGCTAGCCGACCCCTTTGCACGTTAACACTAATATGAGATAAGAAAGCCCCGTTGTCGGGGCTTTTTAACAAATAAGCCAATATCCGTCTGTCTAAACAAATTAGCTGGGTGCTTTTGCATCAACAGCAATCGCTTTTGCAACTAGCGTTTCAATACAAAAGATGGTTTCAGAACTCTTGTCATCAATCACTTTGTCATCCATTGCAATACTGAGTTTCTCATTCAATGACTTACCCACCAGTTTCACGCTATTTTGTTTACACCACTTACGATATTTTGCCATTAGTGGAGCATGCGCCTTTTCCAGTAAATAAGCATGTTCAACCGTATCTATCGCTGAGTGTTTTACCACGGCGCAGAGGTGCGAGATACGTTCACGGGTCGAGTTGTGGTCAGAAACACTGCTACATACCTGCACCGCTAATTTGTCGCTTGGCGCTTTGAGCCAGTTCCCAACCGGAAATGCCAAACGTTTTAGCAAAAACGCCAGAGGTGCTGCGGTAAAGTTATCACAAAACGCGTAAATAGCCTTACTTGCTTCATCAAGACAGTGATCTAAGGCAAACTTTACCAGCGGTAAGTCCCCTTGCTGACGGCCATCATCTTCGTATTTTTTCAACACACACGAAGCGATATAAAGAAAGCTCAGGACATCTCCTAATTTTGCTGAGAGCATTTCTCTGCGTTTTAGTGAACCACCTAGCTTTAACATCGCAATATCACTATACACTGAGAGCGCTTGGCTCAACCACGTTAGGCGTCGATAATACAACGCCACATCACCACTAACAGGTGCTCGTTCGCACCGTGCAAGTGTAAAACCGTTAAAAAACGCCTTGAGCCCATTCACAGAGGTATGCTGCAAGTGTTTGCAAAGCACTTCATCAAACTCTTTCAAAGCGATTAATTGATCTTCTTGCTGTACGATACTCATTTCTTTCAAAATGTATGGATGGCATCGAGTTGCACCTTGACCAAAAATCATCAAGCTTCGAGTTAAGATATTGGCGCCCTCAACGGTAATAGAAATCGGCATCCCCATATAATTGTGGGCAAGGTAATTCATTTCCCCCATTTGAATGGCTTTGCCGCCATGAATATCCATCGCATCATTCAATGCTACTCTTGCATGCTCTGTGAGGTGATACTTGGCAATCGCAGTGACTACCGAAGGGCTTTGCTTTAAATCAATTGCCAACGCAGTGGTTTGTCTCACCGCTTCAATTAGATAGCTATAGCCGTAAATTCTGGCTAATGCGCTTTGCACTCCTTCAAAGGCAGAGATGGGTACACCAAATTGACGACGGACACCGGCATAAGCCGAAGTCGTTCTGGCACTTAATTGAGCGGTTCCCGCGCTCAGTGCTGGCAAAGATATCCCCCGCCCAGCACTTAAACACGACACCAGCATGCACCACCCTTTGCCGATACCCGCTTGTTCGCCTATCACCCACGCCATTGGAATAAAAACATCTTCACCACTGGTTGTACCATTCATAAAGGCTTGCCCCAGCGGGTTATGTCGATCTCCTGTTTTTACGCCTTCATGTGTAGTCGGAATAAGTGCACAAGTGATCCCAGGCTCTACTTTATTTGAAAGCAATTGATCCGGGTCGTAAACCTTAAACGCAAGTCCTAATACATCAGCGACGGGCGCCAGCGTGATGTATCGTTTTTGCCAAGTTACCGCAAGTCCAATTTGCTTTTCTCCCTCAAATTCTCGCTCACACACAATAGCAAAGTCTTGAATGCTACCAGCATCCGATCCCGCCTCTGGAGAGGTCAATGCAAAACAAGGTAGCGCCTCACCCGAGGCAAGCTTTGGCAGCCAAGTATTCTGCTGTTCATTGGTTCCGTAATGAAGCAGCAGCTCCGCAGGGCCTAAACTATTTGGCACCATCACGGTCACAGCAGTAGACAAGCTACGGCTGGCTATTTTTGCAACGATGGTGGAGTTCGCCTGAGCACTAAATTCCCGACCACCAAAAGCCTTTGGAATAATAAAAGCAAAAAAACCCTTTTCTTTTAAAAATTGCCAAACTTCTTCAGGCAGGTCTTGAGCCTCAGATATTTTTTCTTCATCAAGCATTTTTAGCAGCGTATGTAATTCGTTATCTATAAACGCCTGTTCTTCATCGCTCAGCTTTGCCTTATCATTACTCAGCCACTTGCGCCAGTTCGGTTTACCAGAAAACAATGCACCATCCCACCAAATACTCCCAGCTTCCATCGCTTCTCGCTCGGTTTGGGATAGCTCGGGTAATGACGTCTTGAAATAGTTAAATAGCGGTTTAGTGATCAACTTAACTCTGATATCACGTACACAAAATACAACCACTAAGGTCAATATCACCAATAAAACTAAAGTCATATGCACTCCTTTTTGCAGGCTTCGAATACGGCCTTTTGATACAATTGACTGTCTTAATTATGGTTAATAATCACACTAACTCAACTTTTATCTGCGCTCGCACCTCTTTGTTTGTCCATCGCAAAATTGTCGTTTTAAAGTCGTCCTGCTATTATTCTAGCCACCACAGCAAAAAAAGATGCTTTGCTGCGCGAAAAAGGCCGCTCTCACTAGTATTAGTCGTTCATACGACTAATACTAATTGGATTAATTTACTTGCTGATTTTTGCAATTAACCCAATTAATGTAAGTGGCTATAGATACTAAAATGCCGTCTAGCGTAAAGTCGGCTCGTGTATTAATTAAAAAAACAAGTGAATCACTATGAAACCACGATTTAAATTAAGTGTTGGCGCACTCATTGTTGCCGGTACTTTTGCACTCTCCGCTTGTAAATCCACTGGTGTTAGCAATAAAGCCCTGACAGAAGCTGATGCTATTGCATTTTTAGACAAAGCTTCTGAACAGCTGGTCGATCTTAACTTCCGCTCTAGTCGCTCAGATTGGATCTACTCAAACTTTATTACACACGACACGGCCTCTCTTGCTGCGGACGTTAATGAGGAATATACCACTGCACTCGTTGAATTAGCGAACCAAGCCGCACAGTTTGATGGTCTAAATTTAAGCGAAGATACGCGCCGTAAACTCGACAAATTGAAGCTCAACCTGACATTGCCTGCACCAAAAGACGCTGAAAAAACAGCAGAACTTGCAAAGCTCACTGCAGAGCTTGATGGGATGTACGGAAAAGGCAAATACTGTAAAGATGATGGCACTTGCCTAAGCCTTGGCGACATGACAGCTAAGATGGCAAATAGTCGCGACTATGAAGAGCTTTTAGACATCTGGCAAGGCTGGCGCGAAGTATCAAAGCCAATGCGTCCACTCTATGAAAAGCAAGTGGTACTAACCAATGAGGGTGCTAATGAGCTTGGTTACGCAGACACCGGCGCTATGTGGCGCAGTAAATACGACATGCCAGCGGACGACTTTGCAAAAGAGCTGGACCGTACCTGGGAGCAAGTCAAGCCGTTATACGATTCGCTTCACTGTCATGTTAGAGCCAAACTGGGCGAAAAATATGGTGAAGACAAAGTGCCTCAAGATCAGCCAATTCCTGCACACCTGCTTGGTAATATGTGGGCACAAAGCTGGGGTAATATCTATGATCTAGTCGCGCCAGAAAATGCAGATCCGGGTTACGATGTAACGGCGCTACTGGCTAAACATAATTACGACGAAATCAAGATGGTAAAAGGTGCAGAGAAGTTCTTTACCTCAATGGGTTTTGCACCTTTACCTGAGACCTTCTACGAACGTTCTTTATTTATTAAACCAAAAGACCGCGACGTACAATGTCATGCGTCAGCTTGGAACTTAGATGCCAAAGACGACCTACGTATCAAAATGTGTATTCAACGCACGGGTGAAGAGTTCTCAGTTATCCACCATGAACTCGGCCATAACTTCTATCAACGCGCTTACAATCAACAGCCTGTATATTACCAAGAGAGTGCCAACGATGGCTTCCACGAAGCTATCGGTGACACTATCGCGCTATCTGTAACACCTGGCTACTTAAAGCAAATTGGTTTGTTGGATACCGTACCAGATGAGTCAAAAGATATCGGTCTATTGATGAAGATGGCACTCGATAAAGTCGCATTCATTCCATTTGGCCTACTTGTCGACCAATGGCGCTGGAAAGTATTCTCTGGTGAGATTTCTCCAGCAGAGTACAACCAAGCATGGTGGGAATTAAGAGAGAAATATCAAGGGATTAAAGCACCAGTTTCACGTACTGAAAGTGACTTTGACCCAGGTGCAAAATACCACGTACCAGGTAATGTACCTTACACTCGTTACTTCCTAGCGCATATTTTGCAGTTCCAATTCCACAAATCACTCTGTGAAATTGCTGGCAGCAAAGAAGCCATTCACCGCTGCTCTGTTTACAACTCGAAAGCGGCTGGTGAACGTTTAAATGCCATGCTTGAAATGGGCAGCAGCAAACCTTGGCAACAAGCACTTAAAACGCTAACAGGTAAAGATGAAATGGATGCAACCGCAGTACTTGACTACTTTGCACCATTGCAAAAATACCTAGATGAGCAAAACAAAGGCCGTAACTGCGGCTGGTAATTGCTAGCAATTACAGACTAAGAAACGGGCACACTAAATCGGGCCCGTTTTTTATTGGTTTAATTTTGTTACAGTTCAGTAACTTCCTTTTTTAGCGCCAATCATATACGCTCAAATCAAAGTCAGCCTACCGCTCTTAGCAGTGAAGGTCTGTGTTGTCACTTGCAAGGATCCTTATGAATATAAAAAGAATTGGCCTAATTGCCATCTTTGAATTGCAACGCTTGTTTGCAACAAAACGCGGATGGATAGCCATCGCCGCATTTGTTTTGGTCTGGTATGCCATTTTGCGCTACGCCATTGCAGAAGCGGTATCCATTGTCAGCGACCCCAACTTCAAAAATATGATCCAGAGCTTTTCGGGCGTCGTCGGTATGCACCGTATTGCCCAATGGCCTGAAATGGAGCTTGCACTGTACTTAGTTTGGTCAATCTTCTTATTTCCTCTCTTTGTAATCTTTTCAAGTGCAGATCAAACGGTAGAAGATAGAACCCGCGGCACACTTAGATTTCTAACCCTACGCACATCTCGCGCGGAAATTGTTGTTGGCCGTTTTGTTGGGCAGATATTCAATACTCTACTACTTATAGCGATTTCTGCTATTGGCGCTTGGATATTAATGGTTGTGCGCGACCCAAGCTTATGGCTCACAGGGCTTACTCGAGCGACATTAATTGTCTTAGAGCTAACGCTCATTACTGCACCATTTATTGCCCTGATGTCTGTGGCTAATCACTTTGCTAACTCAAGCAAAATGAGCATGATTTACGCGATCTTGACCTACTTAACGCTCGCCACTTTGGTCGCTTTTGCGCTTGAGTACAACGCTTACGCAGAGTATCTCTTTTATCTTTTCCCTGGATTCCAAGGCTCAGAAACCATCGCACAAAATATCAACCTCACTCGCTTTGCCACGCCAGTGCTGCATAGCCTCGTATTAATTGCAATTAGTTGTGAACTATTAAGAAGGCGCGCGCTATGAGTAGCATCATTGAAGTTAATAATTTGGTGAAAGAATATGGACGAAAACGCGCACTAGATAACGTATCTTTTTCTCTAAACGCGGGTTCACCCATTGCGCTTGTCGGCCCAAATGGTGCAGGTAAAACCACCCTTTTTAGCACACTTTGCGGGTATCTAAATGCCGATGCTGGCAGTGTTCAAATTTTAGCCCACAAACCTGGCAACGCTGCGCTTTTTGGTCGCCTTGCCGCACTTCCACAGGATGCTCAGCTTGATCCAAGATTTTCTGTCAGTAATCAGTTACGTTTATACGGACAGCTTCAAGGTTTAGATACGAAAGCAGCCGAGAGTGAAACGCATAGAGTGCTTAAGCTTGTCGACCTCGAAGACTGTTATAACGCCAAACCTCATGAGTTATCTCATGGCATGCGAAAACGTATCTGTATTGCCCAAACGCTACTTTCCAAGCCTGAAATTGTACTGCTTGATGAAGCCACGGCTGGACTAGACCCCGTGAATGCTCGTGAGATCAGAAACCTAGTAAAAAGGCTTCAATCTGAAACGACCTTTATTTTGAGTTCACACGATTTAGTCGAACTAGATGATTTATGCGATCAGGTCTTACATTTACAGCATGGTAAATTAACCTCTGTTGACCGCATCCAAGAAGCGGAACTAGCCACGCTGACTGTAAAACTGAAAGAGTCTGGCACCAGTAGTCACATAGCGCTTTTGAGAACCTTGCAGGGCGTTGAAGAGGTGAAGATAAATGCCAGCGGCGCCCTGCTTATTGAGTACCGTAGTGGTCAACAGGTTGATATTGACGTACTCCGACTTTGCCGTGAACAGGGTTGGCGTTACAAGTCGTTAGTTAATGGTAAAACACTAGAAGATGAACTGTTCGGCTAGCACGCGGTTAGTTTAGTAAATTAAAAAAGCCCGGATATTGCAGGCTTTTTTAATTTTTAATGAGTTATAACTTCGCCAGTAACAAAGAACCTGGTCGAGGTAAACGAGGTAATATTGCCGGCGTTTTCGCATAATGCGCTGGTAAACGTTCTTTCAACTCGTTCACCTTTGTCTGGTTATTCAGTTTTTCGTATGCATAGTATCTTAGGATATCTTGATATGTTTGATTTTCAGCACTGGTTACAACATCACTGTTTAATGCAGCTAATGCTTTATCATAGTCTGCCATTTCAATGTAGGCGCGTGCCAAATCGGTAGCGCTACCGATTTGAAATCGGCTTTGCATTTTTTCAGATAAACTCTCTAGTTGCTCTGCTGCCAGCTGATATTGCCCAAGGTGCATATAAGCTGATGCTAATCTGTTTTTTAAAAATGGCGGCTGAGTAGACCCTTCAGGAAACCAATTAGTGTAAGCGGTCAAGATTGCTTCGTATTGTTCTAGCTTATGATAGGTTTGGTCGAGCAAGGTAAAACTTTTTACTTTTATATCCAGCTCTTCAAAACCATTTAACGATCCGCGATTACTATACCAGTTTAAGATGTGTGAAACCGCTGCTGTTAGCTGTGCTTCATCATCCGATTTCGCGCCTTTCGCCCCAGCGAGTAGTTCCCTCAATTGCTGTTGATATCGCGCTGACTTTTCACTCTTTTGTTTACTAGCTCCTTGTGTTACCTGCTTTTCACTGACGATTTGGTTAGCAGCTAAGGCACTACAAGACAGCGCCGCCGTGATAATCATTAAGTGGGATAATTTCATTTTCTTTTCCTTGTTTAGTGTTTTAACTCTTTGAATATTGAAACTTTTCGAGTGAGATACGGCTAATACTGAATGACCTAATGATGTCTGTTCATACCTGTATTGATGTTCGGACAACAGTAAACTAGCCAAATCGTATCTATATTTATCACTCAGTTTTTCCATACAGCTTTCATCGCAGCTGAATTCAATTTGTTGTCGCGCCAAATTTGCTAACAACAAACAGAATGGATTCCAAAAAAATAGGCTTTCAGTTGCACATATTAGCCATAACCAACATGTGTCCTTATGCTTGATATGCGTTAACTCATGCTCAATCACTGAATCGAGTTCTGGTCGACCTTTCATCTTACAGTCTAACCAAATGGTGGGCTGTAATGGGCCTGTCGTAATTGCAGGGGTACTTAAATCTGCAAATTTTACGGTACAAAACGTGTGTAAACATTGATGTTCTTCACTTATGTAGGCGTCTTTTTCTATGCCACTTAGTAATCTTAGATATGACCACACTCTCGCTATAAATAATCCTCCGCCTATCACCGTCAGAATTACAAACAAGTATGAAAGCAATTGGTTTATGGTATAGCCAGAAAGCCAGCTTGACCCAGCTTGCAAAGTGGTTTGCTTGATGCTGTTAATATGTGTTGGCTCTGAGTCTGAAATAGAACTCACCTCAATAGTGTAAAGATCGAGATTTATTAAAAAAGGGGGTGGGGAAAGTTGCTGCCATGGAATTAACCAACTTAATAAGCCTAATACCAACACATAAAAGCGAGTTCGTGCAGGCGCAGTTTTCAGAAAATAACAGCTAGCCAAACTAACCAAGCTGAGCAAGCATGCTGTGAGTAAATAATCAAACATTAGTCACTCTCTTTATTCTGTTTTTTGCTCTTGAGTAGGTTTTGTAAATACTCAATATCATCATCGTCTAAACTCTCTTCTTTAATGAAATGAGCTATCAGGCTGCGTGAACTACCTTTAAAAAAACGATCCATAAAACGCGGCGTAGCCTGCTGTGAAAGCGCTTGCTGAGTCACTTTTGCTTGATAGACGATTGACCTCCCCTGCTGACCACAGCGCTCGACCGCACCTTTTTGCTCTAATCGATCTACGATTGTTTTGACTGTGTTGTAAGCCACTTTCTTCGCTCTTGTCTCATCTGCAAGAAAACATTTATGGAGCTCACTGGCTGTACATGCATTTTGTTGCCAAAGTAGCTTCATCACGTCTAATTCAAATTCACTTAGTTTCACTTGGTACCTTCATTACTACATTTGTAGTTTTAAACCACTACAAATGTAGTTGTTAGTACCCATGGAGTCAAGTAGAATTATTTGGTAGGAAAGTAGAAGGTGGTGCTATACATGAAAGCAGCATTACCTTGAGGGAAAAATGAGGGGGGTGTAACTGCCCCAAGAAGCGGTGTTAACAAATCGCCAAATCGCTGACACCCACCACTAATTTGCACCTTCCTAAGATCCCGCCTAAGCTTTAGTTCTGCACTCAAAGGATTGAGGAGACCACACTATGGCAACTGCCCGTAAAAGACAAACTAGTTTAGTCGGTTCTGAATATTGACGTTTTAATGCTTAGGCTGGCCGCATTCAATCAATCCAGACTTGGGCATTATCTTTATCGACAGTTCTGTTATTGCACAGCGCTTTTCGCTGCTAATAACTGATATAAAATCCAGGCATAAAAAAGCCGCAGTTGAGCTAGGATTTTACGGCAGTTTTGGCCTACGCCTGCAAGCACTGCGTTAAGCCTGTCACCGAGCTTTCCTTTTAAACGGTTAAGACCCAAGTGGCCATCTTGTTTCATGTGCCCGATGATTGGCTCTATCGCGTTGCGTCGCCTGAGCTTTTTCTTAATGCTCGGCGTCACTCCACGTTTTTGCCCTGCAATACACACATCATAACGTTCTGCAAAATGCCCGCGATAACCTCTATCTACAAAACAGCTGTATGGCCTTTTATCTGTCACGTTTTCTACTATTCTCAACGTTTCCCATAACGTGTCACCGTCATAGGGGTTGCCGTGCATTGCATGAGCGCACACCACAAACTGCTCTTTCAATGTTGTCGCGACACTCACTTTGACACCAAACTCATATGGCTTTGCGCTTTTCCCCTTGGCGATACATTCAACACCCGGCTCATGTAGGCTATAGAGCTTGTTTTTACTCGTTCTTTCTTGCTTTAACAGTCGCTCAGCCTGCTGCAGAGTATCGAAGAATTCCTTGCTTGGTTGCTCGGTGATTTTCCGCAAGATGTCTTTCATCACTCGCCTGAGATAGTTTTTCTGTTTTTTCAGTGTTTTCTTCATGCGTTTGAATTGTTTGGCATGGGCATAACTTGCCACCTTTTGAGCGGCCTTAGGGCCAACTCGTTCATAACTTTGCCTAAGCACGATGCCGGCTTGCTTAGCGAAGCCAACCAGTTTATTGCGGCATTTTTCTAGTAGTTTACTGTCCGTTGGATGGGCGATATTTTTCTCCATGACGGTGCTATCCACGACCACTTCTCGCAAGCTTGAAGGCTTAATTGTATTACTTTTAAGGCCCGCATCTACCGTGAGTGACAGCATTAACTCAACGCCATCCTCACCAATTCGCTTGCGAAAGCGTGTCATTGAACTGGGATCGCAAGGTGGTTCATGCGTAAAAAATTGCATGCCACAAAAATATTGCCAATACGGGTTTTCGCACCACATGGCCACCGTGTTTTCGTCAGACAGTTTGTTAATTTGTTTCAGGTATTCGAGACCCGCCAGCAGGCGGATAGGCTTGGCGCCAGCGCCTTTATCGCCATAATGCTGTTTAAATTCAACCTCTAGACGCTGCCAATCAATGAGTTTTGCCAATTTCACGAGTTCATGACGCGGTGAAACAATATCAATAAGCTCGACTTGAAACAGGTGCTTTTGTGGTGTTTGCATGGTTGGTTTTGGTTTCATTTTTACACTCAAATTGCAATGTTTTGGTTGTGTGATTCAAAAAAGTTGCAATTTGAGGGTAGTAAGATCGTTTAGATCTTCAAGTAATTCAATAAATTAAATTGGTTTCAGGATCGACTAGTTTAACCGACACCAAATACTACCACTGTATCTCTCGTTGCGTAAGACGCGCATTTTTATGCGGTGAAGATAAGTTTACGACGCACAAATCGCTGACACCCACCACTAATTTGCACCTTTCTAAGATCCTGCCTAAGCTTTAATTCTGCACTCAAAGGATTGAGGAAACCTAGCTATGGCGACTGCCCGTAATAGACAAATTAGTTTAACCGACACCAAATACTACCACTGTATCTCCCGTTGCGTAAGGCGCGCCTTTCTCTGCGGTGAAGATAAATTTACCGGAAAATCATACGAACACCGCCGAGATTGGGTTGAAGAAAAGCTCCTGATGCTGGGGTCTGTGTTTTGTATTGATATTTGTGCTTATGCTGTGATGAGTAATCACACCCACATTGTTTTATATGTTGATGATAGAAAGGCTAAGCGCCTGTCGGATAAAGCAGTTGTAATACGATGGCACAAGTTGTTCAAAGGTAATTGGATAAGCCAAAAATTTATTGAAGATGAGCCACTCAGTGAACCAGAGCAATTGATGCTTGGTGAACTGGTCGATGAGTATAGAGAAAGACTGGCGGATATTAGCTGGTTTATGCGGGTGCTTAACGAAGACATCGCCCGTCGAGCAAACAAAGAAGATAATTGTACAGGTCGGTTTTGGGAAGGACGATTCAAATCCCAAGCATTACTAGACGAGGCAGCTCTGGCTGCTTGTCTCGTTTACGTAGACCTAAACCCCATTAGAGCCAAAATTGCAGCAACACCAGAGACCTCAGACTACACCAGCATCAAAAAACGCATCGACCACGCTAAACAGGGCAAACAACCAAAAAGCCTACTACGTTTTGCGGGCAGCCCCCGAAAACATATGCCAAAAGGCCTGCCTTTTGAACTCAAGTCCTATATTGAATTAGTTGAACTCACAGGCCAATGTATTCGCGCCGATAAACGCGGGTATATCAATGAAGCACAACCCATTCTTACTCGACTCAATATAGAACCTGAGAACTGGATAAAACTCACTACGCAGTTTTCTCGGGTATTCCACGGTGCTGTGGGCCGAGAGCGAACAATAACCGCTTACTGTGAAAGACTGCAAAAACGGCGACGGACAAACCTAACAAACAGCAAGCGCTTGTTAGCTTAGCAAAACTCACATTCTCAATTCTCGAATTTCTTACTGCAGTATTTGCAACGCCTTGTCGTGAGCGATAACCCGGTTTTAGTGTAGCGATAAGCTTATCCGCCAAAGGTCACCCTATCTAGGAAGAGATTGTTTTTTATTGCACTAAGCGCAAAAGAGTATTGGTTATCGCCGAGTTTTCATAAGTTCAATTAAGAAGCTTAGTTGTATTAATTAACCTCTCTCAGGCACGATAACAAAAATCACCGTGCCTTTTCATCTTAAGCAAACTTTAAGTGAACCGACACTCCAGTTTTGCAACTTTCAATCATCACCTCCACAGAAAACTTCTCACAAAGGCGTTTTACTAGCGATAACCCAATGCCTGTCCCTAAACTATTGGGACCCCGCATTCCAGACTCAAAGGCTTGCTCGTGTGCCGTAAAGGTCTGTGGTAATCCTTGGCCATCATCCGCAATTGTTAGTGTGTTATCTCGGTAATGAAGATAGATTTGCTCACCTTGGCTATGACACACAGCATTCTGTAACAGGTTTTGCACCACTAACCTTAGCTCCTGCGCAGCCATAGAAACAAATACATTGCCCGGTATGTCGATACTTAGAACTTTATGCTCAAACAGCGCTTGGTTATTGATAATGCACGCTTCAATCACGGATTGCAGATTAGTCTGCTGCGGTGTATCTGCTTTTTCCCGAGCAAGGGCAAGTAGCGCTTCTAATGTTAGCTGCATCTGCTGGTCAGACTCCGCTATCCTTGCCACCAGCTCTTGCTGTTTACTATTTAACTCGGTGTGCTTGAGTAAACTGACCGCCCCTTGGGAAATGGTGACAGGTGTTCTCAATTCATGGGAAATATCTCTGGTAAATTGGCGTTCACGCTCAACGAATGCTCGAATGCGAGCCAGAGCTGATTCAAGCGTTTGTGCAAATTTACCAATTTCATTTTGCGAAAACTGAGATGCAAAATTGGTCGGTAGGTTTTCAACGGGACTCGCCTCTACAATTACCATTAGCTCATCCAAAGGTTTAAGTAGTTTTTTTGCCAGCTTTACCGTGCCAAGTGCTAGCAATAGCGCAATGATTAATCCAATCGCCAATAAGGTCAGTGAAAAACCTAGCATCAAACCTCGAAGTTCGCGCACCACAAGATGCTCGCTTACTTCAGCAAGCAATATGCCTTGTCCACGGTCATCCTTGTTTAGAAAGGCGATGTGATAATGTTTACCCGCCTCGGCGCTAAACTCTTTGCGGTTTGGCTCCTCAGCGAGTAACCTTCTCACCACCGCAGGTAAAGTGTCGGTTGTAGGATGAAATGTGACGAAGTCAAAATGTGCTTTTGGCGTCTCGTTATTGACGATTTGAAGCGCTATCTGCTTTCTTTCATCTTCTAAAATTTGATAAAAAAAGCTGTCTTCTATGATGTAGCTAAAAAGTAAAGTGATCAGTGAAAATAATATACTGAGCAGCACAACGATAGAGACAAAATAAGTGATGATGCGGTTTCTTAGTTGTTTTGTTTTCATTTTTCTCAGTTGCTATTTCAGCTATAAATCCAGCACTAAGCCAACGCTGTGAATGGTTTTAATAATGGCCGTTGGAAATGGCTTATCTATCGCTTTGCGTAATTGATAGATGTGTGACCGTAAAGAATCCGAGTCAGTGCCCTCCTCGCCCCAAATACGCTCAACAAGCTCACTCTTTGATACCGCTCGCGGGTAGCTTTCCATCAAAATTTTAAGAATATTGAACAATATTGGCGGTAATACGAGTGCAGTCTCGCCCCGCGTTACTGTTTGATTTTGGTAATTAAGCGTAAGCTGGTTGTCTGCGCTCCCTACACTTAGTGTTCTTGCAGCAGGTGTGGGATTTAATCGACAAGTTAATGCGCTGACTCGAGCAGCTAGCTCCTCCAGCGAAAAAGGTTTGGTGAGGTAATCATCCGCACCCTGCGCAAATCCTGCTAATTTATCGTCCAAAGTATCTCGAGCAGTTAACATTATGATGGGAATATGCCTGTCGGCTTGAAGTCTTAATCGCTGACAGACCTCAAGTCCTTCAATATCTGGGAGCATAATATCCAAAATAATACAGTCAAAATATTGCGTTAAAGCAAGCTCACAACCCTGCTCTCCCGTATAAGCAAAGTCCAAACTATGTCCCTGCATATCGAAGTAATCAGCTATATTACTTGCAATCGCGGGGTTGTCCTCAATCACTAAAATATTGAGTTGTGAGCTTGTTTTCATTAATACCAGCCTTGTAGTTTTTTATAGTAGCCTTCAGGCAAGATATGCTCGCCTTCTATGACCACGTGATGCTTTTTAACACTCGCAATGGCCTCGAATAATGCTTCATTTTCACGCTCGCTGGCGTATTCATCGTCATCTGCCGAGACCAACCACACCTTAGGAGAGTCAACGGCTGTCGCAAAATTTTTAATCGCCACTCGAGCCACCGCGTTAGTCAGGTAAGGCGGCACAATTGATAACACATTATCTACTCGTTTATCCAGCGCCGCTAGAATTAAACTGATTTGACCTCCCATGCTATATCCCGCAACACTAATTTGGTTTTGGTCAAATTGCGGCTGAGTAGCGATCCAATCAAGCAGTACCCGGTGGTCTTTTACCGAATCAATAATTAACTTTTCGTATGGTTCACGTTTTCCCCACCAATCTAAATCATGCATGACCTCAATAATATTATGATCAAGATTTTTACGCTTACCATGATTCCTCGAATCAATGGCTATCACGGCATAACCGTTTGCTAGCGCCATTTTAGTAAGTTCATCCGTTTGCTCGTATGTGTCGCGCCCCTTAAAGCTCTCTTGTATCCAGCGCACATCACTTCGGCCCATACCGTGGACACCCACCATAACAGGAATTGGTTTGGTCGCGTCGTGATTACTGGGGTAGAGAAGATGGCCATTGACTTTATCACCATCAAACGTCGTGTACTCAACCGCAAAGTGATTGGCTTTCAATGGCGATAGTTTTGCCTCCACCGCTATTTGCTCATAGCTATATATTTGCGCTAATTCCTCCGCGGTAACGCTATATGGCTTTAATCCAAATACTGCGTACCAAACAGCGGCAACGCCTGCAATAATTCCAGTAACTACTAACATTGTTTTTCTCCAGCTTTGCTTAACCATAAACCTTTACCTTCAACGCAATCAGATTCTCCGCCGTGCCGTGCTTTTTAAGCGCTGTTTCTAATGTGGATTTTGCGCCAGACGTGTCATTTAGTTTGAGCTGTGCATTTACTAGCGCTTCGTACAGCATGGGGTGTTCGATATCTGCAAGAGTTAACTGCATTAACTCAACGGCCACTGCGAGTTGATGAGCAGTTTGCGCATGCTGCGCTTGATATAAACCAGAGATCCCGAGCAACATAGGATCAAACGATGACTTATCCGCTAAATAACGCGCTTTCGCTTTACTACTATCTGAAAAGAATTGCTCTACCAACAAGATACTTTCATCGTCTTTGAAACGCGGTAACTCGCTTACCGTAAGACCAAGTGCTGCAACCATCGCTTTAGCAGTATCTACCGTAGAAAAAGGGTTTTGTCCTGTGATCAATTGACCATCAATACTTACCTGATTCAACATTAGGCCGTCTTGCACAAACGATGCTCCACGCTTAATGAGTTTATCTTCAAGTAGGAATGGAAACTGCTTGGTCCATTTTTTACCAAACGCTGCTTCTTCTTCGTTAGTAAAGCCATTTATTCGCTTGCCAGCGATTAAATACTCTCCATTTTCAAGCTTTACATCCACCAATGCCGCAGGACCATGGCACACCGCGCCAATTACACCGTTGTTAACGTAGATATCGCGAATAATTGCCTGTAACGGCTTGGAGTCATGCAAGTCGAACATCGGGCCTTTGCCCCCAACCACAAACACAGCATCGAATTGCGCGGGCTTTAACTCACTCAGTCTTTTAGTGTTTTTAAGCTGCACCATCGCAGTCGTATCATTACTGTATGCTTGATTATAGGATTTGTTTTTATCAAACTTATCTGCCAACGGTTCACCGCCCTTCGGCGAGGCTAACGTGACTTTTACGCCATTTTGTTTGAACACGGCATACGCTTTACTGAGCTCGTCAAACTCAAATCCAGGTTTGCTTAAGGTGCCATCAGCACCCATTTCGCCATAACTACTGAGCACCATGAGCACATGAGGTGTGTTTTTATCTTGTGCAACCGCATTGATTGAAGTTGCTGACAACGCAGCAACGAGAGATAAGGTTAATAGTGATTTGTTCATCATCCTGTCCTCGGGCCTGTTGACCCTTGTGTTGTTTTGTTACAGACACTTTATGCGGACAGGTGTGAAATAGATGTGAAGTCAATTCACATTATACCAATTGAATTAATTCTCTAATCAATTTGGTATTCTTCAAAAGCGAAAAGTTGTCAATTATGATGTCAAAGGCTTTGGGAATTTAGCTCTTACGTCCTCTATTAAGCGCTTGCGCGAGCTACGTTCACGCTCATGAGGCGCGAATAAGGCACTGGCCTCATCCAATAAATCAACCACTTGGTGAAGGTTGGTTAGTTCATCTGGGCTCAAGCGTTCATCTCGTGCCAAATACTCATTGATGATAACGATAGCGGCTTCTTTATTTGCAATATCTTCAGGTAAACCCGTTTTAGTACAAAGTCCGTAAATACCGCCAAGGAAGTGTTGCCATTCACTTTCTAAGTGAGCATCTATATTTTGATCCAGTTTTGCATCTCGCGGATTAAAGCCTTGCGCTTTTAATCTATGCAGTTGGTTTTTATAACGTTTACTAAAGAGTGCAAAGGCTTGTGCTTCATCCGTAACTTGCGACATAGCACCAAGCCATACCAAAGCACCTTGCGGATAAAATTCAAGGCTGTTTTCATCGCTGTGCACTCCAAAGAAAGAGTCACATTCGAGCTTTAATGCTAACTTATAGGCGGCCTTTGGCATCAAACGCTTTTCAATTAACGTAGCCAATTCAAGATGGGATAACTGCGACTCGCGCAGCAAAGTCTCTTTGGTAATAAAATGCGTCTGCAGATAATTAAGTAGTTCCATTGATTATTCCTTTGCATTTGTTAACTTTATTTTTGCCGTGAGCGCAGTCGCGATGATAATCAAGCCAAGTAAGTTGATGTTTACGGCTATGGTTTCTAGGTTCAACTGAACCGTTAATAGCAGTCCCGATTAAAATTGGATTAGCGTATCATCGACCACTACACCAATGGACATGAGCGCGCCGAGCACCGCTGCCCAACTTAAGGCCCTGAGTTGCTTTTGATATAACTTAAACGCGATCATCAAGCATAAAAAGCTTGCTGTAAAGTCGAGGATTAACGTCGATTCCGGATGGTTAAATACACCCAGCATTGATAATACCAATCCTGCCAATCCAGCCGCGGCTACTAAGAAAGTCGTGATTTTTGAACTGATTACGTGATGAGAAAACATTGCTTTTATTATTGTTAGTTAGGTTAGCAGCATTATAGCTGCTAACCCTTTGCGTAAAAAATATTATTGTACCTTTTTCACCATTTCTTCAATATATTTGATGGCAATAAATGGATCTGTTTCATCAAACAGGTGAGACGCATATTTCATGGTAATGGGCGTAACATTGTCGCCAATTTCTTGCAGCTTTATTTGTGCGTCATTCCAAGTTAGGGTGTAAATATCGACATCGGCATAACTCATACCTGCTGAGCGAATAGAAACATGAGGGATCCCACGTGACAGTATAGTAACTGGCATTTCTCGACTGGTTTTGTACATTGCTGTATGAGAAGAAGCCTCTTCAAAATCTTCTAGTGAATGGGTATCTCGCTCCCAGTTAATGATCCAATCCATGATCTTCCAACCCCTTTAGACATCTTACTCTTCATATCTTGATACCAAGACTCATGAGCGATATCAATAAGCACCATCCCTTTCACTTTCTCAGGGTTTCGGTTGGCGTAGGCTCTTGCAACAAACCCACCAAAAGAGTGAGGCACAAGCACTAATTTATCCATTTCGGTTTCCTTAGTGAATGCTTCAAGCTCTTGTGTAAGCTCCAGCATAGTACGCACTCTAGGCTTTGCAAAAGTGCTTTTCCCGGTGCCGGCTCTGTCATAAAAACACAAGCGATAACCTTTTGGCTCTGCATTATGGAAGGTATTTTTATAGGTTTCATGGGCATCCAGCCCCATCCCGGCGAGTAGAAGTGCGGTAGTCTCTCCATCTCCCTTACAGGCGTAGGCAAGTTTGTTACCGTTTACCTCCACAAATTGATAGTTATCTTGGTGCGCTTTTTGGTTGGCACTGGCCATTGAGCTGATCGCAACAAGCCCCAGTACTGCTGATGTTATTGTTTTCATTGTCCTTTCTCATTTTTTAAGTTTTCCCAATAGCATACTAATTAGTTCACTCGAGAAACGCAATAAAGTTTCAGAAACTTCTGAAACTTTATTAACCTAACGTATAGATGAAATAAGCAACATAGCCCACAAACAAGATACCACCTTCTCTACGACTAAGCTTCAGGCCTGAAATAAGCAGTGGAGTACAAAGTAAAGTTGCAACAATCATTACTGAAATATCCGCGCTTAGCATACGGTTTGTCACTTCCAAAGGGGTATTACTGATAAGTCCCGCCACGCCTAATACACCGAGTAAATTGAACAAGTTACTACCAATCACATTCCCTACCGCAATATCCGCATGCCCTTTTATGCTCGCCATTACTGAAGTAACCACTTCAGGTAGCGACGTGCCAATTGCGATGATGGTTAAGCCAATCATCACTTCGTCCACAGCTAAAGTACGAGCAAGTTGCACTGCGTTATCAACCATCAACTGTGCTCCACATATCAACAAACCAAGCCCTAAAATAAATTGCACTGTATTAACTGTGCGCTCACGCCAGCGGTTTGGTTGTTGCGATGACGCTGGTTCATCATTTTTGTAACTAAGCGCACGACCTTGCACAAATAAATACACAACATAAAGCAGCAAGAGCAAACTCAGCAAGCCAGCATCAAACCGGCTTAATGCGCCATCCCAAACCAACGCAGCGACGATAAAACAGGCGATCACGAGCATAGGAATATCTCTTTTCACCAATGCTTGTGACACCACCAGCGGCGCTATCAACGCTGATATACCCAATATGAATAAAATATTAAAGGTGTTACTGCCAAGCACGTTGGCAACAGCTAAGCTGCCTTGCCCCACCACCGCAGATTGCACACTGACCGCAAGCTCAGGAGCACTGGTACCAAAGGACACAATAGTTAAACCAATTAGTAAACTGGGTACGTTGAAGCTCGCAGCCAGTTTAGATGCCCCCGCGACTAAACGGTCAGCACCAAATACCAACAGTGATAAACCTAAAACGATATAAATAATATTGATTGTCATCGATGCAAACCTTGCGTTTTGATGGAACGTTAGCTTAAAAAACCACGCGAGTAGAATTTACTACTCCTTGTTTACACTCACTTAATTCCCGCTATAGCGCAACTAAACTGAGGGTAAGATTTGTCACTCTTGACGAGCAAAATAACTCATTAGACTGAGACTTTCTATTTGTGTCTAATGCGCGAAAATTAATTAACCTGAACTCGGGATAAAAAGTTAGTTAATCAACTAAAATATCCATGCTCAAAAGCGTAATATCGCTCTGGCCAGATGTTATTTCTTAATACAAGGCAAATTTGTGCGTCAATAGCTGGCCTATTGCAAACAAATTTAACGCTGTAGTAAGGGGTAACAGCTGCCAGAGAATAAGTTGTTATGCTGAGTTCAGGTTAATTCTACCTATCACTCAGTGAGTAGCCGCCATTGATGGCGCACTGCAGGCTGAACTCTAACTTACGTTAAGGAACTTGAATGACCAAATTTACCTCTTCTGAGCAAGCACGTGAATGCTACAACGTGCGCCACTGGAGCCAAGGCTTCTTTGGTATTAATGATCAGGGAGAGGTTACTGCGATGCCGAACCAACAGCAGCCACAGCACGCCGTAACTCTGACAAACATTGCACAACAAATTAAATCTGAGGGTTATACCCTACCTGCGCTAGTGCGTTTTCCACAAATTCTAGAACAGCGTGTACATAATATTGTTGGTGCGTTTAATCAGGCGATTACTGATTACAGCTACCCAGAAGACTATTTATTGGTTTACCCAATTAAAGTAAACCAACAAAAAGAAGTCATTGAGGGGCTTATTGCAAGCCAAGCAGCCAGCGATAAAAAACAGCTTGGCTTAGAAGCTGGCAGTAAAGCTGAATTACTTACTGTATTGGCGCTTAGTGAAAAAACCAGCGCAGTGATCGTGTGTAACGGCTACAAAGACAGAGAATACGTCCGTCTTGCGCTTATCGGTGAAAAATTAGGTCATCAAGTTTATATCGTTTTAGAAAAGCGTTCTGAGCTCGACATCGTGATGACAGAAGCCAAAGCACTAAACGTTAAACCACGTTTAGGCTTACGCGTCCGTTTGGCATCGCAAGGTAAAGGTAAATGGCAAGCAAGCGGCGGCGAAAAGTCCAAATTTGGTCTGTCTGCATCGCAAGTCCTTACGGTTGTTAACCAATTGAAGCAAGCTGACATGCTAGACGCGCTGCAACTGGTGCACTTTCATTTAGGCTCGCAAATGGCCAACATCCGTGACGTGCGCGTTGGTGTGGGTGAAGCCGCTAGATTCTACTGCGAATTACGCCGTTTAGGTGCAAACCTGTTGAATTTAGACGTAGGTGGCGGACTTGCAGTGGATTACGACGGTACGCGTAGTCAATCGTCCAACTCGATGAACTACAGCTTAGCTGAATATGCAAACAACATCGTTTACACCGTAGGCGATACCTGTAAGCAATACAATCAGCCAATGCCAAAGATCATCTCTGAGTCGGGTCGTGCGTTAACTGCGCATCACGCGGTATTAATCACCGATGTGATTGGCACAGAGAGCTATCAAGTAGAAGAGATAACTGCACCAGTAAGTGACGCCCCAAGACTACTGCACAATATGTGGACGTCTTGGCAGGCACTCAGTGAGCAAAGTGATGACCGTGCATTGATTGAAATTTTTCATGATACGCAAGGCGACTTGGCAGAAGTGCACAGCCAATTTGCGATGGGACTATTAAGCCTCGAGCAAAGAGCATGGGCGGAGCAAGTAAATCTGCGCGTATGCTATGAGCTAAACAAGCGTATGGACAACAAAAACCGTTTCCATCGCCCAATTATTGACGAACTCAGTGCCAAGCTTGCGGATAAATTTTTTGTGAATTTCTCGCTATTTCAATCTTTGCCAGACGCTTGGGGTATTGAACAGGTATTCCCTGTACTGCCACTCAGCGGGTTAACAGAGGCACCTAAACGCCGCGCGGTATTACTGGATATTACCTGTGATTCTGACGGTACGGTGGAGCATTATGTGGACGGCCAAGGTATTGAAGCCACGCTACCAGTACCTGAGTTTTGCAAAGATAAGCCCTATTTATTGGGATTTTTCTTGGTGGGTGCATACCAAGAGATTTTAGGTGACATGCACAACCTATTTGGCGACACCCACACCGTTGTCGCCACATTAGATGACCAAGGCGAATTGTCGCTTGGTAATGTGGATGCGGGTGACACCGTTGCCGATATGATGCGTTATGTACACCTTGATGTTGAACAATTTAAGCGTAACTTTGCCAACCTAGTTGAAAGCAAACTTCCGCTTGAAGAACGAGCTACCTGCCTAGCAGAGCTTGAAACCGGCCTTGACGGCTATACTTATTTGGAAGATTTCTAACCCATGAGCCACTTATTCGATCACACCGATCATTCTCTGTACTCCAACGGCATGACGTTTTTACGTCAGCCAATGGTACGCAATATCACAGATATTGATGCAGACATTGTGGTACTTGGCTTGCCATTTGACTTGGCAACCTCTGGACGCCCAGGCGCACGCTTGGGTCCAGATGCAATCCGTCGCGCATCCGTGCACTTAGCTTGGGAAAGTAAAAAATACCCTTGGTCATTTGCATTGTGGGACAAAATTAAACTACAGGATGCTGGCGATTTCACTTACCCAGTTGGCGATCCTGAGTATTTTACTGCGCAACTCGAGCTAGCTGCTCTGCAAATTTTACAGCAAGGCAAAACGCTATTAAGCCTAGGCGGCGATCACTTTGTGACCCTGCCGCTGCTGCGTGCTCACCAGCAAATTCACGGCAAAATGGCGCTCGTACATTTTGATGCGCACACAGACACATACAGCCAAGGTTCACGCTATGACCACGGTACTATGTTCTATCATGCTCCCATTGAAGGCTTAATAAGCCCAGAGCATTCAATGCAAATTGGCATTAGAACCGAGTACACAGAGCAAGGCCACGAGTTTGGCGTGATTGACGCTATGGCAGCAAACGACTTAAGCGCTGAAGAAATAGCAGCACAAATCAAAGCACGCGTCGGCGATTTGCCGGTGTACTTAACCTTTGATATCGACTGTCTAGACCCAGCATTCGCACCAGGCACCGGCACCCCAGTGTGCGGCGGTCTAACCAGCGACAAAGTGCTGAAGATTTTACGCGCACTGCAAGGACTAAACATGATAGGCATGGACGTAGTAGAAGTCTCCCCTTCCTACGACCAAAGCGAGCTCACAGCAATCGCCGCCGCCACCATTGCACATGAACTATTGCATCTGTGGGCAGTAAAGCATAAATAACTCGATGCGGGTTTGGACTAAGCCACCTTAACAAGGTGGCTTTTTTGTTTGGGGTTGGGGTTTACTGTAAAGTCGTAGAAGATCTCACATGCAACTTATTCTCCTTCGTCACACCTGAAAAACATACTTCTCGGCGGGTGAACCGCCTCCCACAAAACTATTTACACTGTGAGGCTGGAGCCTCAATTTTCTGAACTTGTAAACGACTCTATCGCTATTGAGAAAGTGGAAATCCACAGGCGACTATTCCCCCTTCATCACACCCGAAATTCATAACCCGATATGCAATGTGCCGAGAGGATGTCGGTTAAGTCTTGTCTGGCATCATGGATGTGCCTTACAAGACGGTTGCGATACCAATTGTATTAGGTAAATGAGCTATTTGAAGCTGAGAAATAGCTTTAGTAGCTAGGCAAAAATTTTGCTATTTAGTTGTTCTAAATGAGAAATTTTTAACGACGCTAATATGGTATTTCACCCTTCAAATTGATTGGAGACTTAGTACAATTGGTATTATATATCGGCTTAGGGTTTGAGGATTAAGTGTGATGTCGGGGCGACGTTTTCTTGGTTTGCTCGATCGCGTCGTTTCAAAAGAATGAACGAGAAGCGCATGGATGCGCTTTGATATTAGCCAAGGAAGGCTCTACTCATTAATCAACTCGAAGTGGTTGTCTTCAAACTCATCATCAACAATAACTCGGAAAACATAACTTCTCGGCGCGTGAACCGCCTCCCACAAGACTATTCACACGATGAAGCTTGAGTGGTGCTTCACTTTTTCCAACCTACCTGACATATTAAAAGACTGTTTACACCCTCACTCAAATTGCGTTAACCATTCTTTTAACACACTATTTAATAATGTTTGCTGCTCACGACTAATCCCTTCAACCAATTGGGCTTGAGTGGCGATATGCGGTTCAATCAGCTTTTCAATCAGGGCGAGGCCTTCGGCTGTCAATTCAACTGTTACACTGCGGCGGTCTTCTTTACAATGCTCACGTTTAATAAGGCCTTTTGCCGCTAGCTTATCTAAACGATTGGTCATCGCGCCAGAGGTGAGTAGCATGGTTTTAAATAGCTCTGATGGGGTTAAGCGAAATGGTTTGCCGCTGCGGCGCAAGGTAGCTAACACATCAAATTCACCCAAATTTAAGCCGTATTGCTTGTGCAGTTTTTCAACTTCGGCTTCCATATGTTTAGCTATGCGCACTAAGCGACCCATTATCGCCATGGGCGTTGTTTCTAACTGTGGTTTTTCGCGAGCCCACTGCTCTTGTACTCTATCAATCGCATCCATCAATATTTGCCCCGACAACAAACTTTATAAATAAATATCTTAACATAAAGATACTTTACAAAAAGTGTTTTTAGTAATACCTTACCGCAAAGTATCTCAACATAAAGATAGTTAATGTGAATATACTCCTCGCGATGATCCCTGCATTTTTATGGGGCACCACGTATGCGGTAACACAATACACCCTTGCGGACTGGCCGCCTCTTTTACTTGGCGCTATAAGAGCGCTGCCGGCTGGGCTTATTTTGCTGGCAGTTAAGCCGAGTTTGCCAAAAAAAGCAGACTGGAAAATACTATTCGGCCTTGGGGCGATTAATATCGCGGCCTTTTTTAGCATGATCTTCGTGATGTCGTTAACGCTACCATCTGCCATATCGAGCGTGGGCATGGTGTCTGTGCCTGTGTTCGCCATGCTTTATCATTGGTTGGTCAATAAGCAACGCCCGGGATTGGTGCAAGCGTTATGCGGTGCGGCGCTTATTGTGTTGGCCTGGTTGCTATTTGATCCGAGTTCACTGAGTTTAAGCCCTCTTGGTTTAGCGGCAATACTTGCGGCAATAACCTGTATCGTGATCGGCAGCTCAATCACTAAGTCTCTTGGTGATCGCATGCATTGGTGGACAGTGTTAACTTGGCAGCTCATTATTGGTGGTGTTATTCTCACCCTCGCATCAACCGTTCACGGTGTAATCGCACCAGCTAAGTATATTGCGGCTCTTAACAATTTATCGATGACCAATCTCAGCGGCATATTATGGGTTGTGCTCCTGAACACCGCGCTGGGTTATAGCTTGTACGTGTGGTTACTACAGCGTATGTCAGTGGTGGACTTTACCTTTGGTGGTATCGCAAATCCAATTGCGGGTATTTTGACGGGGTTGGTGCTACTGGGCGAGACGTTCACGCCGCTTCAGTATAGTTTGATGGTTGGCATGATTGTAATGCCGCTATTACCGCAAATTATCGTCACTACCCTACGAAGCAGAGCTGTGCCTGCTAAGTGTGAGGTAAACTAATCAGTTGAGCGTATAGCAACTATGCGCTCATTCCCTCAAATAGGCTAAATTAAAGTGCGAGTCGATAGATATATAGCGACTCGTCACTTGCTACGCCCAGATCATTGACACAGGACTCAACAAACTGGCCGCCTATTTTTTCAATGATCCGCTGGCTCGCAATATTTGACTGTAAACATTGAAACACCACAGTTTTAATATCACTTACCTCTCGAAGCTTGGCAATAACCTGTTCAAGCACTAGACCGATTAAGCCGTGACCTCTCGCCTTTTCGCCAAGCCAATAGCCGATTTCAGCAGTTTGCGTTTGCGCGTCCATATATTTGATCCCAAACACACCACAAAACTCGCAATTAAATTCAATAGCAGACCAAAGTCCGCCAACTTGGTTGTTTATACGTGTGTCGATATATCGCTCTGCGTCAGCCTCGGTATGTAGTGTCGCAACCCACGGCAGCACATTTTGTAAACTTGCACGACTGCTTTGCACGCAATCAAATAATGGCTTTGCATGCGTCACAGCAAGGTTTTGTAGTTTGAGATTGGCAGAAATATCTAGTTCCACGAGATGTTCAGCTCCATTTACTCACCTCTATTCAAATATAGGTCTGAAGAAGCTGCGTTCATAACTGATTATGCAACCGGTATCTTCTGCAAATTTAATTGCAGCCTGACACTGTGCATCTTGAAACGACTCATTACGATACGTTTCATAGGCCACCAAACTAGGAAAGGTGAATAATGCCAGAGCAATATTACTTGCACCTTCCGATGGTAAAAAGTAGCCATTATGCTGCCCACCAAAGCGATTGACGAGTGGGATCCACATTTTCGCATACTCCTCAAAGTCAGCAATTTTTGCCGGATCAACAACATATTTTAAGTAGCAAGTAACCATACAACCTTTCCTTTTTGTTAAAAACACCAGTTTCATATTGCTCTACACAGCGATAGACTGTGTGTGAGATTACTTTAAGCGTTAATAACATGAAGTTAAAGTGATATGGGACTAGCTGTCTCGATTAAATGCTCAAACTCCTGTATTGAACTCAGCGTAAAGCTACTGACAGTAACTGACACACTGAGAGAGTATCGTAGCTGCAACTTTTTAAAAATGATGGAATTCCATGATGGTCACCGTTGATTCTTTGGTGTTATATGTAAGCGATATCAAGCTTAGCGAAGCGTTTTATAGACAGCTATTCCAATGTGAGGCAGCGCAACTTTCTCCAACTTTTGTTTCTTTGAAGTGTGCAAGCAACGTCTCCATTGCACTTAAACAAAACACAGCCCTTACACCACCAAGTCGCATTACGGGTGGTGGTACTGAAATCTCTATTGTGCAACCAAGCCAAGAGGCATTTTTGGCTTTATACGATACATGGAAGTTACTTGATATTGAGTTTGCTCAAGCCCCGCAAGCCGAGGTATATGGCACAAGTTTTGTCGTATTGGACCCCGATAAACACCGAATTCGGGTGTTTGTCGCTAATTAACCTGAGGTTTGGTTAATTAACAATCTAAACTGGCCCTGTAAAAGGTGGGCCTTAACGAACGACTCCCTTCATAACCAACAACTTATACTTCATATAAAATCACCCTATTTCTTACTGGCATGGCGGCAACAAAATAGTAAAACATGTCCCTGTGCCCTCTTCACTCTCAACCGTTAACTCACCCCCATGCTCTTTGATTATATCGTAGCTAATGGAGAGCCCAAGCCCTGTGCCTTTACCAACAGGCTTAGTGGTAAAAAAGGGATCAAATATCTTATCAATGATCTTCTTAGGTATCCCAACGCCACTGTCTTGCACACTGATCGCAACACTGCCATTTTCAAAATGCGTTGTTACCTTAATTTCTCCTTCACTCTCTAATGCTTGCGCTGCATTGATGAGTAAGTTTGTCATTACTTGAATTAACTTGCCTTGGTTTCCCAACACTTGGGGTACTTCATTTAACTGTGTGGTCACGGTCGCATGATATTTGAGCTTACTTTCCACCAGATTTAACGTTGTCTTTATGCAGGCATTAACATCGCAAGGTTGTGATTGAATGTTATCAGCCCTTGAAAACTGTTTGAGGTCGTTCACAATCGCAGAAACTCTTTGTAGCCCGGTCATCGACTCATCAATAAGCTCGGTACAATCGCTATTAATAAAAGCAAAGTCCTTGTCTTGAACAAACTGATTGAACACTGCGAGTGTATTGGTTTCAACCCCGAGCTGAACCGCACGTGTTGCGAGCTCTGCATACTCGCCATGATAGTGACGCATCACATCGAGGTTACTCATCACAAAACCAAGCGGATTATTTATTTCATGGGCAACCCCGGCGGCCAGTTGACCCACTGAGGCCATTTTTTCTGAGTGAACAAGTTGTTGCTGCGCGGCTTCAAGTTCTCTGTTGGTAGCCTCAAGCTGCTGATTTTTCAGATTCAGCTTTTCAGTTCTCTGTGCTACCAGTTCTTCTAAGTGTTTATTTAGCTCAATCAAATCATGCTTATATTGCTCTCGACGCTCATGCTCTTCGGCTAACGTTTGTGATAACTCATCAAACGCCAAAGACAACTCTTGTAACTCATCTTTACTTTGTATTGGTTTCCATTTGAAGTCAAAAACGCCATTTTTGACATTACGAGCGATAAATTTAGCTTGGCTTTTCAAGATGTATAGATTGGTTGTTAGATATATACCGAGAAAATAAGAGAAAATAGCAACTAACGCCATTTCAAACAGCGCGATAGAAACCGTCCAGCGCTTTACCTCTGACATAGCTCGATTTATGGTGCCAATATCTATGCCTATTTGAATAGTGCCAAACAGTGTCCCTCCCTCAACAATATCAGCATGAATATCAAAAATACCGTCTGTGACTTTTGCAACTAACGTATCACCTTCAAATGTGCGTTCTTTAAAGCGATCTTTACCTGCAAAAGAAAGAATGTGGTTCTCACCATCAATGACTTTAACGTAAAGAATATCGGGGTTACTTAATAACTCATTGGTAAAAGCATCTAGCGTGGCTAAATCATAAGACAGCACAGCATCCTTGGTTGCGCTCGCAAACAAACTGGCGGTCGTCGTTGCGCGTTTATTCATGGCGTCATTTGCAGACTCCATCATAAAATCAATTACCACAAATATAAGCGCACTCAACAGCACCGCTTCAATAATAGCGGTGCCAATCATGGTTTTGAGTCTTAACGATAGCCTTTTCATTCAGTCGTGGCGCTTCTTAATCATCCGAGTACTATTTGCCAACCAAGGTTTCTAATTCTAATGCTTTTACGTCTTGCCAGTCCTCGTTCGACGCTGCCATAATGCCCTTGAAATTCACCGCTTCGAGTAGCCTAATTCCCTCTTCACTCAGTTCAAGAGAGGTCAACGCCGCTACTAATCTTTGCCTTGCATCTTCTGGCATTGCTCTTTTTACAGCAAATGCATGTGGTGTATAACCTTTTGTCGTCCAGAGAATGTCGAGTTGTGATTTAATTTTAGGATCGGCGTTGTTGAAAGTACGCATGACACCGCCCCCCGCTTTGACAAATCCTCTCGACACGTTGAGATAAACGGAGTCATGGGAAGATACATATCTTGGCGTAAATTCAATACCTTGCTTCGCCAATTCACCTCGGGGCAAAATGCTCGCAGCGAATGCAGCAGGAGCCGGAAAAGCAAGTGTCTCTCCTCGCAACTGCAATAAGTCAGTAATACCCGCTCCCTTTTTAACCACGATGATCCCTTTTATCATTTTATCTCTTTGCTTGGCGATAGCTTGATAACCTGCCCGCTCATTAAATACAACAAAGTGATAGGGATTCATGTATGCCACATCATACTCTTGCTGCAGCACGCGGGCTTCAAAGGTCGGTATATCTTTAGCGGTTTTAAACGTGTAGTTATCTCCGGTTTTATCACTGAGATAATCGAGAATAGGCTGCCAATTTTTGGCTAACTTATTTGCAGACTGCTGGGGCACGAAGGCGAAGGTATAATCACCGCTCAAACAGTGAGCGGGAAATAGAATGAGGCTCATTAGCAGGATTTTTATCATCGCGTCACCACCTAGCAATAAACACTTTTCGAATAAGGACTTAAGCTTCACAAAAGTATAGATCAATATCAGAAAACGGCTTATGTGCTAATTTGATAAAAGTGCATGTCCTTTATCTTGTCCTTTATCTTGTCTTTATCTTTCCCTTATTATCTTTCCCTGTCCTTATTATCTCTATTGACCTTGATATTTTGTAACGCGTTCGCCAGCCAATAGGTAAACTGATGAACAATCTCCGTACTCTTGCGATGAGTCGTTTGTCTGAGCCAATAGCCATACCCCTCAAATTCTTCAATCGTCGTGTTTTTACTTAACCACCCTTGTATAACTGCTGACTCCGTTAATACATCGCTCAATAATGCCAGTCCTTGCCCAGCCACAGCCGCCTGTAAGACAAAGTGTTCTTGTTCAAAGTAACGCAATTCATAATGACTTTCATCGATGTGATCTCGCCAAGGAATATTTTCAAGCCCCGTTTCGTCTTGCCAATGGGTAAGAAATAGTACAGGTTTACCTTGGTCTTGCACCCGATAATTTGGACTAGCATAAAGCCCTATTTTCTCGGTAATAAGATGGGTTTCATTGGAATTCGGATCCGCTTTGCCATAACGCAGGGCGATATCAATATGTTTCTCTTTATTTAAATCAATTAGCTGATCGCTCGCGCAAATTGTGACGGTTTGATTTGGAAAAGCGCAATTGATAGCGGTCATATTTGGAGCAAGCCAAAGTGCAGCAAACGAATTACAACATGAAATAAGCAAATCGTTCTTTGTCTCGGTAAACTCAATGAACGCATTATCAAGCATATTGAGTGAATCAATACACACCTTTGCCAGTGCCTGTCCTTGCACAGTTAATTGCACTGCTCGCGTTTTCCGCTCAAAAAGCTGAACTCTTAACTGTGATTCCAGCGACTTTATCTGATGTGACACCGCCGTAGGCGTAACATTAAGTACCCGCGCCGCATCTTTAAAACTCAAGTAGTGCGCAGCAACCGCAAAGGTTTTTATATTATTCAAAGACGGTAAATGTGAGAACATACCAAACCTATAAGTTAGTTTATCTCATTTATGCGTAGATTCTTCTCAGTTGTCACACGGCTTTTGTAAGCACAAAATAAAACACACCAAACAACTGGAGAAAGCCATGAAAAACATTCTATACATAAGCAGCAGTGCAAGAAAGTATCGCGAGACAAATTCGCAGCATCAGTCAATTAGCCGGATGTTAGGTGAGCGATTCTTGACGGAGCTTAGTCGCTCCATACATGAAGTAGAAATCACCCACCGCGACTTATCAGTGAAACAACCTGCATTTATTGACGAAACATTTATCACAGCTGCATTTGCTAAAGAAGCTTTGAGTGAAGAGCAGCGCTTAGTACTTGCTGAGTCTGACGACATTATCAACGAAGTGACGAATGCCGATATTATCGTGATCGCAAGCCCTATGTATAACTACGGCATGCCCGCCGTGCTAAAGGCTTGGTTTGATATGGCGATCCGAGTTAATAAAACCTTTAGCTTTGATTTGGCACGAGGTGATAAACCACTTGAGCCAATTTTATCAGGTAAAACACTTGTGTTGCTGGCGTCTTGGGGAGAGTTTGCATTTAAAAAGGGGGAGTCACAATATCATTTTAATCATCTAAGTAGCCATATCGAGCAACTGGCTCCCTATTTAGGTGCTGAAGACTTTTATGAAATCGCATCTGAGTATCAAGAGTTTGGCGACCAGAGGCACATAGACTCAAAACAATGTGCTATTGATGAAGTACACAAACTAGCACAAATACTTAGCGCTAGGTAAGATAACAAGTGAGCGTATTACGCTCACTATATTCTCATGTAGCTTACTGCTTGTAGTGATAGGTAATCTTACTTTGTAGATGTTTAGGTTCAATATTTATAGGGCGATAAAGCTGGATAGTACCGACAAGCTTCGCACCATCACTAACTGTAAGCGTTGGTAAATCATCCTCAAGCTTAGAAGTAATATATCCTGCCTGACGGTAAATCACATCGCCTTGAATGGTAGCACCACTGGCAATCGTAATATCTCCGCTCGCGTTGATTACGTTTCCTTCAAGCACAGCGGACTCACCAACTTCAATATTACCATTGGTAACTTGAATGCTCCCATACACGCGCGCTTTTTCCATCAGCATAATATTGCCATTATCAACACTAAGCGACTGTGCTTCACTATGCTTATCAAGCAGAATATTACCGTTGGTCACTTCTGCTGATTTAACTTTGGCCCTTTCAGCTAACGTAATATTGCCATTTTGGAGGGATAAGTTCCCGGCTCTTTTACCACTTGCCACATCAATATTTCCAGCAAAATGGCTTAGATCTTCACCATGAGTAGCGTGGAGGTTACCCACAGAGCATCCGACTAAGTTTAAAGTAAACGCAAGCGCGAGTGGGTATTGATAACGTTTGTTGGTCATTATCTTTTCTTCTTGTTATTGGCTAATAGAGCAAAGTAATACGTCGTTCTAATTGCTGTGTAACTATCTTGAGCCTGCTAAGCAAATTTCGCGTAACATTAGCATTCAAACCGAACTCAAGAGAGGTTAGATGCAAATAGAAGTTTACTTCGATAGAAGCCTACTCAGAGTGCTCTGGGTAGGCTCAAAGTGTAATGACTATGCGTTCAAAACAGCAAGTAGTCTATCTTTCGAAGTAACTAAATCGACTTTGTCAGCTTCAGCTAGATAACTGATAAGGTAAGTCTCAAGACTACTTTCTTCACCTTGCAGTTTTGCATCGAGCATAGCGACTTGCTCAGACATTCTCTCGCTTTGCAATGCTTCTGGTGATGACTGATTCGTTAAAATCTCAAGTCTCAACAGCAACTGGGCGGCGTTTAGCGAGGTTTTGTTACTACCTTGCCAAGAGCTTGGAATGTCACCGTCAGTGTCTACCGCTTCCACCAGTTCATTGAACTTTTCGCGACGCTGTGATGAAAACAGATCGTCTAACTTCGACTTCACTTGTGACAATAGACGATGCTTTTCTTGCTTCAGTCCTGGCACCACAATAAACGTATTGAGTTCGTCACGAATAGCAACCAGTTCATTCTGAGTTACCGCTTCAATGACTCTGTTGTCGAACTCTGCTAGCAACTGACGCTGCTCGGCTTCCAGCGACTTCTCTTGCGCTTTTTGCTCTGCATATTGCGCACTGCGCTTTTCAAACACGGCATCATTATGGGCACGAAATGCTTTCCACAAAGTATGCTCTTGCTTGGCACCAGCAAAACCAATTTGTTGCCACTGTTTTTGCAATGATTTCAGTAAGTCACAAGCAGCAGCTAAATCTTCAGCCTCTAGCTGCTGCTGTGCAGTTTCAACTAACTTTGCCTTTTCAACGGCATTGGCTTGATGGAAGGCTTTAAGTTTCTCGTAAACCGCTTGATGATACTCACGGTAAATCGAGTTCAGCTTTTGATAGACTTTAGCATCCACATTGCCAGCATTTTTCCACGCTTTGGCTAGGCGATTAAATTGTGCTTCCACTTCTCGCCAATCAATATCTTCGTTATCCAAAGCACTAAGCAGCGCTTTCACTTCTTCAATCACCGCTTCACGCGCTACTTTTGCCTGTTCACGCTGAACTTCTTGCTCTGCAAAATAAGCACGACAAGGTACAAACAATAATTCAATTTTTTCATCAAATTGAGCCGCTTGTGCCTTTTCCTGTTCCGTTTCAACATGACCTAGTTCGTTCCAACGTGTTCTAAGCAGTTTTACTTCCTCAGCACGCGTCACTGGGTCAACGGACTCTTCAGCCAATTTGGTATCAAGCTCCGCAAGCAGTTCTTCGCGCTTTGGTGTGGCTGCATACTTCTGCCAATCTTTAAGGTCTTTTAATGCTTGAGATAAGCTTTCATGCTGGTTTTCGAGCTGCTTTTTGTAGCTTGGCGTAAGTAACTCAAACTGCTCAATAAAACCATTAAAAACACCAAATGCCACGTTAAATCGACCTTGGTCAATTAATCGTTGAACATCGCGTGCTTTTTTCTTCGCGATTTTGAGTGCTTTTTCTTGCTCATTTTTAAGCGGTTCAATAGCAGCCATAAACGCTTGACTTGCATCTGAGAGCTCAGCTCTTGCTGACTTATGTAACACCTTAGGCAGTGGATCTAGTGCTTTACGCGCGGCAACGTAGCTGTCTTTTTGCGCTCGCATTTGGGCATCAAGCGCGTCTAATGAAGTAGGTACTGCAACCGCTTTCAACTCTGCTAAAGCGTTATTAAACGTTTCACTGGCAGCGATAAGCGTAGGCAAATCAGCAAGATCACGCTCAATGTTTTGCAGTTTCCGGGTGAACTCGCCAAGCGCTTCAACAGTGACATATTGAGGTGCAGACACCTTACCTTTTAATACTTCACTACGCTTAACGAGTGCGTCGTGTGGTGCAAGGTCTAGTGTTTTACATGCAATCTCTACAGACTTCTCAATGGCTTCAAGTTCAGCGGTTAATTCAGCAACCTCTAACGCTTCATTTTGCTTTTGCATTAGCGCGGCTTGCTGCGCTTGATGTTTAACTTGTAACTCATTGAGATGGCGGTTTAATTTATCTGCTACTTGTTGATACTTCGCATCGAGTGCAGTTACCGTTTCAGCATCTAACCACTTAAGCTCAATGCTTTGCCACTGTGCAAATAACTGCTGTGCTTGCGCGTTCACAATTTCATAATTTTGCTTATCTCTTAGCGCGTTTAACTTGGCAAGCACAACCCGCGTTTGCTCAGCAACTTGAGCGGGCATTTCTTTAGCCAAGCGCTGCTGCTCCAGAGTTCCATTAAGAGAAGTAAGCGCTTCACCTTTGGCTGCTTTTAGGACACTCTTTTCAAGCGAATACTGTGCAATCAGTTCCAACATGGCAACCTGAAGCACTTCATCACCTTCTTTGAACGATTTCTCGATTAACGTGGTGTTCGCAAGGCGCTTAAGAAGCTTAACTTTGTTCGTTAAATCGGTTTCAATTAACGCGACTTTTTCAAGTGTTTTAGCCGGCGCATAGCGTTCAATATATTCTTCACGAATGTTGCTTTGCAGTGCGTTGTCTTGATTAATGACCGCACTCGAAATTTTCTGCTCAGCAAGCTCTTTTAGCTCACTATCTTGCTTGTACACTTTCCACCAAAGGCCAAGGTCATTTACTTTAGTAAGTACCTTTTTTCTGATCTGCGCAGACTCGTCCTCAAGCGCTAGCGTGTGTAGCAAAGTTGCGTCTTTGCTTAAGTCTAACTTGTCCACTGCTTGTGAGCGTACATCAACCTTAGGGTGTTTCCATTTCGGTGTAAAAAGGTGTTTAAAGATCATTTTCACTGAACCTAGCTATTTCATTGTCGGCTTTGAATTCTTGTTGTAATTCGCGTTTGGATTTTTGCACCATTTCACCTTTTTCGTTGATGGTGAACTGCTCGTTGGACTTAGCTACTTTTGCTTGATATAGCATGACCAACTGCACGGTTTGCTCTTTTTGCGCATCACTTAGCGGCGTACCATCAGGCCACCTTCCGGTTGACGCGCCGTATTGCAAACGCTCGAATACTTCAGGGGTAATATTTTGAACTAAGCTATCTACATTCATTACTACTTTTTCTTTTTCAAAATAACGAGGATGACTCGATTAATTAAGTACCAAACCGCACCAATTCCTATAGCGCTTTTGCTTGCGATCATTTCAAACGAGTTAGGTTCAGGCTGCTGCCAATAGATATACAAGAATCCACCTAGTACTAAGATCAGTGCAATAAACGAGTAATTCATTACAGATTGCTGACGTTTTACACGCTTTCTAGAGGCCGCTTTCTCTCTGTCTTCTTGAGAAAAGTCTGCTAAGTTGATTTCACAATGCGGGCAAGACTTATGTTTGGAGGAAATAGATTTACCGCAGCTTGGACACTGTGCTATTGCCATCGTGTTACTTCTCCATAATACAAAAAAGGGCACCTGTGAGGCGCCCTATTCTACTACCTTTGCGAACTCTTGTCCTTAAATGACAAGATAATTTTAATTAAAATTCGCTCACTGTTTGTGTTCTTTGTTGAAATCTTCCCAATATTCTTTAACCGAAGATTTCATCTCTTTTCTTAGCAAGAAAATACCAAATAAGTTAGGTAACGTCATGACGACAATCGCCACTGCCGCCAACTTCCACACCAGTGTCGTATCAGCGAACGACGCCCAGAAGAAACCAGCAACATAAAATACGCGATATGGCATGACTGAACGACTACCAAGAAGATAAATCATCGCGCGGTCGCCATAATATGACCATGCGATTGCTGTAGAAAACGCGAATAGCAACAAACCAATCGAAACGATGTATTTACCATTTTCGCCCAAATAACCTCGGGTAAATGCTTTTGTTGTCAGCTCTGCCGAGTGCACTAAAGAGTAACCTATCACGCTGATGCTATTGTCTGTCGGCAAGCCGTCTTTCACTTCAACTGTCCCTGTGTATTTATGACGCTCTGTAATACCAAAACGTACTTGCTCACCAATAGAACGCGAGTGGATCACGGTAAAGTTCTCTTTGACTGCCTTACCCTGCACGACTTCAATTTCACCATTGAAAGGTTTGACATTGTGCGCTTTTTTACCATTCAAGTAGGCGTACAATGCATCTCGGTCTTGTTGATTCGATTCGTCATATTTACCGTCTAAGATAACCATTGACGAGCGCTCAAAGTGGGTTTCGAACTTTTCAGTCCACACGCCCGATGACAAAATAACTAAGCCCGTCAAAGTACAGATAATGATTGTGTCAATAAACGGTTCAAGAATTGAAACCATACCTTCAGACACAGGCTCATCAGCTTTTGCCGAGGCATGCGCGATTGGTGCTGAACCTTGACCCGCTTCGTTAGAAAACAGACCTCGGTTAACCCCACGGTTGAATGCATACGCAAAAGAAGCCCCTAAGAAACCACCCGCAGCCGCCGAACCCGTGAAGGCATCTGTAAATACAGAAAGGAAAGAAGGAACAATATTCTCAACGTTATAGAAAATAACAGCAAAAGAACCAAGAATATAGATAGCGGCCATTAGTGGTACAACGCGAGATGTGATAGCAGCAATACGCTTGATACCACCCAAAATAACCAGCGCAAGTAAAACCGAAAGCACGGCCCCTGTCGCCATTGGTGCAAAACCAAAGGTCGCTTCCATCCCTTGAGCAATGTTGTTGATTTGCGGCAAACTACCTGTGCCAAATGAGCTAATCACAGTAGCAATGGCGAATAGTACTGCCAGCCATTTCATGTTTAGGCGGCGATCCATATAGTACATAGGACCACCAGCCATGGTGCCATCATCTGTTTGTACTCGGTATTTATGCGATAGCGTGACTTCCACAAATTTTGTTGTCATACCAAAAAATGCCGTCATCCACATCCAAAACAATGCCGCAGGTCCACCAATTGAAATTGCCAACGCCACCCCACCAATATTACCAGTACCAACTGTACCAGAGAGCGCGGTTGCGAGTGCTTGGAAGTGTGTGGTGTCCCCTTCTAGGCCTTTTTTATCATATTTACCGGTAACGACTTTACAAGCATGTTTGAAATATCGGATCTGTGGAAATTTCAGATAGATTGTAAAAAATAAACCTACTCCTAACAATACATACGGGAACCAAGGTGAGCCACCTAACATCCCATCTAAGCTATCTAATAAGCTGCCTAACGCATCCACGAATATTCCCCTTTATTGTTGTTATTACACCCTGTTGAGGTGTTCTACCTTATTTTTTAATATTAATTTGCTTTAAATACTATTTTGTTATTTTTTAATACACAAAAATAAACGGGTAATCGAAATAGCGATTACCCGTCTTTATGTTTATCTTAAGTCGTCAACCACATTTAAGATTGCTGCTAACGTGTCTTGACCAAACTGATAGGAACGTCTGTCTGACCAACCGAAGTATGGATCAGGTAGGTTTGCATTGTCCTTAAACGGCATTTCAACGGTATAAGCTAACGCTTTGAACGCTTCACCTACAGCACATGAAGCCACGGTAAGGTTTGCTTCACCTGGTGCATCTTTATCGTAACCAAATTCATCTTGGAATTCAGGTGTAATAGTTAACAATGCAGCTTTGAAAGAGTCTTCCAAACGTTGTAAGCGTTCATCGTAACTTGGAATACCCTCACTACCCGCAACAAAATTGTAAGGTAGCGCTTCATCACCATGAATATCTAGGTACATGTCTAGCCCAGTTTCATGCATCTTATTTAATACATAATACACTTCCGGCGAGTTCTCAAGTGTTGGCGTTTGCCATTCACGGTTAAGGTTCACGCCTTTTGCATTAGTGCGAAGATGACCGCGAACACTGCCGTCTGGGTTCATATTTGGCACGACATAAAATACCGCTTTCGATAGCAACGCAGCGGCATGAGGATCTTCATCATCCAATAGTTTGTGAAGTAAACCTTCAACAAACCATTCCGCCATCGTTTCACCTGGGTGCTGACGCGCAGTGATCCAAATCTTTTTCTTCTCATCTGACGGCTCACCTATTGTCAGTAAGCTCATATCACGGCCATCAAGTGTTTGACCCAGAGTCTCTACAACGCACGCATCGTGTGCTTGAGCCCAGTACACTAAGTCTAAATGACGCTCATAGCTATAAGGAGCAAAATAAGCAAAATAGGTGTGAGCACATTCCGGCTCAAAATCGATAGTTAATGTACCGTTTTCGTAACGTGTTGGCACACGGAACCAAGTTTGACGATCATAAGATGCAACTGCATGATAATCATCCCAACCTTCAGGGTATGCTGAGTTTAGTAGTTGGTTGATATGAATTTTGTGCTCTAAAAAAGGCGTAGACTCAAGTCTAAAGTGAAACCATTGAAAAAAGTCAGACTCATTGTCTTTATTGATTTCTAGTTGAATATCCGCAGGTGATTCTGCTTTTATCACCTTGATATTACCACTATCGAAATTACTCGTAATGCGCATAGGTTTCCCTAAATAAGTTAAAAACTGGTGTAAATACACTGTTACCATGCTCAATTTTGCGTCAGTCCAGAACAATATTAAACTTCAAAGAGAGGTAATACGCTGACTGCCTTTGCACAAAGTCGAGGTGTAACTTTTTGTTAGCTAATTGTAGCTGACCTATCTTTGCAAGCCTACCACAACCAACTTGTTTCAAAAACTAAAAAAGCCAGCTGGTGCTGGCTTTTTATCGTAAATTTGGTGTTAGCGAGGTAAGCTTGGGAATTTAACTTCCGCCATATCTTGCATTACACGTACAACCTGACAGCTATAACCAAACTCGTTATCGTACCATACGTAAAGTACCACACGGTCACCATCAACGATGGTCGCTGTAGAGTCAACAACACCTGCATAACGGCTACCTACTAGGTCAGTAGATACGATTTCTGTTGATGCTGTGTAGTCAATCTGGTCACGCAGTTCAGAGTAAAGTGAAGACTCACGAAGGAATTCATTTAGCTCTTCAGCAGTGGTTTCTTTACCTAGATTTAGGTTAAGAATAGCCATTGACACGTTTGGTGTTGGTACACGGATAGCGTTACCAGTTAATTTACCAGCAAGCTCTGGAAGTGCTTTAGCAACCGCTTTCGCAGCACCCGTTGAAGTAATAACCATGTTCAATGCCGCACTACGACCACGACGTTCAGCTTTGTGGTAGTTGTCGATCAAGTTTTGGTCATTCGTGTAAGAGTGAACGGTCTCAACGTGACCATTCTTAATACCAAACTTATCGTTGAGTGCTTTTAATACTGGTGTGATTGCGTTAGTTGTACAGCTTGCTGCAGAAACAATCTTGTCTTCAGACTGAATGTCTGAGTTGTTAACACCATAAACGATGTTTTTAATGTCGCCTTTCGCTGGTGCTGTAAGTAACACTTTAGACGCACCGATTGACTTAAGGTGTTTACCTAAACCATCTTCGTCTTTCCATACACCTGTGTTATCAACGATAAGTGCGTTCTCAATACCGTATTTTGTGTAATCCACTTCTTCAGGTGAGTTTGCGTAGATCACCTGAATGTAGTTACCATTTGCTTTAATCGCACCCTTTTCATGGTCTACTGTGATTGAACCATTGAAAGGACCGTGAATTGAGTCACGACGCAATAAGCTTGCACGTTTCTCAAGATCACCATCGCGGCCACCGCGAACAACGATTGCACGTAGGCGTAAATCAGCGTGAGAGCCGCCACGTTCGATAAGTAGGCGTGCTAATAAACGGCCAATGCGACCAAAACCATAAAGAACAACGTCACGAGGTTCTGGACGTGCGCCTTGGTTTAGTAATTCTGCAAGTTCTGCATTTAAAAACTCTTCGATTGAGCGGCCTTCACCTGCATTTTTATAAATGTAGGCATAAGCTAGCTTACCAAGGTCAACACGACCTGGTGCTAATTCCATTTTACTGATCACTTCTAAGAATGGAAAGCTTTCACGAAGACGTAGTTTGCGCTCTTCAAAGCGTGCTACTGTTTTGTGTGCTTTGATAACATCAATGGTGCTTGCACTCACAAGAGGGCGACCGTATACAGAGATTTCAACGCCTTTGTTACGGTATAGACGACCGATTAGGGGTTGCATGCTTTCTGCATAATCTTGACGCTCTTGCCAGCTGTTTTGATATTCTTGCTCGTGAGATAAGGTCATTTTTTCTGCCTAATAAACAATTTTCTTTGAACGGATAGCCCGAATGGGCACGGCTATTCTAATTTAAACTGTGGTGATTCTCCACTGTTACCGAACAATTCATTGCGTTAAACTAGTAAACCATTAGCTCCACCCTGTTTATTCGGGCATAACCCCCTATAATTATAAAAAATGATTGAGGTCAAACTATGGCGTTTAAAAAGTCGCTAGTTTTTGCAGCGTTACTACTAGCTGGTTGCGACGACACCCTAACATTGAACCAAGTGTGTAGCGAAACGCCTGGTTTTTGTGAAGACTTAAATACAGACAGTCACTGTAAAGACGAACGCGCGTCGCTTATCTACGCGCGCTACCATGAATACAAGTCACCGACGGACGATAACAAATATGACTTGTTGCAAAATTTAGAAAGCTATAACCAATGTGTTTCTCGCGCCGCCAAAATTGAGCACATCAAATTAAAAGAAAAAACCACTTCAAGAGTGGAAGGTCATCTCACCGCACTAAAAGAAATGACGCGTATTTACAACGAAACAAAAAACAGTAATCACCCTGGCCTGCTTTACTATCACTGGTCTCGTAACAATGATCGTGCTGCAATGAATAAGCTGCTGAATATGCAGGACGACTCAAGAGTGCAAAACGATCCCGAAATTCAGCTTTTCCTCGCCGAGTTTTACGCCAAAGTGGATGATGATAAAACCGTTGATATTCTCTACCGCGTATTAGAACTGAATAAAAGCGGCCACACCCCTAATCCAGAAGTCTATTCATCTTTAGTCAGTATCTTCTACAAACACGAAAAGTATAAGCACGCATATACTTTTGCCCGAGTGGCTCAGCTTTCTGGGGTTGAAGATATCGATATTATTCCGGTGACAAACCAACTGGCGTCAATGGGAAAAGATTTAGCCAACTTAGATTCCTTGGCAGAAAGGACCTACGAGAGCATTCAAGCCGGGGAGTTTGTCTCTCCACGTGATTTTTGAGCCTTGTTGTAAAAACCAAAACGGGAAGCCGATGCTTCCCGTTTTTGAAAATAATATCAATTTACTTAATTAAGTGGCCTATTTTTCGGCAAGAAAATCTTGTCGATAGCCCGGCAAAAATTTTGCTATTTAGGTTCTAAATGATAAATTTTTAACACAGCTAGCGTCAGATTTAATCCCTCAAATTGAGCAAGTACTAAGTCAAGTTGGTAAAAATCACCACTACTTTGCAAGTGCTACATTAATAAATACTGCGGTCATCAAGACTGGGCAAACAAATCTAACATACTGAGCAAACCAGTAATGTGCACCACGAGATTCCAAGTGAAGCTGATTACCACGCTTCCAGACCCAGCCAACAGTAATAAAGTAGAACAATCCCATCAAAGGTAGCTGATATTGTGTAAAGAGACTAATAACCAATTCAAACAGCCAATCAAAGTTTAGAATGATGGTGCTCGATGCCAATAAGATAACGAGTGTGACTAGCCAAGTCGCTTGTTTACGTTTAAAACCGTGGTTTTCAACCAAAAACGATACCGGAATTTCCGTTGAGGAAATCGTAGAAGTTACCGACGCTATAGACATAAGTACAAAGAAAGTCAGACTAACTAATAATCCCACTTCACCCATATTGGCAAACAGCTCAGGTAAAATAGCAAAAATCAAACGGCCTTCACCGATTAATTTACCATCTTGAAATACTTGGACACCATTTTGCTGCGCAACAAATATTGCAGGGATAATAAGTAAACCGGCTAAAAATGCAACACTGGTGTCTAGCATTGCAACACTAAACGTGAGCTTAGGTAGATTTTCGTTCGGTTTTAAGTACGAACCATAAATCATCATACAGCCAACACCCAATGACAACGAAAAGAACGCCTGCCCCATCGCAGCAATGATCAAATCAGGATCGCTAATTTTTGAAAAGTCCGGTACTAAATACGTTCTAAACCCTTCAGCTGCACCGTCTAATGTCGCCATATAACCAATAAGGCAAAGTAGTAACACCAGTAACAATGGCATTAATCTGCGTGACCAGGCTTCTATGCCTGATTTTACCCCTTTGAGAATAATGCTCGCGGTCAGAATTAACATCAGTGGTGTAAAGATAAAGTTTCTAAGTATCGAATCACCGCTAAGAAACTGGTGTGCGGCATCTAGCTCAGCCATTTGCGCAAGGGGATCAAGTGCATGAGACAACATCCACCCAGCCACAATGGAGTAAAAGCTTAGCATCACAATAGCGCCACCAAGGCCGATATATCCCGCCGCAACCCCTATTTTCGGATTGCCCTCACGCCAGGCTGTTTTAAGTGCTTTTACTGGGTTTGCTTGTGCTTGATGGCCCAAATACAATTCTGTGTACAGAGCAGGCAATGCGAGTAAAAAGATCACCGCAAAATAAACCAGTAAAAATGCGCCGCCACCGTGATTTGCAGCTTGTGTGGGAAATCCCCAAATGTTACCAAGTCCAACAGCAGCACCAGCTGCTGCTAACACAAAGCCAAGGCGGCTTTGAAATCCATCGCGCGTATGAGCCATGTCTGTAATCAATCATTATTTTTGTAGACGGCAGATTATACGTACTTCCGCTGAAAATGCGAGAGGTTCTAAGCGCGCCTCAAAAACTCGAGTTTGGCGCCTCAAGAAAGTCCATTTCTTCCTCTGTTGGATCGCGATTAAGTATTTCGTTTCGATGGGGATAGCGGCCAAATCTATCGATAATTTTTTTGTGCGCGACTTCAAAATCATAATTAGGCAGGTCACGAAAATAATGGTCTGCAGCACGATGTATGATGCGACTTTCACTGTGCATCATCGGCAGGTATAAAAACATCAATTCGGTGTCATTAAGCTGACGGTGATAACCCTTTTCGATGGCATGCTGAGTGAGGCATAGCGCCAGAGGGTCACTGGCAAAAGCTTTAGGAGTATCTCTAAATATATTACGCGAAAACTGATCTAAGATAATGATTTCGCACAGCGCGCCAAGGGGTGTTGCTCTCCAGCTCGAAAGCTCTCCTTGGTGTGCCATTTGGTGCAAAATACCGAAGCGATTTTTTATTATGCGATCAAAGCCCGCAGACTTCTTCCACCAGTCAGATTCAGTGCATTCAACAAACCAGAATTCGTAAACGTCTTTATAATTCATGATGGCACTCCTAGGGAAAACAAACTTCAAGGTCAGCGGACCCTAACCGTTATGAACAAAGTGCCACCCTTACGTCAATAATGCAACTTTTTTATTAGTGCCATTAGGGCAATAAATTTACTTACGCAACCTCTAGTAATTTAGCATGAATTGACTGCACAACCTGATCAGACTCTTGTTGTTCAACTAAGAAGCACAGATTGTGCTTACTTGCACCATGACATATTAATCGAATATTGAACTCTGATAACACATCCATCAAATTCAGTTGGCACTTTTTCAGTTGGATCTCGGAACCGATCATAGCCACTAGAGTAAGGTTGTTTTCCACCGTCACATGACAAAACTCTCCTAGTTCATCCAAACAAGCTTGTTCTAGCTCTGGTCGAGATGCGTTAGGCGCATTATCTAGCGTTAGTGCGACACTAATTTCAGACGTCGTTACCAAGTCAACGGATATATTGTAGTTACTCAATATAGTGAAGATGCGAGCCAAAAAACCGCTCGCAAGAAGCATTTCAGGGCTCTTTAAAGTCAATAATATTTGATTTTTACGTTGTGTCACAGCACGAATTCCCGATTGCGCGGTTTTCTCTTTCTCAATCCAAGTACCACCCGCTTGCGGGTCACGACTTGAACCGACAAATACAGAAATGCCTTTACGGCTAGCTGGCAATATAGTAGCAGGATGTAATACCTTAGCACCAAATGTCGCCATTTCAGCCGCTTCATCAAAACTCAAACGAGGAATGGGTTTAGCTTTAACGCACAACCGAGGGTCAGTACTAAAAATACCAACAACATCGGTCCAAATGTGTACGCTAGACGCATCAATTGCCTCAGCGAGCAACGCGGCACTATAATCAGAACCTCCACGACCCAGCGTGGTTGTTTGGCCGTACTGATCACTACCGATAAAACCTTGTGTCACTTGCACAGATCCGTCAAGCTGCGCTACCAGATTCGTTTGTGCGGCTTCACGCGTAGCTGCAACATTCGGATTCGCTTTGCCAAATTGATTATCTGTTTTAAGCACTTTACGCACATCAAAGCGCGATGCCTGAACTTGGTTATTACGTAATATTTGGGTAAATAAATAAGAAGAAAAACGCTCACCAAAACTCAGCATCTCATCGCATTGCTGTCTGCTAAGCGCAGGTAAACTCGCAAGGCTTTGAAATTCAGTGAATGTTTGTTTATAGCCTTCAGCAAGATCAGCATCCAAAGATACTTGATCGATAATCGCTTGCTGTATGTTTTCAACCGCTGCAACAACTGCTTTGCGTCCGACTTCGTCTTCCTTTTGTTGGGTTAGCGTTACAAGGTGATTGGTTACGCCAGCACATGCACTAACAACGACCACTCGAACATTTGGGTTGTCACGAACAATGTGAGCACAACGAGACATAGCTTCAAAGTCAGCGACACTGGTACCGCCAAATTTGGCTACAACATACTGCGAATTCATTTTCTCTCCTCTCGACTGTTGACACAGTCAAATTTTATAAGGAGAACTCGGCATGGGATTTCTAGAAAGACGAACGCTTGAAATGACCTTTGCCAGAAGCTCTCCACCAATACGGTGACAGTTCCGAGGATTCAGCCTCGTAAACCGAAGAATCGTCGCGACGAGCAACGTTTCTCCTCGGCGAATACTTCCCTCACTAGTGGTCATCGGTCTCGTCACCTCACACTAACTACCTAAGCATCGCGCCTCTTCTGTTTATTTTGCCTTTGTTAATCTGAATAAAAGCAAAATAAAAGCCCGCAATAAATGCGGGCGATAGGAGAAAATTATCTTTTAGCCGTCTAGGTGTCAAGTAATTTATAAAAAAACTTATCCCAAAGGCTAAAAATAACGTCAATTTACGTTAAATAAGCTGACCCGCGAAATATGCGCCACCATATCCAATGGTGTATGCAATGAGTAGATAGACACTCATTTTAAGATAACTCGAGAAGGTCAAGGCTTTTACCTTACTCATTGCAATGATACCCGCCGCAGAACCAATGATTAACATAGAACCACCAACGCCAGTCGCATAAGTAAAGGTTAGCCATTGTGCTGGGGTCATTGTAATGTCTGCTTTTAATAACGCTGCCGTCAATGGCACATTGTCTACCGCAGCACTCATCAAGCCAACCAAGTAGTTTGCGTATTCTGGTGCAAGGTGCAGATATAAGTCGGTAAACTTAGATAATACACCCACCTCTTTCAACGCACCAACCAATAGCAGCACGCCAACAAAGAACAATAAGGTGTCGTATTCGATTTCACGAATATAGTCGATGATTTTCTTGTTGACATCCTTCTTACGCATCAAAAACTGTGCCGTTAAAAACATCAGAGACAAACCAAATAAGAAAGTCAACATCGGCGGTACATGGTATTGAACGCTTAAAAATAACGTTGCAAAAATGGTTGATAAAAAGATAAGCGCAATAGTGATATCGGTTTTTTCAATTCTGCGTAATTCTACCTTTTCAAAGGTGATCTTATCATTCATGCCGATCGACAGCATCGCAGCTAAGATAAATACGCTAAAAATAGAGGGCGCAATTAATAAAAGCAGATCAGGGATCGTTACTTTATCGGCCAGAAATATCATCAAGGTGGTTACATCACCAGTGATCAATGACACCCCTCCAGAGTTGACACTGAAGATGATTAACGTCGCATATCTAATTAGCTTTTTCGGGTCTAACTTCAAAGACATGACTACAGCTAATGAAATAAGCGTCGCGGTAATATTATCCGATATTGACGAAAATACGAATGCAAAAGCACCAACCAAAAACATTAGCTTGCGTTCGCTAATATGGGTTGGCATGATCCGGTGAACAATATTTTGGATAAATCCTTTTGAGTTCAAGTAGGCCACAAACGTCATCGCTGCCATTAAGAACAGCCATAAGGTCGCGATTTCCAAAATGTTATGGTCTAGTTCAATTTGTACAATTTCTGGGCTTTGACCATGAATTGGAGAGATAAAGGCGATAATCCAACATAAAGTACCAAAAAAAAGCGTTGTTTTGGCCTTGTTTACGTGAATAATATCTTCTATAACGATGAGTATAAAAGCGATGGCGATCAGGGTTAGAATAATGGGCGTGACCATAATGCGTAAACAACCTGTAATTAAATGTAACAAGGGGTGGGTTCGTTTTCGCGGCGGATTCTAGCACCATCACAGTCCCCATGCTACGTACGATAAACATTTTGTGACAAATTGATGAAGTAGTGATGTAACTTAACTACTACACACTGGAAAGTTATGATCCCAGCAAAAAAATTATTAAACACGATAAATGAACACTGGAGCGTACTCGAGCTACTTTTTAAACGATTTAAGCTCGCTGATTTCAGTCTAAAAGATGTACAAAACATCCTAAAACAGAAAAATCCCAGCTGGACGAGTGAGCGAATTTATAAAGAAACCAATCGATTACTCCAACAAGAAATTATTATCCCTTTAGCTAAGTCGTCACAGTTAGAAATCAACCGCGCAATCGCCGACTTCGCCAGCTTCCTTTTACAAGAAGAAAGTCTCGGTTTAGCGGAAGAGATCACGGTGCTGGTAAAAGACTTAGAAAGATTAGGTAATCGCATCGCACAAGCCGGTGAAGAGGCTGACTACTCTGAGCTGCGCCGCTTTAGCCGCATTATGGACGAACGCGTTCGTAAGATTGTTAAGCTGTTCGAACATAACGAAAGCGCTATCATGAACTTGGTTGAACAAGCAAAGTCTGACACCTCTACTCTGTCTCTTGGTATGAGATATAAAGCCGTACTGGAAGCTTTTGACGAATATATCGAACCTATGCTGGAAATGGTTGATATTCATGGCCCATTCCAACGCTGTTTTGATCAGATAGAGCTTCAGGTCAGTGAGCAAATTGACGAGATTGAACAATTAGGCCGTGGTGCTGCAGACAAACGTATGCTGGAGCAACTCAGAACACGCATTTTAGATATGCACCTCATTGGTAGAGAAAGCTTGAGCCGCAGCGCCGACCTCCTAATGCCGTTAAGAGAAGAGCTACGCCGCAATACACTCATTACACGCCAAGCTTCCAAAGTCCTTGGGCAAATTAGAAAGCGCGGCGTTGATCGGTTACTCTCACCGGTTCAGCCAGAGTTTGTTTCAGACATTCAACGCTTTAACCTCGGTCAAAAGCGTCACATGGTCGCTTATATGGCAAGTCTCGTTGAGTTTGAGCATGAAGAATATCAGCTACCCGATCACGACGATGTGCCAGCTTATCAAAGCCCTAACATTCCAGATTACAACTCGGTAAAAACGAGATTTCAACAAACCGGTAAAAAGCGCCAGGCACTATTGGGCTTTTTAAGCGATAGCTACCCAGATCTTGAAGCAGACGAAATGCTGTTTCTTTATCAAAAGCTGATCAACGAATCTGACTTGGCACTTAGCCAAGAGCAACAAAAGAGTAAGATCACTATCGCATCGCATACCTTCTCTTTATATCCATTTAGTGCCAAAGCAAAACAAGATTAGCATTATGACGACAATTAATTTAGATATGCTCAACGAGCTCCAAGCCATCAATAAAAAATTGGTGAGCGGGTATCACATCAGTGAGCAAGACACCACTCTTTGGCAAGAATTAGATCAGCAGATAGAAAGCTATCAAGCGCTATTTTCGGCCTTAGGCCATGATTTACAGCACGATGCCCGTGGCTTTTATTATTTGGCAAGCGATGAAAGCACGCCAAATATGGGGAAAATTTCCCGCGCGATTGCCCTAACCATTTATATTTTGATTGAGCACTATGCCAACCAAGGCAAAGATCCGCTTCGCGTACTATTTGATGAAAGCTGCGATCTAGAGCTAATGCAAACCATAGTGCAACTCAATAAGCACCTTTTTGATCAGTTGGAGATTTTTTCGGGCTCAGATCTCAGAAAAGACGTGTTTTTACGTATGGTAAGACTGGGTCTTGCCCGGGAGGTTGAGCAAGGCTTTATGCTACTTGCACCGATTTATCGCTACATTGACGCGCTAATGGAAGTAAACGAAGAACAATATGATATTGAGGACGAGCTATGAGCGAGCAGTTGTACGGCTTAAGTAAACTAGCATTATTAAATACCGCCGGATACGCTAAGTGTGTCATTCCTCTGGATAAAAGCGCGTCAATCTGCGCTCCAAATAACACTGGTAAAAGCTCGGTGATCAATGCGCTGCAGTTTCCACTTATCAACGATTTAAGACTGACTGAATGGGATGGTCACGATTTAGAAGAAACGCGTAAGTTCTACTTCTCTTCTGATCAATCCTATATTTTGCTGGAAGCCAACCTCCCCCACGGCGATGTGGTCATTGGCGTTGCGGGATTGGGTAAAATCGCCGGTTACGCGCACCAGTTTTTTTGCTATCAAGGCAAATTGAACCTCGATGATTACACCCAAGGTAAAAGTATCATCAAGTACACTAAGCTCTTTAATCACTTACAGGAAAAACAACTTAAGCCTGTAGAGCTAAAAGCACAAGAACTTAATGCCCTACTCACAGGTGGCGCCACACCATTTGATGGTGATATCAACCTGAAGATGATCCCACTGAATAATGTCCAAGATGCGCCTGTATACAAAGAAATATTCCGTCGTATTCTGAATCTGCATAAACTCGGCGCGCAAGACGTAAAACGCTTTATGCTCAAGGTGTTCGAACGCCATATGTCGAACTCGAAAGTCGACTTTTATGAAGTCTGGCGTCGCGCTTTTGATAAGGTCAACCGTGCGCGCCGTGAGCTGAATGCGCTGGAGTCGATGCAAGAGCCAATTTCAGCCCTTGAGAAAATGCTTGAAAATGAGGCGGTATTAAAAGGTAAATTAGCGGCTTACGCCCCGAAACTCGATTTAGCTTTGGTTGAATATGATAACTATCACAACGAGCAAATTGCAGAGCTGGCAACACAGCTAGAAGACATAGAAGCCGAAAAGCGCGAATTTGAGTCTAAGCAGCAGCTGTACGTCCAACAGTCTCGTGATATCGAGCGTAAGCAAACCCAAATCGAGCAATGGTTTACCGACTTCCACGCGTTAAAACGTGAATTTGAACTAACTAATCATGCAACGCTTAAAACCAATTTAACGCTGTTGAAAAAGGAATATGAGCAACTTTCCTTCTCTATTAATAGTGCACAGGGGCAAAGTCTCCATACCCTTGATTTTCGCATCAACGAAACACAAAAGCAGATTAAGAGTTTAAAACTGCAACTCAAGAACCTTGAGTTCAACCTGTTTACTCGTATGCGTGAAGATCTTTCTTTAAAAGAAGTGGAAGAGATCTCGCGGATCTTGAATCCAGATTTGTTATCGTTTTCAACCACCTCTCAAGGTGAAATTGATATCACTGACGAAGATGCCTTTGGCGCATTTTTAGAGTCGCTATCTAAGTCTGTTCAAGGTGGTGAGCTTAAAGTTCCAGGCGCTACCGTTAAGTTGAAAAAACTAAGTCCAGTGCAAATGCAAAGCGGTGAAAACAAAGCCCAACTGCAAGCACAGCTGGAGTCATTACAACAATCACTTAGCGACTTGAAGCAACAGCGTGAAGTTGCAGCAAACGTCGCTGAAAAGCAAAAAGAGCGTGATGCGCTTTATGATGAACTCATGGCTACCGAAGCGGCCATGAAGCGCTTTGAGCAATATCAAACTATGTTGCAATCTGTTGATGCTCAACAAGCACTAAAAGAGCAACTCGAAATGGAACGAGAGCAAGTTGATGAATATTTGCATGATATTCAACGTAATGCTGGTTCGATTTCAGACCGCCGCTCTATCATTAAAAGCAAACAAGACTTGTTGGTGCGCCAAGCCGACCGCCTCAAGCAAGTGAAGTCAGAACGTATCGACCACACACTAGACCTATACTCGGGTAAGCTGGCACCGTACGAAATCGAAATTAACCTAGATTTTGATAACCTCTCTGAAGTGATCCACCAGTTTAATAAAGATTGTAATGAGCTAAGAAACTTAGACGTTAATGTGCGTAATACCTACTTGCATATCTACAATGCTGGGATCACTAAGTTTGAAAACGAGTCAGACGTTACTATTAAGTACCAAAAGCTGATCAGCGCGTATCATAACTTAGATAACGAACGAGATGCCGTCGATAAACAAGCACGAGTGGCGCTCACTGAAGTGGCCGCAACCATTAAAGGACTGCGTCAAGATTTAGACCGCTTACGCCGAGAGATGAACAGCTTTAACAAAGGCATAAGCCAGCATCGTATCTCTAACTTGCAGGCATTCAAAATCAATGTCATCCCTCGTAAGATGCTAGTTGATAGCATAGATACCATTATCAGCACTTCGGATTTATACGAAAAAGGCGAAAGCTTAGACTTACTGAGCGAGCAGCCTAGTTCAGAGAAATCTGTTAATGAGGCGAAAGACCACATTATCAAACTTGCAAGTGATAAAGCGGGATTGACGTTAACCGATCTCTTTGACATTCGCTTTGAAGTGGTCAACCGCGCAGGTGATACTGAGCACTTTGATAAAATTGACTCGGCCGGCTCAAACGGTACGCGGATCACCATCAAGCTTTTATGTGGCATGCTATTTATTCGCTACCTATTATCTGATCAAGAGCAAGCGATGTATCGTATCCCAATTTACATCGATGAAGCCGCGGATATCGACCCACAAAACCAAAAGGCCATTATCGAAACCGCACTAAGCTTTGGGTTTGTGCCAATTTTTGCATCGGTGAAACCACAGATCAGCTGTGACTACTTGGTGCCGATCCGCAGTGTCGCGCAAGGTAGTCAGAATTGGGTGGATGAAAAAGACTGGATAGAGGTGGAACATTAATCCCAAGTTAATGTCATAGACACAATGATTAAAGGATGCTTGTCTCTACCATTTAACGCCTTAACACGTTAAGGTAGAGCAAACATCCGACTAAGGAGTAAAGACACATGTTTAAGAATATTGTTATCGCCACTTTGGTGCTGATGTTAGCGGCCTGCGCCAAAACCCCTGATTGGGATTATGATAAGTCTGTACAATTCGCTAACTATAAAACCTATGCTTGGTCACCCGAAGCGGACCTAAAAAATAATGGTCGTGAATACCAAGTCAATGACTTAATGGAAAAGCGGATCCGCAGTGCAATTCAAAACGAAATGAGCAAACAAGGTTTCACCCTCACCGATCCGCAATCGGCCGACTTACTGGTTAACTATCACGCATCAGTTGATACAAAAATTGAATCTGACTCACTTCACACCACGTATGGTGCGCGTTGGAACTACTGGGGTATTGGTTGGCAAACACAGACCACAACACGTGAATACGAAGTGGGCACGCTTGTACTCGATATGATAGACAAAGCGTCTAACCAGCTAGTTTGGCGCGGTGCAAAAGAAGGTCGCTTACGTAGCAACCAATCACCAGATCAAAGAACAGCGTCAATTAACAAAACCATTTCAGAATTGCTGGCTAACTTCCCACCACAGCCACAACACTAAGCGAAAACCGGATCAAGCCTTGGCTTGATCCGAATTCCTCATCTTTATTTTGAAGATAAACAGTCTTAAGGTGAATAAGTCTTAATTTTATCTGTCAGGGCTTAATTAAATCCGACTTTCGCATAAGTGCCAAACTCAGCTGTAACTCCACCCAATTTAGTACAGCTATTTCATAGAATTTTATGCAGCCTCTAGATAGCCAATCGGTGTCATATCACCTAGTGAATCATGAAGTCGCTCATAATTATAAATATCTAACCACTCATCTGTGATTTCACGTACCTCTTGAAGTGACTCAAACAAGTATAAATCTAGCACTTCTTCACGGTAACTCCGATTAAACCTTTCAACAAAACCATTTTGGTAGTAACCGTCGCCTAAACCACACCTAGCAGCAGGATGTTATCAACTTATAAAGTAAAGCTCTGATCTCAATTCGGAGTGGAACATGCCTAAACACAAGACCGCGCAGCAATGGCTGCAACTTTTCGAACAGCAGGAGCTTAGTGGCTTGTCTATCACTGATTTTTGCCAGCAGCACAACCTCAGTACAAAATCCTTCTATTATCATCGCGCTAAGCATCATAAGAAAAAAGCGCCTCAGAAACCTCAGTCTTCCTTTGTGGCTGCTCAGCCTGCTGTGCCAGCGCCCGTCTCCCAGCCTCCACTGTTGCAACTCAAACATGGCCAGAGCACGGTATTGCTGCCATCAACAACAGATACCCTTTGGCTCGCAGCACTGCTGAAGGCATTGTCATGATCTGCTGGCAAAATAAAGTGGTTTACTTACATCGCCAGCCGGTCGACTTTCGTAAATCCATCAATGGACTTGCGGCGATTGTTGAGCAAGCAATGGCAACGTCCGCAATGACGGGTAACGTCTTTGCCTTTTGCAATAAAAGTAAGGACAAGCTGAAGGTGCTTTATTGGGATAAAACCGGTTTTGCACTGTGGTACAAACGCCTCGAAAAAGACAAGTTTAAATGGCCAGACAAAGAAGACGATGACGTCATTACGCTGACTGCCGAGCAGTGGCAATGGCTACTGTCAGGCTTGTCCGTCATTGCTCATAAGCCACTCAGTTATGGTTATAACGTATGATCATAACAGCGACTTTTTGAACGTAAAATAATCTAAGTTATTAATTTAAAAACAGTTAATCTGCTGGTAAAGTAACACTCATGCAAAACGAACTTGATGTATTACGCCAGCAGTTAGCGAAGCAAGAAGAGATCATTGCTCAGCTTCAGGCACGTAATAACTACCTCGAAGAACAATTCAGACTGGCCCAGCAAAAACGCTTCGGGGCCAGCAGTGAGTCGCATCCGGCGCAAGCTGACTTATTCAATGAAGCCGAAACGCTGGTTGAAGAGGTGCCAGAGCAAGACGTTGAAACCATCGAATATCAGCGTAAAAAGCCAACGCGCCAGCCTCTGCCAAAAGACCTCCCCCGCGAGCGTGTTGTCCATGACATCGACAACAAACAGTGTGGCTGTTGTGGCGGTGAGCTGCACAAAATGGGTGAGGATGTGAGCGAAAAACTGGAGTTTATCCCGGCCCAAGTCAAAGTCATTGAACATGTCAGGCCAAAATATAGTTGCCGACAGTGTGAAAAAACGCAAACCCAGATCAGGATAGTGCAAGCACCTGTACCACCTAGTCCAATCCCGAAAGGCATTGCCACGGCGAGTTTGCTCAGCCAGATCATCACCAGCAAATATCAGTACGGTTTACCGCTGTATCGGCAGGAAAGCCTGTTCAAACAATATGGTATCGCGCTTTGCAGACGCACCATGGCAGACTGGATGATCCGCTGTGCCAGTTTATTCAAACCACTCTACGACAGGCTGCACGACGTGTTGCTACAGCAACCGGTGATACAGGCCGATGAAACCACGGTTAAGGTGGTGAAAGAAGACAAACAAACTAATTACATGTGGCTGTATTGCAGCGGCACGGACTCGCCTGCGCCAGAGGCAAGCATCCCCAATATCGCCCTGTTCGACTATCAGAATAGTCGCGCGGGTCGCTGTCCTGTGGCATTTTTACAGGGCTACAACGGCTATCTGCAAGTTGATGGTTATGCAGGTTACGAACAAACACAAGCGACACTGGTTGGTTGCTGGGCACACGCAAGACGCAAGTTCAAAGAAGCTGCGGATGCGCAGGCCAAAGGTAAAACCGGCAAGGCGAACTGGGCGCTCAACCATATTCAAAAACTATATCGAGTTGAAACAGCGCACAAAACAGCAAGCGCTGAGGTGCGCCAAGCTGCACGGGCACAGCAAGCGGCTCCGCTGCTGGCACAGTTTAAAACCTGGTTAGATAAATCAGCACAAACGGTGGTTCCAAAATCAAAGCTGGGCGAGGCTGTCCACTACACGCTAAGACAATGGCCGAAACTTATCCGCTACCTGGATGACGGACACCTAAAGATAGACAACAACCGAGCAGAGCGCGCAATCAAACCGTTCGTGATAGGGCGAAAGAACTGGCTGTTTAGCTTCACCACAAGTGGCGCTGAAAGCAGCGCAATCCTCTATAGTGTAATCGAAACCGCCAGAGCAAACGGCCTGACCCCATTCGACTATGTGATGCACTGCTTAAACGAATTGGCTCAACCACAGTGTGATATCGACAGCTTACTACCCTGGAATGTTAATCTCTAGGTGTGGTTCGCTGCACGCTCACTATGTATTTACCATCCGAGGTAACCGTAGCGTAAGTGACATTTCGCAAAAAGTTATACAGTTCACTGGAAGAGCTCCAAAAGGATCTGGACGAGTGGATAAATTACTACAATAATGACCGAACCCACCAAGGGAAAAATGCTGTGGCAGAACGCCACTTGAAACATTATTAGATGGGAAATCGATCTGGGTTGAAAAAAATTTAGCCCAAATCTAGGCTGACAGTCACCGATTGAAAAACGGGTAACTGTCAGGTCAAGTCTGAGCTAGTACACATATACCAACGCGAGCAAAAGATCTCGTTTTCACCCTGTTGATGATATTAAGGCAGACCCGATTGATAGGCCGACATCGCTGTAAGCAGTTTATTGAACATCATAATATATTCAATCTCTTCTGGATAAAGGCTTCTCTTAAAAAAATCAAGCTCATCACTATTGAGCACTCCATCTTGGTTAGCATCTGAAATATAAAATAAATCCGTAAGCATTAATTCCACATCCGATAAATATAAAGTAACCTGGCTATCGGTCGTTGCTAACGCTTCCTGCTCGCCTTCAAATGCTTCTCTATTCATGACATAAAGATATCCTATGGATGAAAGCTCTTCCTTAGACAAAGCCGCGTCATGATCAGAATCATTTTCAGCCATTATTCCTCTTGCGATGATTAAAACATCACTGGGGTACTTTATCTGGTTTATATTATCAAGTCTTTTTTTTACAGATGAAAACCAGTTGTAAAAACGGTCTATTTGTTCGTTGTCGGCCTGTTTATTTACCTCAGCATCAACCAATGGCTCACATCTTCCTTCATCAGTGTTCACCTTGGCGACCTCATCGCCGATCGCCTCAATATCAAAATCATGTCCTATTAAGTTTTTATTTAAACCCAGCGGCTGAGGTAGTTCCTGCTTTTCCTTATCCAAAACAGCACCCTCCTTGTCTTGCCTTCTGTCAAATGCAGCCGTGAAAAAAAACACCATCAATGCTACCATTAGATTAGACAAAATAAGCAGTTTTAAAGATATTTTCATTATCACCTCCCCCATAATCACAGCAGCAAACGTGCAGGTTCCTCCATGAACCTTTGTAACAACTCTAATCATCATCAATCAATGACGAGTAAAACGTTTGGAGTTCGTCTATCGACTGATGAATTATAATTCCCATAAGGGGTCTTGTATTTTGAATTCCAATGACTGACATATGCATTTCCCACTACATCCCCTTTTAATGTGCAAGTTTTTACATTTTTATGGATGCAGTTTGTTCTACCAGTAGTAGTCGGTGATTGTATAGTTGAAGCACTGAAATTAGCCGCAAGTTGAGAAGAACCACTTCCATCCAACAACATGACGCTGTCATATCCATCGGAAACAGCAAAAAATTTCTTCACATCATCTATCGTCAAGCCTTTTGCACCAGATGCCCGGCCTCCCTGTACCACTAAAAATTTCATTTTATATTCACCAATTTTGTAGCCTACCGCAGTTCTTGCAACAGCAGAAGATGCTTTGTCTTGAACAAATTTAGGCAAATAAATTTCACCTCTATCAACTCCATTTCTGCGAAGTAATACTCCGGAAAAAGCGAGACTTTTAGATTTAATTCTTGGTTCAATATCAAATCTCTTAGAATCATCTAAATCTCCATTGCTATGTATTATAAGCGTGGAAAATGGCGCATCATCAACACCTGAAGGAAGCTTCTCCTTGTCCCCAAAGTGTGAGTAATATTTTTTATTTTCATTTGAATATAAGGTGCCTAGATTTAGGCCACAAGCCTCTTGATAAAGTGGTTTCCACACACTTTGGTTAGTACTTCGATTAGGGAAGGGCGTCAAATCGAAAAAGCCTAGGTTAATCCCAACTACTTTTTTGTTTGTATTTTTATTATGATAATGGTTTACATAATTGATTACAGGTTTCATTGGTACTAGGTCGTCGCTACGACTAGTGGGCTTGTATATACCGTTTTGAAAATTATAGACTTGTTTACACGTCAGACCGATTCCGCTAACACAAAATTGTCTAGCGGTACTGAATGAATTGTCCAGAGAGTCACACGCGACATCAAACTCCCCCAGTTTTGGAATTGTAAATTTCACCTTACGTGTATCCTTTATCACTAGTAGAAACCCCTCTAAATTCTTAAAAGAAGTTCCGTCTGTAGTATTATGATTTTGATCTAATTTGAATAAATCTATATTCGCGCTAAACGCAGTTGTCGATATCAGCCCAATACACAAGCTGACACCTAGTGACAATGGAATTTTAGCTAATTTACTATTAATCATGATATCGCTCCTAAACATTAAGAATAATCAAACAGCACCGCAAAAACATTAACCATCTACACACTCTTAATTATAGAAAGCAACACAAACCAAAGATCACGGCACCCAACCTACCAAAATTAAAACGCACAAAAAACCATGATAAATAAAACCAAATACCAATAATATATTCAAATAAAAATATAAAAACCGTTTTAGTATTATTTTTCTCAATTAAGTAGAATGCGCGCTCTTATTCATGGTAGAACAATAAATAACTTTACAATTTCAATACTAAAAAATTCTAATTCCAACCATTCCTCCCACATCAACACTGCGTCTATACCATGATGATAAAAAGGCAGTTTTGTTTAATTTATAAAGCATTCATCACTTGCTTTCCCTATCTTCTCCATAAAGGAGTAGTATTGCATCAGCGACAGCTCTTTCACCGTTTGTGTCTGATGGTAAACCTGTTAATTTATGGTCTATCACCATGACACTGGACCCACCACCGTCAAGGTTGATTGCTGAAGTCGCACCAAGAGAAAGAAGCACTTTTGCGGCTTCATAAACCGTTACGCCAGAGTTAACTTTTGAATCACGTCCGTAGACAACAACGATGTAGATCTCACCGTCAGAAGCTATTCCAACCAGGGTTCTTGGATGTCGTCGATTAACCCAGCTATCAAAAAATGCCGCACTTTGATTTTTTTCATCGTTGCTGGCAATTTTATCTTTCTCATGCTCTGCAAGTTTGCCGTTTTCACGGCTTTTTGGACTCCATCCTTCGTACTCCCAGCGCATGGTTTGTATCTTTCCATCAAATAGTAATGATGGTCCTCCGTTGACTAGGTACGTGCCTTCATTGAGAGAAATGGGGTCCTCTCCACTTTTCAAAGAAGTTGAAAATATGACCTCAGTACCGATATCAATATCTGAAAATAAATCTAGCTTCCTTGACCCGGTTGCAATCACTAATATATTTGAAGGTGGAACTTTGCTTAAGTTGGAGGGGTTTATTGCAACGACTTTGCTTTTGTCATCGATGAGTATACTAAATGTCCCCTCGATTTCGTTCATACTGATATCGCCAAAAGAATCATTAAATACGATAAGTTCATCATTTGTCAGACATAACGAGTCATGTGAACTAGTGATTAGTTTTTCATCAACGATATAGCCGCAATTAAGTTTTTTCCCAGGTTTTCGGTTTAACCCATTTACTGGAAACTTTTTATCTCCGACGCTAAGCATCATTGAAGTAGTAACATCCGGCAAAATTTTCATCGTCAGGCTAGGATTATTGTTTATAAGTAGGGCTGGCCGGCCATGAACCGCTTCGCTTACAAGCATGCCATCAATCACAGATATTCCCGCTGGATCTCCCACAATACCAAGGGATTCAGAATACGAAAAATAACCGCCATTCACGCCAGCAAAAGCCCCTAGTTTCTTTGATATAGATGAAACAGTAGAAGTACCTTTAACAGTACCATTAGCCAGCGTCGCAATTACTCGTCCTCTATACTCTTTCGGTTTTATTTTCAATATTGAAATGAGCTGGGGCCCACGAATACCCGGAAAATACGAAGCATTATTAACTGTAAACAATGAGTTAAGCTCACCTGACTCAAGCTTGGCTAGTTTTGCGGTGGCAACATCAGGAAAACTGGATATGATCACCCGATAGCCAACGTCAAACTGCTCCGAGCCTATCAAACCTGCATTTGTAACACTGAAATTAAAAGCCTTTCTATCCCAATCGGCATGTCTTTCAATAAAGATTTCTTCAGCTCGATTTTTCAAATCGTTGGCATCATTTAATGTTAATAATTTGCTGACTAGAATGTAGGAGTTTGACCCATGGGTTACCTTTGCTTCTATATAACTTACACCGGGGCCTAGCGAAACTTGGGTCATATTCTCTTTAGATAAAATAGTATCAACGCTTAGCTCTTCAGGCATTGTGTAGCTTGCATGTGCGGCGAAAAAGACAGTTGTCGCAAGAATAAAAAAAATGTGTTTCATAAAAACCAGCATTCACTTTAGGACTCTGGGGGCTTCCTTCCCACTCCGAGCCGACTTTAACGGAAACTTATACCCTAAGCCGATTTTCTAACCTGCACGGGGAAAGTTAACTAAAAGACATAACGTGCACCAAACATCACGCGTCTATCTAGGTTATTGACACCATAAGGAAGAAATCTGTCGGTTGACTGATTGACGATTTGCTCTTCAGTAATATTGAGAACTTGAAGCTGCAATTGGAGATTATCAGAAACCGCATAATTGGCTGAAAAGTCTAACTGACCAAAATCATCAGTAAAACGCGGCACACCAAAGTCATCCGTAAAGTCAGCGAGATAACGCTCTCTCCAAGCATATGACAGCCTTGCGTCCAAGACTCCATTATCAAAATAAAGCGTTGCGTTATAACTTGAACGAGATAACCCAGGCAAACCTGTACTACGCACATCACCATCGGTGCCAAAATCAGCAGAGCTATCGGCATAAGTGAAATTGAAAACTGCACCAAAGCTCTCACTAAGCGGCTGCTGATAAGCTAACTCTAATCCACTAATTTCAGCTGAAACGCCATTTTCAAAACTCGTAAATACAATAGGTCCTTCGACAATCACACCGTCTGCTTGACGCGGGAATGAGCGAATTTCGGTGAAACTTGTTGTATCGATGAGGCCACCGATATCCTTAAAGAAAAGGTTAGCTGAGAAATACGCCTCTTCAGCAAAATACCATTCATATACCAGGTCGAAATTGTCAGAGGTAAATGGCTCAAGATTTGGGTTACCAGTGCTACCAGTACCACCGCCTTCATCAATACCATTAACCGTTTCCGATGGCGCTAAACTTGATAAGTTTGGACGAGTTAGCGATTTGGTGTACGCTGTTCTTAAGACCATTTCCTCTGCAATGTTGTATTTAAAATTAAAGCTGGGTAGATATCTAGTGTAAGTATTTGAGACTGAGACAGGTGTTATTTTTTCAGTTGGCTGAAACCGGTTAGCAACTGTATTACCGTTAGAAGTTTGCGTTGTATTTACAAGTCGTAAACCAACGTTGAAGAATACTTCATCAAACTCGAAGTTAGCTTGAGCATAGGCATTGATAGTTTCCTCTTCCACAGACCATGATTCAGAAGCATTAAAACCTGGCAGCGGTCTAATAAAAGTACCATCAACCGCATTACCACCTGGATAATAAACACTTCGAATTAGTGATGGATCTGCAAAAAGTTGTTGTAACGGCGCATTTGCACCTGAAACATCAAAAGGCAAATAACCAGCTACAGCGGCAAGACTTGGTACTACTCTTAGGTCATCTACATTTCGTTGTAGGCGCTCTTGGGTTTGTAACCTCACTTTTTTTCGGTCAGCATACCTAAAACCAAATTCGACAGAAGACAAGCTATTGGAATCGAAGTACCTCTCAAAATCTATCTGTGTACTTATCTCTTCATCTTCATCAATAGAGGGGCGTAATATAAATATATTGAACAGGAAGTCTTCTGGATTACTTGTAAAATCAGTTTCCGAAGAGCCAAAGTCGATAAAGTCACCTCGAACCCCAAACGACACGGTACCTGGATCAAACCCATTCTCATCTGCAAGTCGGAAGGAATATAAATCGAATTGACGCTCTGCCTTACGCTTTGAGTAACCAACAAAAGGCTTAATCACCCAGTTATCATTCAGTATCCACTCTGCTTTAGATGTAAGTTGAAGAAAATTCTCTTCAGTATCAATAAAATTTGTGCCAACACGCTGCTGTACACCTCTAAAACTTCCAGACGTCGCCACTCCATCTCGCTCTTCAAGTGTTACGACAGTACCGGGGTTTTCTACTGGCATGTCGTTACGGTTGGCAAGCCTCTCACTATCCAAAGTGGCATAAATGCCGTCAAAGGTTAACTCTAAATTATCGGATGGTCGATATTGGATTGTTAAGGTGCTTCCAACGCTATTTCTTTCTTCCAAAAAGTTATAATAGCGCGTACCGTTTGGAATTAGCGCCTCACTGTCGCCGCGACCAAATGACGAACCAGGACGCCATGACCCACCTTCGGCAGTGTCAGAACGAAAATTTGTATCAGCTAACGCCAAAGAAAAAGCGATACCGAATGTATCATCTATATTGTTCGAAACAAGAAATGAGCCTCGAGGATCTGTTTCTTCGCTCAGCTCACTGTAATTCCCTTGAAGCGATACACTAGCTTTCAAACCATCATAAGTTAGCGGTTTGGGCGTCTCTAGTGAAACTATACCAGCCATGCCGCCTTCTACATCACTTGCTGTAGGCGACTTTCTAATTTCTACGTTACTAAATAACTCTGAAGCTAGTAGCTCGAAATTAAAACCACGCTCTCCAGAACTTGTACCGAAGCGACCCCCGGAACCATTTCCAGTGCCTGACATTCCATTTATTTCAACACGGGTAAACTGAGGTCCAAGCCCACGAAGATTAATAGCTTGGCCCTCACCATTACTATTTCGATTAAGTGTTACACCAGGAACACGTTGCAAAGACTCTGATATATTCAGGTCAGGAAACTTGCCTAAGTCCTCAGCAGAAATTGCATCAATGACCCCCACAGCCCACCTTTTCTGTGCCAAAGACCGGTTTAAGCTACCTCTAAAGCCTTTTACTTCAATTTTTTCGATAGAATTTTCTTCTATTTTCTTTTCTTTGTCTTGCGCCACAATCGTGTTTGAATTGAACGATAATGTTATTGCTAGTGCAGGTAGAAACTTGGTTACTCTGCTATTCGAATGTTTATTATGTTTCATCTCTCACCCTCAGGCCTTAGGTTACAATTAAATTAACTATATTAACTTTGAGCACATACAACTCTGAGACAACTAAGTACACCTTCATCTGCATTCACTACATCCAAACACACTGAACACAAACAAAACTTATAACAACCCCCTGAACCATCCTTTTCACCTAGCTGAATTAAGAAAAATCAGTAGTTTATGTAGCCGCACATCACCAGCTTAGACACTCTACTTATCAACTTTGACTCTAATTCGGCCGTGATTAAGTACCATCACAATACTTAAAATATTACCCAAACCCGTCCCTGTCAATATATAAGTACCGAAATGGTACTTAATATTAGTATTAATGCAGAAACATCAATACTTTTGTATTAATAAAAATGCACTACAATGACCACTGCGATTTAGTATTGATATGGACTATATTGTGAAATTATGACAGTATTTCTCCTTGGATAATTACGGAATAAATAAAGGGAATTTTTAAATGGGAGAACGACTTAGTGCATCACAAGAATAAGCATGAAATAACATCAGGTATTGAAGAAGAGCTTAATAGTAGCCATAAAAAAGTACTTGAAGTTATCAAGAGAAATAAGAAAGCAACTCGGGCGCAGATAGCGAAAGAAACCAAACTATCCACTCAATCATTAACACGATTAACAAAGCAACTCATCTCTCTTGGTGTAATTTTAGAGCATTCCAGAACTGAGGGACAACGAGGACAACCCGCTATATATCTAACAATTAAAGAGAATGTTTTTTGCAGTGTTGGTGTAGTATTTGAACACGATCGAGTTACTGTACTTCTCGAAGATTTCAATGGCGAAATAATTCAAAAGCAATGTGAAGAAGGAAAACTTTTATCAGCACAAAAAGCAACTGAACTCGCTCTTAAAATGCTAGATAAACTTTTTGAATCAATTGACCCCAAAGTCACTGTATTAGGCATCGGCGTTTCTATTTCTGGCTTCTTTACCAATATCGAAGGTCAAATTTGTTCTCAACAAGATCCAATTGGTTGGTCGCATATAGATTTTCAAAAGATGTTTGCCGAACGCTATGACTGCCTTTGCTTTGTTGAAAATGATGGGAATGCAGCCTCAATAGGGTTTTCTCTTACCCCAACTGCTGCAAAAATGCAAAGCTTCTTCTTGCTGCTGTTTACACTCGATGTCGGTGGTGGTTTTGTTGTTAACGGCAGAATTGTTGACGGGGCATACGGAAATGCTGGCGAAATCGCAACACTGTTTAACTCAAATACAAGTATACCTAGGCCAACAATTGGCTCCCTACAACAGTATTTTAACGACACCATGGGTAAGTCGATAGAGTTTGAAGACATTCTTGAAGCAATTGACAACGAACACCCCACCGTAGAGTCTTGGATTATAGCTTGTGCAGAGTCAATGAAATACCCGTTAAAAGCCATCCAAAGTATACTCGATCCAAAGGCTATTATCTTTACTGGTCGATTACCGTCAAAACTGCAAAGAAAATTAGCCGATAGGGTCCAGATTTCCTCACCATCATTCGGTGGGTTAACCGCCCCGAAGCCTGATATTTTCATTTCGACAGGCAATAATATATTGGAAGCAGGCGTTACATCTATCCCAGCCTTTTACTTTTTTAGTAGGTAACCCATCATTTAGTCGATTCTAAATATTAACGTTTACGGGAGCAGATATTTTGAACTATCTCATTTAGAGTGAGTAGACAGCCCCTCTACTCTAGCAGTATTGTCTATCATAGTATCCTGTTCTCGCAATCAATAGGTACTTAGTCAACAGCATCTAACGAAAAAGTATGTTTACGCTGATATTATCACAGCTGGTATTTTCTCATTCGAAACAAGAAGCAATTAAATGTCAAAATTGCCTCTCTTTCCGAGGCAATTCAAAGTCGAAATATACTAAAAGTCTTATGATTTACCGAGGTTTTGTTCGTAGACCTTAAGTGCATGTTCTAAATCTTCTATCAAGTCTTCTACGTCTTCAAGACCGATGTGAAGGCGGACCACGGGGCCAAGTGTCCAACCTGTGGTTGAGCGCAAATGTTCCATGGTTTTATTGGCTGTAACTAAACTTTCATAGCCGCCCCATGAGAAACCCATTTTAAAATGGGATAAAGCATCTAAGAAACGGTTAATCGCCTTTTGGCTACCTGCTTTCATTACGATTGAAAATAAACCATTACTGCCATCAAAGTCTCGCTTGAAGAATTCATGACCGGGGCAAGTCTCAAAAGCGGGATGCCTAACGTGATCCACGAGCGGATGCGCTTCGAGCCATTTCGCCACCGTCATTGCCGACTGTTCGTGTTGTTTTAACCTCGCAGGCATAGTACGTAACCCACGTAGTGCTAAATAAGCATCATCTGCAGAGGTGCATTGACCAAGTAAATACGAGTGCTCTCTAAGCTCAGGCCAATAACGCTCGTTTGCAACGGCAACCCCCATCATGACATCCGAATGTCCAACAATATACTTGGTTGCCGCTTGAATGCTGATATCAACACCATGATCGAGCGGACGGAATTGCCAGCCATTACCCCACGTATTATCAAGCATAGTGATAACGCCACGGCGCTTTGCAACTTCGACCATCGCTGGTACATCTTGTACTTCCATGGTGATTGAACCTGGAGACTCCAAGAACAACACTTTGGTATTGTCTTGAATTAACGCGTCAATACCAGCGCCAACCATAGGGTCATAGTAAGTCGTCTCTATGCCATAGCCTTTTAACAGCTTATCGCACAAATCTCTGGTTGGTTCATACGCAGTATCCACCATCAGCAAGTGATCACCTGCTTTTAAAAATGACAGTAGTGACTGTGCGATAGCAGCAGCACCAGACGGATATAAGGCGCAACCCGCACCATTTTCAAGCTCAGTAATGGCATCTTGCAATGCGAAATGGGTATTGGTGCCACGACGACCGTAAAACAGGGTGCGATGTCCACGGCCTTTTATCGCTTCTTGCATTTCGGCAACGCTCTCAAAAACCACGGTAGAGGCGCGCTGAACAACTGGGTTTACTACCCCTTTGGTATATTCTGCTTTTCTTCCAGCAGCAACGATTTTTGTATGCTTTTTCATAATTACTCTTCTGATTGTGCACGCCAGTATTCAACTAAATATCTGGAGATAGAGTCTTCTCTGGTGAGTTTATAGCCGGGCTTTGTATCACCCCACTCTGAAAATGTATTGAGCTCCGCCCGTGAAAACCATTTAGCTTGCTCAAGCTCATCTTGCTCGACAAAAATTTCTGTGGTTTTCGCCTTCGCGATAAATCCAAGCATAAGTGAAGACGGGAACGGCCAAGGCTGTGAGGCAATATACGTAGCGTCGTACGCTTCAACACCCGCTTCTTCCATCACTTCTCTTATCACGGCTTGCTCTAACGACTCGCCGGGGTCAACAAACCCAGCCAGCGTCGAAAATACGCCTTCTGGCCAAACAGCCTGACGGCCCAACAAACAGCGTTCAACGCCATCAGGGAAAACATGAGTGACGAGCATGATAACGGCAGGATCTGTTCGTGGAAACGTCATATGGCGGCATTCTGGGTTAACACAGCGTCTTGCATGACCTGCTTCAACCATTTTATTGGGTTGCCCACAACGTCCGCAAAAGCAATGGGTTTTATGCCAGTAACATAAGCCTCGTGCAAGCACGCCAATTGAGCCTTGCTGCTTTGGCAAGTTACGGCCCACTTGGCGCATGTCGATGAATTCTGACTCGGAGTCGATAAAAGAGAGCTTGTCTCGTTGTTTGGAGACGTCAAGTGCAAAATAGCTGTGCGCTGCTTCGTCACGACCTAAGAATATCGCGTCTTGAAGTGCTAAATCAGCGACGTCTGCTCGAGAAAGATAGTGTAACTCGTTATCTCCTGTACGCACTAGGTTTGCGTCGTCTTGAATTAATAACCAGCGACTATTGTCACCCATTTGAGATAATAACCAGTTTTGATCTTTTCTTTCGTTAGATGCTCTGTCTAACGTCATTTGAGTGTAATACAGCAAGCCCCTATTCCTTCGTGTTCTGGAACAATCTATCCACCTCAGCGAGACTTTAAAACTACCATAGCGCAGAGGCACAGGCAAAAAAAAAGCCCATAAATGGGCTTTTGAAAACTACAGTGTGATTTCACACTACAGAGAGGCAGGGTGGGATTCCACTTTGCTTATAGATTAACCAAAGAGTAACTCCGTCCTAAAATCACCGTTCCAAGCTGCTCCTCTTCGTTTCGCTGCTAAACTGTCTTTTTTACCTTGATGTTGCCTAATTATGTTTAAGCATACTCTGTTGAACAAAGCGATGTGTGCCGCCCCGTCTGGGTCTGCTACCTTTAATTTATCTTCTTTGAAAACAACATCTAACACCCAGTGAAGTCGATTCTCTATGTGCCAATGTTTGCGTATTACTTTTGCCACTAACTCTGGCTCTACCGCCAATGAACTGACATAGAAGTGGGAGGTATAACTGGTTTTGTCGCCTAATTTACGACCTCTTGCAACCTCAATCACCGTTTTGACATGAGGCCATTTCTCTTTGAGTTTCTGCGGTAATTTAATCGGTAGTTGCATAACTAGACGACTTTCACCTCGGCCATGAGCATTTCCATTGCTTTGTGTTTCTTCGTGTGGGCCCATGCTGTCATAGTGAGCTGTAAAGTGCTCAGCGATAGCATTGTGTAAATTACGCTGATTGGCTTTGACTTGGATAATAAAGTCGCCCTTATTCTTTACTATCGTCTCCAACGTTTTCGTTTGGCAATGCAGAGCATCAAGCGTCACAATGCAACCTTTACACGCTAATATGTCGATGATATCACGGGCAATTTGACCTTCTTGACCCTTATTTTGCGCAGCTTGTTGATACAAGGCTAGGCCATTATCAACATCAAATGCACTAACCACATTTAGCGCATTGTACACATTGTCTTTCCAACAACCTCGAAGCACTTTTCCATCAATCGCAATGTGTGGCTTTTGAGCTTCTTCACGACGAGAATTAATCCAATCTAGCAGAGCCTTAAGCAAAGCATCGGTATTTAAAGCTTTGATTATGTTTGCAATGCAGTGACGTTTGGGTATGCCATGTTCAAAAGGACGATGCTGCCTTAACCAATCCAGTTGCAACTCACCAAACTCTTGAATTGATTTCCATCCATCAGCGCCACTAAGCACGGCACTCAAAGTTAAAAACAAGACGTCGACAAGATTATGTTTGATATTAACATCGGTTCTAGGATCTTCAATCCACTCTAAATGTGTGATGATGCTCATTGTAACGACCTAAAAAATTGCGATGCGCAATCAGATCATAAAACCCCAATACTCGTCAATTTAAAGTTCGATCCCGCCCTGACAGAGAGGCAAGATAGTCCAACAGCTTTTGATTTTCGTTTTCAATATGCTTATAGAATTCAATATCTTTTAACTTAGATGCGGCAGCTTCATCGATGACGATTACAGCGTCACGATGCATTTGTAGTGCCGAAGCCGGACACGCCGCAGTTAACGGACCTTCCACCATAGCAACAACAGCATCAGCTTTGTTTTCACCCGTCGCTAACAACACGACTTTTTTAGCATCTAAAATCGTGCCAATACCCATAGTGATTGACAAGTGAGGTTGGTACTCATCAGCTTTAAAAAAACGAGCGTTATCATCAATCGTCGCTTTCGTTAGGGTTTTAACCCGAGTACGTGACGTTAAGCCAGAAGATGGCTCGTTAAAGCCAATATGGCCATTTCTGCCAATGCCTAAAAGTTGTACATCAATACCACCAGCCGATTTAATACGCGCTTCATACTCGCCGCACGCCGTAATTGGATTTTTTGCATCACCCGGCGGTACGTGCGTGTTACTTTTATCAATGTTGATATGGTCAAATAGCTGCTGCTGCATAAAGTAACGATAACTTTGTGGGTGCGAGCCATCTAAGCCTAAATATTCATCTAGGTTGAAGCTGATAACTTCAGCAAAACTGATATCGTTCGCTTGGTTACGCTTAATTAATTCTTGATACAAAGCGACCGGTGTTGAACCCGTCGCTAATCCCAACACAGAGTTAGCTTTACGCTTTAATTGCGTTGTAAAAATGTCTGCACCATATGCTGCCACTTCGGCAGCGTCTTTTAAAATGACTACTTGCATACGATTAACCAAATGTTGAGATGATTAGAATAAAATGGGATCTGAGCCTTGCCTCGCGTGCAATCAAAGCAAGGTCAGATCGAACCTAATTGGGATACACAACATTAGGTTATTACCATTATGACAACGCTGTCATTATTATCAGAAATAATTCGCTTGTAAAGCAAAAGTGAAAAAAAATATGGATATTTTTTACTCTATGCAATCGAAAGGTGCTAAAAAGCCCATCGTTGTGGGCTTTTTGAAAGGATAGTTGTGAATATTATACGCTTACAAAAATACGGCGTTTATACATCCAATGCAGCACTAAAAGCTGTACCGCCAGTAGCCCAAAAACGGCCATTAACGGCTGCCACGCTGTTGGCACGGCGGCAATCACGCCACCGAATACGCTTTTACTAATAAAGGTCCAATTCACTAAGCTTGACGCCAAATAAATAATAATGGAGTTGGCTCCTATAATAACAAATGGATACGCCCAACGTTGAAAGCTGAGTACATCTACTATCGCGTAAAATACCGCAAGTAGAATTGCACTCCAGCCGACGGTTACTAGCACAAATGAGCTTGTCCACAATTCTTTATTAACTGGAAATTGCATGTCCCAAAGCCAACCTAGTGCTAGGACAAGTAAACCTGAGCCTGCCAAAATACCAACGGTTTTCCACTCTCCTTGCGTTTGGGCATTGGCAATCGCACGACCCGCAAATACGCCTGCAATCGCATTTACAATGGCAGGTAAGCTTGACAGCACACCTTCGGGGTCAACTGGACGATTTTGATAACTGATCCCAGGTAGCAAATACGTATCAATGAACGCATTCCAACTACCAACACCATTTGCACTTAAGTCCCCTGCTTGTCCACCAGGAACGGGGATAAAGCAAAGTAATAGCCAATAAAATAACAAGATGCCTACACCTACATAGGCTAAGGTTCGCAAGCTAGTATGCCAAACCAGTAAAGCACAAAAGAACCAAGCAAACGCGATGCGACCTAATACGCTGGCGTAGCGAACACTGTCAGGATCCATTGGGATCCCAGTTCCCCAACCATGGTTGTATAACACGCCAAAAGCACACAGTAACAAAAGGCGCTTCAGTGCTTTGAGATAAAACGGTTTACGTTCATTAAAGGGCAGGTGGTCGATACGTTTAGGCGACAAGCCCATCGCGACACCCGATAAAAAAATAAATAGAGGAAAGATAAGGTCATAAAAAGTAAAACCATGCCAAGGGCTATGAAGCGTATGCGCTTCAAAAGCCTTCCACCCTTGCCATCCGGTCAGTACAAACAGTGCCGCAAAAATAGACTGGCCACCTAAGATCCAGAACATATCCATGCCGCGTAAGGCATCTAAAGACGCAAGTCGCTTTGGCTTATTATTCGTTGTCATTGCTATTTATCCGCGTGAAAACATTAACGATGGATCGCTCAATCAAGCAAATCCATTTGCCTCAAGGTTAAGCTTCATAGACGTTGCAATCGTGAGCGTATCTTTAAGCAAATTGCTATCGCTTCTTGAGTTGTCGATCCACTCATACTTAACTAAATACCAGCTAAGCGTAAAAAAACAAAGCCCCGCGATACAGCTGCGGGGTTTTATCAGGGAAACTTAAACGGGTGTTAGTGTCCACTATTCAATTGCAGGCCAGTTATAACAACTGACCTCCAATATAGGTCTGCTTCACAATCAAGTCGCTGTCGAGCACCACAAAATCGGCATCAGCACCCGATCTTAGATGCCCCTTTTGTGATAAACCTAGATATTGTGCAGGGTAGAGAGAAGCCATACGTAAACTCTCGGCTAAACTTACGTTAAGCGTATTGACGGTGTTTCGCACTGCACTTGCCATATCCAATACACTGCCAGCCAGTTCACCGGTTGTTGAGTTTAACCTGTCGCCTGTACGAATAACTTTTCTGCCATCAAAAAAGTCAAACTCCGTATCATCAGTGCCAACTGGAGGCATAGCATCCGTCACTAGCATCATTTTGCCGCGTTGCTTAGTGCGAATCGCAAGTTGCGCCGACAATGGATGAACGTGATGACCATCAACAATCAAGCCACACCAGCTATTGTCATTCCAAAGCGCGGCGCCGACAACGCCAGGCTCACGCGACGTAAACGCAGACATTGCATTAAATAGGTGAGTAAAGCCATCAACGCCCACATTGAGTGCAGCATTAGCTGTGTCATAGTCCGCGTTTGAATGACCGATACACACTTTTACACCGAGTGAAATCAAGCGCTCGATATCGCTCAGCGGCACGGTTTCAGGTGCCAAAGTTACCATTTTGATACCTAGATCTTGACGCCCGTATACCGCAAACTCTTGCTCGGAGATTGGCCTGATGAACTTTTCGCTATGGGTGCCTTTTTTGGGGTGGGATAAGTGTGGGCCCTCAAAGTGGATCCCTAACACCCCTGACTGATTAGCAGCGATAGCTGCTGCTGTTGCGTCTGCCGCTTGTTGCATTACTTCAATTTTGTCAGTGATAAGGGTTGGCATTAATCCCGTTGAACCAAATTGGCCATGTGCTTTAACCATCGTCGCCAAGCATGCCGTGGATTGCTCGGCGTTAAAAAATGCACCGCCACCACCATTAACCTGTACATCAATAAAACCTGGTGCAACTAGTCCCGATAACTTAGATACATTGGCCGCTTGCGACTCATTGATATAACCAATTTGGCCGTCGTTTACTTCGAAGTAAACGTCTTTTCTAAAATTTTCACCATCAAAAAATTCTGGAGCAAAATAACATTGAGTCTTCATTAGTTCGCCTTTTTTAATTCTTGACCTGCACTTTGAATTGCAAAGTAAATTGCCCCATTTCAGGAGGTTGTTTAGGTAATTGGACTTGCTTTGCAACTTCTGGGTCGAGCCAAGGTTGTAGCGGCTCTGATAATCCGCCGATCATAGAGAGTCTAGGCGGGTTTAGTTCGAGTAAACGCTTCGCTAAACGACTAATATATTCTGCACCAGACTTTACGATAGAAAGGGCAATTTTATCATTTTGCTTGGCTTGCGCTAATACATAACGAGCCAGCTTTGCATAACCACTAGACGGCTGCCCTGCCATTTGTTCAGCAATACCCATTGCCCCTTTCGCACTGAAGTGCTCTAGTAATACTTGGCTCAAAGACGTTTTTTCGCCAAGGCCATCAAGATCGAGTAACGCAGCTTTTACCGCCTCTAACCCCATCCAAGCGCCACTGCCCATGTCGCCTTGCGCAAAACCGTGGCCACCATAGTTCACTGTTTTACCATCAACTAAGGCAAAACCACAGGAGCCGGTGCCCGTAATAATCACTGCCCCATCGCTACCCTCATGGGCACCAATACACGCGGTGTGTAAATCTGTGGTAAGGAACATTTGTTTAAAGGGATGCTCCCATTGCATGATTTTGTCATAGAGCGCGGGTAAGTTAACACCTGCAAGGCCAAGGCCTGCATTTAGCTCATGTACTTGTTCAACACGAAGACCCGCGTCTTGTAACGCCATTTGTGTCGACACCATGATGGATTCAAGCGTGCGCTCTAAACCATGTAAGGGATTCGCAGGACCGCCTAGACCCGTACCCAAAACGCCATGTTGAAGAGAATAAATTGTAGCGCGGCATTTTGTTCCACCACCATCGACGCCGATGTATAGTTGGTCTTGGTTAACCTGTTTAGCCATCATGTAAAGACCCCTACTTTGTTCTGGATTGGACCGCGTTATTATTTTCGTTAGACACGGTTTTTCATTCATGTTGAATTGATGTTACACAACAAATGACAGCGTTGTCATTAAATTTTTCAAGAAATTTCTTCATTTTGAAAAAAACTAATATTGCACAGTTTATGAGGATTGTCAGTGAAAAATTGCAATAATCTTCAAATTACAAGGACTAACAGAGATTAGAGGTTGTTAGACACATAATAAAAAAGCGACTCAATATTACATCAAGTCGCTTTATCAATTTAACCTTATGGTTCAGGTTATTCGCTATCGTAAGTCTAGGGCTAGATTACTTAACCCCAAGTTCTCTCAAACGCTCTTGCAAATAGCTATCTGCAGTGTAACGCTCTGACAACACAACATCCGGTCTTGGATGTAAGAATAGCGGCAATGAAATACGAGATTTCGTCGACGCTTTGCCCGTAGGGTTAATCACACGGTGAATTGTCGATGGGAAGTAATCACCCGACGCCTCTTGCAGCATGTCACCAATGTTAATAATCAGCGAACCAAAGTCGCATGGTACGTCCAACCAACTGCCATCTTGTCTTTGCACTTGTAGGCCAGGTTCATTTGCTGCTGGTAATACTGTAAGTAGATTGATATCACCATGAGCTGCGGCGCGAATTGCACCTGGTTCTTCATCACCAGTCATTGGTGGGTAATGAAGAATACGCAGTAATGTTTGCTCTGATTCTTTGATCATATCTTTAAGGTCAATAGAGAATCTCGCTCTCACATCTGCTGGTGCTTCAGCTTGAACCCAGCTTAGCAATTCTTGCGCAAACTCGCTCGCTAAACGGTAATATTCACGAATTTCCGCTTCTAATTGAGCCGGTACGCGGCCTTTTGGATAAACGTGAAAATACTCTTTGATATCTTTTACTGTAAAACCTTTCGCAACTTCAGATACTTCTGGTGGGAAGTAACCATCTTGGGTTTCTTTATTGAAAAGGAACTCGTGCTTTTCTTCTGAATTAAAAAATTCTTGCCAATGTTTGTAGATTGACTCAACCAACTCTTGAGGGATTGGATGATTTTTTAGTACACCGAAACCTGTGTTTCTTAATGATTCTACAAATTCTTTCGCAGCATTTGGCGATTGATAGTCTACGGTAGGTAACTGTTGCATAATGGTTCCACCAAAATTATTAGTAATTCGTGGTTATTTACTCAATTGCACATTGTGGCAAATAACGCACTTCCCGTGTCATCTCAACACTGCGTACCTAGTAGAAGGTAAGGCGTATGTTATCGGGTCTGTTAACCTAGGGGTTGTTTTTAAGCAATCAACTTGTATCTAACAAGCTTCTCTCAAAACAGCAACAGCAAAGGCTAAAAAGCCCTTATACGATCGTGTTGTCGATAATTCTTCAAAAAGTGTAGCTAATTACACTGTTAGTAGATGTACTTTTTAAAGATTACGTTTTAACAGCGAGCGAGCTTATTGAATTAGCGCAAATGATATAAGGACTTATGTCCGCTTTTGTATATAGGACCCGAGACTTTTGATGCAGATCAAGCATTATCTGGGGCATCTATCGGTATTTGGATATCCCATTCCAATCCATGTGGTGTATTTTTCACACTAAACTCTCCATTAAGTGCCCCTGAAACCAAATTGGCAGTTAAATTCGCGCTTAACCCTACATGGCCTGCATTACCTCTTTTTGTAGTAACAAATGGTTTTAATAACTCTTGTGCACTAATTCCTCTAAGGCCTACTCCATTGTCGGTGTAATTCACATGTAAATTGTTACCCGAGAGCGTAAAAGTGATGCTGACAAGGTGATCATGGTCAATCCACGCATGAGCGATGGAGTTTTCAACTAAATTGCTCAGTACCTCAACCAATGCTTGTCCATCCACATAAACCTCAGTTGTTGTGTTACCAACAAACTGGATTTGCACGTCTTGCTTTGAAAAATCTTTTTTCAATCGTGTTTCTATTTCTTTTAATTTTACTTCGGCACAGCTGCTATCTCGCTCAGACTGAGAAACTGACTTTAATAAGCTGACAAACTTAGCAACCTTTTCTAGATTGCGGCTGCACAGCGCACTGCTGTCTTTGACCTGCTCAAATCCCGTCACCAACCCATCCTGCGTAAGCGTGCCTGCTGCAAGTGCACTTTGTAGCTCTTGCATGACGCCCTCTAAAAAGGTGTTGGATGTAATACTGGTTCCGAGGGGGGTATTGATTTCGTGTGCGATCCCCATCACCATTTGGTTTATCGCTTTAGATAGCTGCTGTTTTACCGCTAACTTTTGCGCTTCAATTAACTTAAATTGGGTGTTTACTCTGGCGATGATTTCAGCGGGTTTATAGGGTTTGGTGATGTAATCAACACCACCGACCTCGAATGCTTGTACCAAGCTCTCGCTGTCTTCATAAGCACTGACAAAAACAACGGGAATGGCTGCCGTCGAATTGTCGGATTTAAGCACTTTACACAGTTCAATCCCCGACATATTTGGCATTTTAATATCGGTAATAATTAATTCCGGTTGGTGCTTTTTAACAATACCTAAGGCAATATCCCCACCACGAGCTGCTAACACTTTGTATCCTTCCTTTCTCAATATGAGCTGCAGCACTTGGAGGTTTTCTGGCATATCGTCAACAATTAAAATGTCAGACATGTAACGTTACTCAAGTCCTTAAAATAGACACTTTTTACAGCATAGCTTGAGAAATTGTATATCGCGACTATGTTTAAATATAAATTCACGCGTAAATAATAACTTATGTCCTCAAAAGCATTACTAAGTTGGATCGCACTTCTTGCCTTAATAGCAGCCTTAGGAAGCGCAACGCTCATCTACTACTCAACAACCTCGCACAGTACACTCGCAACCGACGTTAATACTGCTTATCACAACCACCTCTCACTTGAGATGTACAGCAAAGATAAAAACACCCAATGGCTAGGTGAAATAAAATCTGCGCCTGATCATGCATTACCGCTTCCGCTGCAACAAATTTATGAAACCCAAGCTAGGTTAAAATCACGGTTTTTAACAGGTATGGTTGAACAGACCGATTTGCCTCAAAGTTATCGAAACGCCATCTCACAACTACCTCTCATTGCAAACGCTAAACTCGAAACAAGCGCCAATCAACAACTACAAATACTGTTTATTACTGGTCTTGCTTTCGCGGCTCTAACGCTGTTTTTAAGCTTTTATGTTTGGTTTATGCGCACCAAACATTTCTCACCGCTCTATCGGATTGTCAATACGTTACGTGCACAAGCGTTAAACGGCGCCCCTCTTTCTGTAACGCCCACAAACAGTGACGCTGATGTAAAACGGCTCACACAAGCGATCCATGCTGCCAGTACCTCTCAAAGCCAAAAGTTGGCATCAGCCGCAATTATCGAAAACTATAATCGCGAGCTCAAATCTATCACCGGTTCCGAGCCTATTGTGCAGCACGCACTAGAGTTTATCGCCAATGAGTTCAATGCACCGAGTGTCTGTCTCTATGCCAATTTAAAGGACGACACGTTGTCGTTAGTGAAAAGTCATGGAGTTACACCAAACCATTCGATTATTGCCTCTACAATAGAGCTTTGCGCGGCAAATAACGAACCACAAGTACAACAAGAACCGCTGTGGCTCAAAGAACACGAAGTCGAGGTTAAGTTACAAGGCCGTTATTGCTTTCCACTAACCATTGGTAATCATGTTGTTTACGTGCTACTAGTCGGTAGTGCTCAGGCCTTGATTGACAGCCAATTCGAAGCGCTTGAATACTTGTGTAAGGACTTAAGCCTCGCGCTTGCCATTTATGAAAATATCGAAAAGCAACAAAAGGCAGAGTCGGCCTTAAGCGAACAACTTGAACTTACCCACCATATAATCAATGCTATCCCAAACCCTACGTACTACCGCTCCACTGACGGTATATTTATGGGGGTAAACAAGTCATTTTTGGCACTGTTAGATCAATTTGAAGTGGATGTGATTGGCGCCAAGCTAGACGAAGTTTTTGATTTAGGAATAGCCAGTCTGTTTGAGTCCAAAGCTCACGAAATTATCACCACAACCCAAGAGCAAACCTATGAAGTATTATTGCTAGATGGCCAAGAACAAGCACGGGAACTCATTGTATACGAGGCGCCATTTTTTAATGAAAATGCCGCTGTAGCTGGTATTGTTGGAATGTACCTTGATGTCTCAGAGAGAAACCAGCTACAACGTGAACTCATAGAAGCAAAAGACTCGGCCCAAAACTCGGCAAAAGCGAAAAGCGAATTCCTCGCCAATATGAGCCATGAAATTAGAACCCCAATGAACGCTATTATCGGCATGTCCCATCTAGCGCTCGCTACCGAATTAAATGCAAAACAGCATGACTACGTATCTAAAATAGATACTGCAGCAAAGCAATTACTGAGATTGATCAACGATATACTCGATTTTTCAAAAATCGAAGCTGGCAAAATCGAGTTAGAATATCAGCCCTTTTCAACAGAAAAGCTACTCGACAGTGTCGCCACCATCGTCAGTGTAAAAGCCCAAGAAAAGCAATTGGAGTTGGTCTTTGATCTAGACTCACAAGTGCCCTACTGTGTTGTTGGCGATCAATTTAGAATAAGCCAAGTACTCATCAATTTAGCGGGTAACGCGGTTAAATTCACAGAAACTGGTGAGGTTGTTATTCGTGTTACCCTCGTAAATATCGAAACAGGTTTAGCGAAAATTAAGTTTAGCGTGAAAGACTCTGGTATTGGCATGAACAAACGCCAGCAAAAAAACCTATTCCAATCTTTCTCTCAAGCGGATAACTCGATCACCCGAAAATATGGTGGTACAGGCCTTGGCCTCACAATTTCGCAACAGCTCGTCAAGCTGATGGGGGAGAAATATACGTAGAGAGTGAAGAAAATGTCGGTTCAGAGTTTTATTTCACATTAGAAATGGAAGTCAGTGATGAACTGTGTCAGGCGAAAATGGCCTCAACCCACTTATCGGAACTATCAGCGACAATCATTGACGATAACCAACACGCACTAGATGTTTTAAGCGGTATGCTAACAAACTTTGGTATGCAAGTTTCTTCTTATTTAGATCCTAATAAAGCATTAAATCAGTTTGTCCTAACACGGGATTTACCAGATCTTATTTTCGTCGATTGGCATATGCCAAAACTCGATGGTATTGAGCTTATTACGAAACTACAATCGCAAGTCGATGTGTCGAAAAGTAAGTTTATTCTAGTTACAGCTTATGGTCGGGAGTTAAATCTTACCGACGATCAAGCCAACTTAGTCGATGGTGTACTTTTAAAACCGATTAATCCATCAAATCTTGTGGACGTTATTCAAAATGCCGTGTTTGACTCACCGGAAGTTAGAACCACTATCAGCAAAAAAGAACAAACGATTAGTAAACAAGCACTAGATGGCTTATCAATTTTGGTCGCGGAGGATCAACCTGTTAATCAGGAGATCGCGGTTGAGATTTTATCTAGCTTCGGAGCGCAAGTGGCGGTCGCTGATAATGGACAAGAAGCCATAGACCTCGTGCATAGCAAACACATAGATATCATTTTAATGGATATGCAAATGCCAGTGATGGACGGTATCACTGCGACACAGAATCTTCGCATAGAGTTTGATAAGAATGCGCTTCCTATTCTCGCTATGACCGCCAATGCCATGGAAGAAGACATACAGACTTGTATCGATGCAGGCATGAATGGCCACGTCACTAAACCCATCGACGTTGAACAACTCGTTAAGAGTATTTTGAAATACGTAAATGCTGAGACCAGTAGCCTCTCAGCAGCGCCAGTAGCAACCCAACCAGAAATCATCGCTGCGGTAGAGGACGTTGATGAGGTTATTGAGTTTGAAGGCATTGATATTGCCGAGGGTATTGCTCGAGCCGCAGGCAACCAAAAGGTTTACTTCGATATCTTAGAAAAGTTCCTATCCCAACAGATTGAAGAGCTGATCAATTTAAAACAGGCTTTAGCCATTGAGAATTTTGAACTCGCACATAGCATGTTACATGCATTAAAAGGCGCAAGCGCTAACCTTTCTATAGTCCGGCTGACCGAAGAGTTTAAGCACATTGAGGGTTCTCTCAATGTGCGCCCACCTAATGCGAGCGAAATTGACGAGCTGATTAAATACGTTAAATATGCACTGGAACAATGTCAAAAACGCCGCAAGAGAGAAGCGTCTAAATCGCTAGAAAATGTAACTAAAAACAACACTGAAAAAGGAAGCAACAGCCAATTAGAAGAGCTAATTCAGCTCGCTTGTGCGTTAAGAGATTATGATACTCAAGCTACTGAATTGGTAGACTCGATTTCCGTAAGTAACTATTTATCTGAAGCAGAATTACAGAAATTAAAAACCGCCATCGCCCGCTTTGAATTCAATGAAGCTTTGATGATGCTAACATCGATTAAGCATGTAGAAGAAGCACCTGAGCTTAATGCAGGAAAAGGCGCACTGCATTAGTGCCATGGCTATATTTTATTCGAAGGCGAAGTGAAGATTTTGACGTAATAGAAAGGCCACATCAGTGGTCTTTCTATTACGTGCTTAAAGACATGTGCTTAAATAACCTCAGGTTAAATACGGTTTTACAGTCCTAACTGATCCATAAAGTCGTCATCTACAACATCTTCTTGCTGCGGCTTCGCCAGCTTTTTCTTCTCAGCCTGACTTGCAATAATGTCATCTGGGTCTACCGACTCAGCAATGTCAAAGTCATGCAGCTTAATAAACTCAGTTTTATCCATTGCCAATTCAAGATAGAAAATATTCTGACCTTGAGTGGTAAAGGTAACGCGTCTCGCCTGCGGGCGATCCATCGTTGTATCTACCGAGATCTGCACCTGTTTGTTGATAGCCATCATCTTAGGTTGGTTTTGTGTGATAGAAGTATGTAGCTGCTCGCGTACTTTGTTGGTGAAATCACCAACAATCTGGTTCATCAACTCACCCAATACGTTGGCAACGTCATCAGACAAATGACTATGCGCAATTTCTTCTTCAGGCATGCCCATGTTTCGCATGTAGTCGGTATACACCTCCATTGCTGCTTGCGCGGTAAAATTGGTAACGACTAAACCGGTAAACCCGCCATCAAACAATACGAAACAACCGATGTCAGGTCTCATACAGGTACGAGTGATCTTCTGTACCATCGCGGAATAGTTAATTTGGTTGCCGCTTGCCGACGACAGAACTTCTGTTACTGAGTGGCATAGCGTTGAGAGGATATCTTCTGTGCTAATCACTTTGCTTTTCGCCATTTTTGGTCTCATATTTACTTCTTATTATTAATAGTAGCCAAGCTACTGAATTTATCACTGACTATCCAGCATAAAATGCTAAAATAGCGAGATTATTTTCAAAGAGAGATTTAATGTGACGGGCAAAGACAGTATTTATGCCACTGAGCAAGCAGTAAAAGATTTCACTTTCGACGCCGATGTCGTCGAAGTGTTTCCAGATATGATCCAGCGCTCAGTGCCGGGCTACGCGACAATAGTAAGCACAATGGGCAAACTTGCGGGTACTTACGCGCAAAGTAACTCAAACTTATATGACTTAGGCTGCTCTTTAGGCGCGGTCACGCTAAGCATGCGTAGGAATATAGATAAAGAAAACTGTCATATCATTGCCGTGGATAATTCACAGCCTATGGTAGAGCGCTGCCAACTGCATTTAAAGGGCTTTAAATCTGACGTCCCAGTCTCGGTCACTTTAGGTGACATCAATGAAATAGAGATTAGCAATGCATCTGTCGTTGCAATGAACTTCACCCTACAGTTTATTCCACCAGAAAACCGCAAAGCGGTTCTCGAAAAAATATATCAGGGTTTAAAACCTGGTGGCGTACTGCTATTAAGTGAAAAAATCCGCGGTGAAAATGGTACTAAAGACAACTTACTTATCGACCTTCACCACGACTTTAAACGCCACAATGGCTACTCAGAACTAGAGATCAGCCAAAAACGCACCGCGATTGAAAACGTGATGCGCACGGACTCGTTAAGTACCCATATGACAAGATTAGAGGATATTGGCTTTAATCAAACTCAGGTGTGGTATCAGTGCTTTAACTTCTGCTCAATGGTAGCTATAAAATAGAGGCAATTATGAATCATTGGTTTACCGACTTTTATGCAACCATTGCGAAAACCCCGCTGAGCCATTGGCTAGAAACGTTGCCTGCGCAGCTTAGCCATTGGCAAAAAGAAGCCCAACATGGCGACTGGCCGAAATGGGAAAAAGTCATTAAAAATCTACCTGAGATCTCAACCACGCATGTTGATATAAAAACCAAGGTTGAGATAGGTACTGGCGAAGACGTCAATGAAGGTCATCAAAAGCAGTTGACGCATTTACTAAAACGCATGATGCCATGGCGTAAGGGGCCATTTCATTTACATGGCGTCCATATTGATACTGAGTGGCGCAGCGACTGGAAATGGGACCGTCTGCTCCCCCATATTAGCGATCTTCATGGCCGTAATGTATTGGATATCGGCTGTGGCTCTGGTTATCACTTGTGGCGTATGCGCGGTGAAGGCGCTGAGATTGTTGTTGGTATTGATCCTTCCGATCTGTTTTTGTGCCAATTCCAAACAATTAAACACTTTAACCCCGATCCAAACGTGCATTTACTACCCTTAGGGGTAGAGCAACTTCCTGAGTTAAAAGCATTTGATACTGTGTTTTCAATGGGCGTGCTATATCACCGTCGTTCACCAATCGACTTTTTAGCACAGCTAAAGTCTCAGCTCAGAAAAGGTGGCGAATTAGTGCTAGAAACACTCGTGATTGAGGGCGATGTAAATACCGTATTGGTGCCGACCGATCGCTACGCCAAGATGCGCAACGTATGGTTTATTCCAAGCTGCGACGCATTAACATTGTGGCTTGAGCGCGTGGGCTTTAAAGATATCAAGGTGGTAAACAAAGACGTCACGTCGTTAGACGAACAGCGCCAAACCCCTTGGATGGAAACAGAGTCGCTTGCTGATTTCTTAGATCCAAATGACACTAGCAAAACCATTGAAGGCTACCCTGCTCCGCTCCGTGCTATATTTATCGCAAAAGCGTAATATTTTGTTAAATAAATCACGCTTAATGAAGGCTTGGACTGTTAAATCCAAGCCTAGTACCACTGCTAATGTTGACAAGCAGCACTACAGTCAATAATTGTAGGAGCAACTGTACCGCAGCACCCCCATGGCTATATGTGAAGCACTCAGGTTCATTTGATAACCCACCAGCAATGGCGGGGGTTTGAGCATATGGAATTGCCAGTTTATCTTTAGATAGCGTTTTAATTTTCTTTTTATTGAGTTTTAAGTGCATTGTCAGCTCCTTTAGTTAGACATTTGTACACCTCTACAATGACACAAAAAAAACAAAAAAAACACAATTTAATTACACTTAATTTACACGCCACTATAAGTCCGTCAATATGATTTATTTACCATATAAAGTAAATGTGTAGTAACCTCATGCTCATACTTAAGTCAAAAGTTCGCTATAAATCGCGCTAAAAAAAGGAGCTCAATTAGCTCCTTTTCAGTATGTACAGCTAATAGGGCATTAACCCAATAGTTCACCTAACTGCTTGCTTACCGCATCAACAGCTTGTGTACCATCAAGTTTGTGATATTGCGTGTTACCAGCATCCGCTTCCGCACTGTAGTAGTCTACGAGAGGTTTAGTTTGCTCATGGTAAATCGCTAGGCGTTTACGTACTGTCTCTTCAGTGTCGTCATCACGAATGATTAGGTCTTCACCCGTTACGTCATCTTTGCCTTCTACTTTTGGCGGGTTGTAAACGATGTGGTAAACACGACCAGAACCTGGGTGTACACGACGACCGCTCATACGCTCAACGATGATCTCATCTGCCACGTCAAATTCGATAACATGGTCAACTTTGATGCCATTTTCTTTCATTGCATCTGCTTGTGGAATTGTGCGTGGGAAGCCATCAAGCAAGAAGCCATTTGCACAATCTTCTTTTGCGATGCGCTCTTTTACCAAGCCAATAATGATTTCATCAGATACTAGTTGACCTGCATCCATGACCTTTTTCGCTTCAAGACCCAACGGAGTCCCTTCTTTGATAGCAGCACGTAACATGTCGCCTGTCGAGATCTGAGGGATCCCATATTTGTCCATTAGAAATTGAGCTTGAGTACCTTTACCTGCACCCGGCGCGCCTAGCAAGATGATGCGCATAATTGAATCCTCGTTTGGAGTTATTGGTGTTTGTGTGGTGAATTTTTCCATATACGGTGCCGATCCTCAAGGAACTTATACTAATTGATAAGGAAGAATGGCAATTTTTCCGTCAAAAACAAAAAAGCTCCGCGATCTGCAGAGCTTTTGGTCAGAAATTAATCCTGATTATAAAAATGCACCTAGTGCTTTAACTTGGTCTAGCATGCGGCAAGAGAAGCCCCATTCGTTATCATACCAAGCCATCACTTTTACCAGCTTTCCATCTACTTTGGTTTGTGTAGAGTCAAACACTGAGGAAGCCGGATTGTGGTTGAAATCGATAGAAACCAAAGGTAATTCATTGTACTCAAGGATTGCACTCATCGCGCCCTCAGCAGCCGCTTTGATTGCTGCATTCACTTCTTCTTTTGAAGTGTCACGCTTAGCGACAAACGTTAAATCAACCAGTGATACGTTGATGGTTGGCACACGAACCGCCATACCATCTAGTTTGCCAGCAAGTTCAGGAAGCACTAAGCCAACCGCCTTTGCCGCGCCCGTTTTCGTCGGGATCATAGACTGAGTGGCACTACGCGCGCGATATAAATCAGGGTGGTAAACGTCTGATAGATTCTGATCGTTGGTGTAGGCATGAATGGTTGTCATGCTACCTTGCTCAATACCAATAGTATCATTCAATACTTTTGCAATAGGCGCAAGACAGTTTGTGGTACAAGATGCGTTAGAGATAATGGTTGATTCAGCACTTAGCACTTCGCTGTTAACGCCATGAACAACCGTTGCATCCATATCTGTGCCCGGCGCAGATACAATCACTTTTTTCGCACCGGCTTCAATGTGTTTAGCCGCAGCTTCACGAGAAGTGAACAACCCAGTACATTCAAGCACGATATCAACGTTTAGCGCCTTCCAAGGAAGATTTGCAGGGTCACGCTCTTGCGTTAGCGTGATTTCGTCACCACCGATAACGAGAGTGTTGTCGTTAAGAACAACCTGCTCTTGAAAGCGACCATGTACAGAGTCAAATTGAGTCAAATGTGCGTTTACGTTTGCAGGTGCGAGATCGTTGATGGCAACGACTTTGATGTCTTTATTCTGACCTGACTCGTACAGTGCACGAAGTACGTTACGACCGATACGTCCATAGCCATTAATTGCGATATTAATCATGATAACTGTCCCCTAATCTATTTTACTTCACTTGCTTGTTTCGCAAGCGCTTCAATGGCTTGCCAGTCTTTGTTTGCGATAAGTGCTTTATCAAGCATCCAAGTACCGCCCACACATACCACATTGTCGAGTGCAAGATACTTAGGTGCAGTTGCCAACGAAATACCACCCGTTGGACAAAATTTTACTTGTGGAATTGGTCCGCCAATGGATTTAAGCATTGGTGCACCACCTGCAGCTTCAGCAGGGAAAAACTTTAAGAATTCAAAACCATGACTTGCAAGCTTCATCACTTCGCTTGGCGTTGCAGCACCTGGAAGAAATGGAATACTTGACGACTTTGCCAGTTCCAATAATTCGTCATTGACACCTGGACTTACCATGAAGTCAGCGCCGGCTTCTACAGAGGCATTAAAGGTTGCCTTATCCACTACCGTACCAGTACCAACATAGGCATCTGGTAAAGCCGCTTTAATGTCTTTTACCGCTTGCGCTGCCACTGGTGTACGAAGTGTCACTTCAAGTGCTTTTAAGCCACCATTAAACAATGCCGTAGCAAGCGGCACCGCGTCTTCTAGGTTATCAATAACGATAACCGGAACCACTGGTGCTGCTGACAATATCTCTTTAATACTCATGCTCACCCTCATTCCCACTGTTATTATTCTTCGATGCCAAATGAGCATGCACCTTGATCTGCACTGCTCACTACGTGTCTAAATCCTGAGAATAGCTCTCGACCTGTACCAAATGTTTGTGATTGCGGTGAAAGCTGTAATTCGCGCTGTGCCATTTCTTCATCAGAGACGTGTAGCACTAATTCGCCTTTTGGTGCATTTAAGGTGATCAAATCACCTTCGTGCACTTTTGCAATTGCGCCACCTTCAACCGCTTCCGGTGCAAGGTGGATCGCCGCAGGTACTTTACCCGACGCCCCAGACATACGACCATCAGTCACAATCGCCACTTTAAAACCTTGGTCTTGTAATGTAGCCATGACAGGTGTCAGTTTATGTAACTCAGGCATACCCTTCGCTTTAGGGCCTTGCTCTTTAATCACGGCAATAAAGTCTTGATTAAGCTTGCCAGCAGTAAAGGCTTCTTGTAATTCGCTTTGAGAGCTAAATACTTTCGCCGGTGCAGTCACCGTTTGATGCTGCTCTTGTACCGCAGACACTTTAATCACCGCTTTACCCAAATTACCATTAAGTAATTGCAAGCCGCCTTGCTTGTTAAATGGATTTGCTACTGGGCGAAGTACTTCTTCATCCAGTGAATTCTCAGGTACTGGTACCCACTTCACTTTGGCAGGGCCTTGGTTATCGCTGATGATCACATTGCTGTTGATATCCAGTAGTGGTTCCATCGTGTAAGCATCAAGCCCTTCACCCACAATCGTTTTTACGTCATTGTGTAAGAAGCCACCATCTCTTAATTCACGCATTAAGAAGCCCATACCACCAGCCGCTTGGAAGTGGTTTACGTCGGCATGACCATTTGGATAAATACGCGTTAACAACGGCACTACTTCAGACAAATCCGCCATGTCTTTCCACGTGATTTGAACGCCAGCCGCTTTTGCCATTGCGACTAAGTGAATGGCATGGTTAGTAGAACCACCAGTAGACAGCAGACCGACCAAGCCATTGATCACGGTTTTTTCACTCACGATATCCGCAAGTGCATTGCCGCTTTTACCATCAAGTAGCTGAGTTAGCATGGTCTCAACCGCACTCGCCGTTAAGCCATCTCTTAATTCTGTGTATGGATTGATAAACGAGCTACCCGGTAAATGAAGACCCATGATCTCCATTAACATCTGGTTCGAGTTCGCCGTACCGTAGAAAGTACAAGTACCCGCACTGTGGTATGAAGCACTCTCGGCTTCCAGTAACTCTTCACGGCTGACTAAGCCTTGTGCAAACTTTTGACGAATACGTGCCTTTTCTTTGTTCGGGATCCCTGATTGCATTGGACCTGCTGGTAAAAAGAAAATGGGCAAATGGCCAAAAGACAAAGCACCAATTAATAGTCCAGGGACGATTTTGTCACATACGCCAAGACAGAAAACCCCATCGAAGACATCGTGTGATAATGCCACCGCTGTTGACATGGCAATGACGTCACGAGAGAACAACGACAGTTCCATGCCATCGCGGCCTTGGGTAACCCCGTCACACATAGCGGGTACACCACCCGCTACTTGCGCAGTCGCATCAAATTTATTTGCCACTGCTTTAATTAAATCTGGATATTCTTTATAAGGTTCGTGCGCAGACAACATGTCATTGTACGAGTTGATAATTGCTAAGTTCGGTTGCTCGTCTTCTTTTAGGCGAGCCTTATCACTGCTTGAGCAAGCAGCCATTACGTGTGCTAGGTTTCCACAGCCCAGTCCCGCTCGTACGCGCGTTTGTTTTTTTGCTTGTTGGATTCGAGCTAAATAGGCTTGACGTGTTGCTTTGCTTCGCTCAATGACGCGTTCGGTGACTTCCTGAATTCGTGGATGCAACATATTACTGACTCTCTAGTGTTAGAGGAAAAAGGCTCTGCACGATTACCAGCATTCGTGGTAATCCTTGTACAGAGCTGCTTTGATTTACCCGTTCAAAGGTACGCTATCAGGTTGTCTCTCACCCCAACCTGACACCGGTGTCACTATATTTACGCATAAAGCTGACACCGGTGTCAACCCTTCTTACAAATTTAGTCTAACTTTTTAAAATGACCAAATTACAACCATCGAAAATAAAAAGCCCAACGGCTAAGCGTTGGGCTTTGGGGCAAGTATAAAAATTGAAAAAATTATGAGTTCGAGCGTGCTTGCGTCGACTCTCGAGTGATGAGTTTAGCTTCTAAAACTTGCTGAAACGGTGCTTCTTGCGGCGAAGATATATGCTTAATCAACTCTTCTACCGCTATCCGAGTCATTTCTTCCACGGGCTGTGCTATCGTCGTCAAACCCGGCCAAATATGTCTTGCGATAGGTGCGTTATCAAATCCTGCAATAGATAACTGCTCGGGCACTTTGATCTCTCGCTGTGTAGCGAGTTTTAGCACTGCCGCAGCCATGTAGTCATTTGATGCAAACACAGCCGTTGGTCTTGGCGCTAAATCCAATATGGCTTTTGCACTGTCAGCACCTGAGTGATAACTAAAGTTACCTTCTGCAACTAGCCGCTCTCGATATTCAATACCATGCTTTGCTAGTGCTTTTTGATAGCCAGAGAAACGATTTTCCGTGGCACTGTGATCTGGGTGCCCTTTAATAAAGGCAATTTCGGTATGACCTAAATTGATCAAGTGCTCTGTCAACTCAAATGCGCCCTGCTCGTCATTACTACGAATTGAAATCGAATCATCGCCTTCAATGGCAGAGGCAACGCGTGCATAGGGAATACTACGCTGCTTTAAAAAAGCAATAAGCTCTTTGGAGTCTGAAAAAGGTGGAGTAAGCACAATCCCGTCAAGTCTCGATGTGGTAAGCAGCTGCTCAACATTATCGATAAGATCTTGGCCGCGCAGTTCACAAGGGTGTATCAATAAATTGTAACTATGTTTCTGACACGCTTCCAGCGCACCACTTTGCACTCGCGTGATATAGCTTTTTGATGGATTGTCGTATAAACAGCCAATGATAAAGCTACGATTTTGTGCCAAACCGCGTGCAATAGGGTTAGGCTTATAATTCAGCTCTTCAAAGACCTTCAGCACTTTTTCCCGCGTTGCAGGACTGACATTTGGCTCGTTATTTAATACCCGAGATACTGTCTTTTTAGACACTCCGGCATATTCGGCAACGCTGTTAATAGTTACTTTTTTCATCGATTTTCCCTTAAGCCCGGCGTCGCTCATGAATACATGCTGCTGCACCAATCAGTGGGATATTATCTTGTACCACCAAAGTAACTGGAATTTGGCTCGTGTACTGTGACATCATGCCTTTTTCGGTAAAGCGCTCAACAAAACTACTTGCTTGTAATCGCGCTTTCATCCGCGGCAAGATCCCACCACCAATATAAACACCACCTAAGGCACCAAAAGTCAGTGCTAAATCGCCAGCCACACTACCCATCCAGTCACAGAAGTGACTCAATGTTGCATCGCACACTTTACATTCTTTCGCAAGCGCACTGATCTGCGCCGCATTAAGATCTTTTGCTTGCTCACCACGCACTTCTGCCATGGCTTTGTAGAGTCTCGCAATACCCGGGCCTGAAAACACCGTCTCGACTGAGACATGTTGAATACTCGCGCGCAGTACCGTTAACAGCTCTTTGTCTAAGGCGGTAACCGGTGCAAGCGAGATATGTCCTGCTTCACAGCTCATCACCGCGCTGCCATTAATATCTCTAGCAAGACAAGCCGCACCAAATCCAGTACCAGGACCCATTACACCGATATTTGCGCCTAGCTCAGGCTGACCTTGCTTAATCACTAGGTTTTTCTCTAGTGCTAAGTAGGGCGCCGCATAGGCAAAGGCAGCAAAGTCGTTGATCACGGCAAGTTCGGTAAAATCGAACTGGGCTTTGATGTCTTCGGAATTAAAATGCCAACCTAAATTAGTTAAATGAACTTGCTGAGATTTGATAGGACCGGCAACCGCGAGACAGGCTCGGCTTGGCTGCGCCACAGGTAGCTCAGTTAAATATTTTTGGATAGCGGATTCAAAAGACTGGAATTCAGCACTAGGAAAAGTGGCTTGATGCGTAATTACAAAATGGTTAGTTCGCGTATCAAAATCTGACACGATTGCAAATCTGGCGTTTGTTCCCCCGATGTCGGCAACGACAATCGGCTCAAACGGCACGGATGAATGGCTTGTTGTCTGGCTCATATTATTATCTCTTTATCACTGCGATTATGCTTGGGCTAACATCAGGGCTGCCAGCACACGTCCTGCAATTTACTGTCTCAACTCGCCAAAATTTGCACGCCTTGGCTTTTGCTCTTACCTGTTATTCTGTTAATTTGGTAAAAAATGCTGCCCTTGGCATAGGGCAGCCAAATACGTTTTGACAACAAAATGATAAAACATCGACATTATGACACCGGTGTCAGACTGTATCAATAAAAATTTGCAAATTCGGTGAAATTGGTTGAAAAAAAAATTGAATGGCTGACAATGTCACTGTCTTAAGCGTTGAGAAGAACATGAAAGGTAAAGCAACTTCATTTGATATCGCCCATTATGCTGGCGTTTCGCAATCTACGGTGTCGCGCGCCCTAAGAAATAGCTCTTTGGTTAACGAGGAAACTCGTCGTCGCGTTCATGAGATTGCTAAAAAGCTTAACTATAAGGTCGATAAAAACGCAAGTAACCTGCGCACTCAGCAAAGTAGTACATTGGCTTTGCTGTTATTTGAAGATCCCACAGGAGACGAGTCGCAAATTAATCCTTTCTTTTTGAGTATGCTTGGCAGTATTACCCGGGCGTGCGCAAAAGAAGGCTATGACCTTTTAGTATCGTTCCAATCGACGAGCAGTGATTGGCATGCCGATTATGAGGATAGCCATCGTGCTGATGGTTTAATTTTACTAGGCTATGGTGATTACATCGATTACCAGTCAAAGTTACAAACTCTACTCGACAACCACACAAAGTTTGTTTGTTGGGGGGCAACGGTTGATAACCGTCCAGACTTAACGGTGAGCTGCGATAATTACGGTGGTGGTGTGTTGGCTGCAAAGCATTTAATCGACATGGTCAGAACAGATTGTGCGTTTATTGGCGATGCTTCGGATCACAGCCCGGAGTTTTTTGCGCGTTTTAAAGGCTTTAGAGACACCCTTAAAACAAAAGGTATTGAAATGAGCGACCGTAAGATGGCAAACGCTATTTCCACAGAAGACTCAGGGTATCACGCGACTCGCTCCTTAATCGCCAACAATGTTAAATTTAACGCGCTTTTCGCAGCTAGCGATCTCATTGCTATTGGCGCGATTAAGGCGCTTCAAGAAGCGGGTGTTCGCGTGCCTCATGATGTCCATGTCGTTGGCTTTGATAACATTGCCGCAGCGGGTTATGTTTCTCCCTCTTTAACTACTGTGCAGCAAAACACCACATTGGCAGGACAAATGCTGGTCGATAACCTGCTTACGCTTATCCGAGGTGAAGCGGTAGCCTCTACCCTATTGCCGCCTAAACTTATTGTTAGACAATCTTCACGATAGCTAGATCATCGGCCAAATTAAGCGCTACCCTTTGGGTGCTCTGAGTACGCTTTGTTCATTGTTGCTCAACTTTTGCTTAGATTACCAGGCGGCAAGTCGAGCGCCGCGACCAAAACACACTTTGGGGAACAAAAATCAAGCAGTAAGGGTCAACAGGCGCTAGGCTTATTATTTCAGTTTACTTTCTACGATTGGGTAGTGATCCCAAACCTGCTTTTCATTAAGAGAGCGCACTAACTTGACATACTCAGCGTGTGTCCAAGCTAAAGGCGTCGCCGAATTGGTTCCTTCGCCAAGTTTATAGCCAAAGGTATTTTTACCCACACCATCCCATACTTGCTCAGGTAACATCATGCCTTCATTAGCAAAGTGTTCCATTCCCTTAACATAAGTATTTTGTATTTTGCTCTGCTCATCAGCACTTAATTCACCATCGAGCAGCGCCAGTGCAATATCATAATGACCACGCTCACCGGTAAAGAACGGCCATACTCGACCACGTTGACCATCGGTATTATTACCATTTACGGCATAATTGATTCCACGCTTCTCATCTTCACCATAGCCGTCGTTACCGTAACGGCGGTAACCTGGATAACTATTTACATCGCCATCAAATTTAAAGCTATATTTTACTCTTAAATTTTCAGCTATCGACTCATCATCGTATTCAGGCATGGTAGCCACAATGCTTGGGGCGTCCGCACCTCTGACACCATAACGCACGAGTTCTAAGAAACCACCGTCGATGATCTGCTTCTTATCCATCCCGTTTCGGCCATTATTGGCATTTAAGGTCGTACTGGAATTAGGATCTTCGTCTTGTCCAATACGGAAGAAATATTGACCGTCACTGTGTTTGCTTTGCAGACTACCTTTTGTTGTGAACATGAAAGACTCAACATCTCGATTGTAATGCTGCGCCGCCGCGAGGAATTTCTCTTGTCCCGCTTTATCACCGGCCAATTTCGCAATGTCGCTCGCCGTCACGAGGCCTGCAATGATTGCCGCTGTAGTCGATGGTGAATAACCATTTTGCTCTTCCCAACGCTCTTGTTGTGTCGCAGGCGGCGTGATTTGAGTGTCGTTCCATAAAATTTTAGCCAGCCCCCCTTCAACTAAGAAGTTAGCAGCAGGCTTTAACATCTTGTTGTACCAATAAACCAGTTTATCATCGCTTAGCACACCTGCTTGCCAGAGTTTCCATGCCAGCATGATTGGCATTGCCGTTTGGTCAAGCTGCACTCCAACCCATTCAAGCTCGCCATCAACATGCGTTTTCTGCAGGAACCAGCCTGTATCCCCATGGTTGCCCGGTGTTTTATCAGTCACTTGCACTTTTTCTAGATACTCAAAAGCAGTGAGTGCCGTTTGCGTATCTCCCATCGCCAAAAATGCCATCGCTACTTGATAAAAATCACGCACCCATACCGCCTTATAACCGGTTTGGCCTCGCTCTGCTGGCACCGTATCACCCCATGGGTTTGACAACGATGCTATCAAGGCACCTGCATGGGTTTTATCTTCTTGCGCCTTAAGTACAAGCGCACTAGTGTAAAGTAATTTACCGTTGTCCGCGGTATTTGCCGTCATGGATTTTAGTGGTGCTAAACTTTCGATATAATCTTGCCAGCCCGTCGCTCCCCCTTGACCATTATAATCTGCCAGTACCTTATCGTAACCTTTGGCTAATGTGGCTGCCCCCTCAGCAAAGCTTTGCTGCTGAGAGTGGCCAAAACTCAAGGCTAGGTCGAACGTGCTACTACCGTTTACCTGTCCTAAGCTTGCCAGCCAGTTAACGTTACCACTCTCTTTGCCTGTAGACGCATAAGCTTGGGCTATATGTCCTGTAGACTCAAGTGCCGCTAAATTATCACTGGTGCCAGTAAAACCAACAGATACTTCATCAAAGCCGGTTTTGCTCTGTAAAGAGAGATAGTTCTTACCTTCCCATGCTAACAAACCTTGCTCTGTCACTTTCGCAAAATCGTTTAAGCCATTGTTATTCACGTATGGATTAACGTTCACAAAAGCCTGAACGCCTGTGAGATCACTGTCTACTTTTGCTCTAACAAACAAAGTCTGTCCATCAGGGTCGGTAAAAATATGCTTTTCAAGGGTAAAGCGACCTTGTTTGTCCTTGCTTGCAATTTTGTAAGCCAGCGATAAAGGTCGTCCACTAGCATCTTTATAAAGATAGTCAATGGTGATATCTAACGCGTCGGTATCGGATTCCTTCACCGCAAAACCATCACCCACAATGATAAATTGCATGTCTTTGATCTGCGCTTGGTGGATAAGCCCAAACATGGTCTCTGTGATCATCCCTTTTGCAACAGAAAACCATACCTTTGAAACCGCTTTAGTCGCCGTAGAATCGCTGTATTTTCCGTCTTCGTAGGCTTCGTACGATGTACCTATCCCCGCTTTTCCAGAGTATGACCAATAAGGTTTAACACCAGGTGCACCTGGTGCCGTCAGGGTTTCATTGACAGATTGCTGTGATCCGCAACCCATGAGACCAGCACTTACTAAGGCAAGTGCGATTGTTGATAGTTTAATCATCTCGTTCTCCTTATTGAGCCTTTATCGTGACTCTTGAAACAGCTAATGCAGCGAGTAAAAATGACACGCCTCCGATGATGAGTGCGAATATCGGTTGGTTATCAAAACCATGACGCAGAATTAGACCTAGAATACTGGCGGCGAGTAATTGTGGGATCACGATAAAAAAGTTAAAGATCCCCATAAATACGCCCATTTTGTTGCTTGGCAAGGCGTTACTTAGCATCGCGTAAGGTAATGACAAAATAGATGCCCAAGCAAAGCCAATACCCACCATTGGCAACCAGAGTAATGTTGGGTCACCGATAAATTTGAAGCTAATTAAAGACACTGCGCCAAAAAACAAGTTAGCTGCATGTGCCCCTTTGAGACCAATGTGCTTAACCATGAGTGGGATCACCATCGCAGCAATAGCAGCAAAGCCATTGTAAGCTGCAAATAACACCCCGACCCAATCGGCACCGTCGTTATAAAGCTTGCTCGTTACGTCTGACGTACCATAGTGATGGCTCGTCACCGCTGAGGTGGTGTAGATCCACATGGCAAATAGCGAAAACCAGCTAAAAAATTGCACCACAGCAAGCTGCTGCATGGTCTTTGGCATCGTAAACAAGTCAAAAATAACATCATAAAACCCATTACTTACGCGCTGTTTTTGCTGCATCACATGCGCAATGACAAATACAATTGCAAAAGCGATGAGCAGCCCACTAAGCAAATAAAGCTCTTTTTCAAGGCCAAGAAGTGCAACGGCAAACAACACAATAACGCCAATAAATCCGCTCACCGCACTGCCTTTTAAAAAGTTCACTGGTAAGTCTGACAGTATTGCGCTTTGCGTATTCGTTTGCGCTTGTTCAAAGGCTGCAAGTTGCTCAGGGCTATATTCTTTCGTCTTTAGAATCGTCCACAATACGGAGGTAAACAAGATAGCTCCCCCCCAGAAAAATGCGTATTTTACCGAGTCAGGGATTTGTCCTGCAGGAGCTGTGTTACTCACCTCAAACCAATTGGTCATCATCCAAGGCAGCGCAGACGCGACCACGGCACCGACACCAATGAAAAAGCTCTGCATCGCATAACCTGTAGCACGTTGCTTTTCATTCAGATTATCACCTACTAATGCTCTAAACGGCTCCATCGTGACGTTGATCGACGCATCCATGATCCACAGCATACCCGCCGCAATCCAAAGCGTTGGAGAATTGGGCATAATGAAAAGCGATAGCGTGGTGAGAATAGCCCCCCACAAGAAAAATGGTCTTCTACGCCCAAGTTTTCCCCATGTTCTATCACTCCAGTAGCCGATAATTGGCTGCACGATTAAACCCGTTAAGGGCGCTGCAACCCATAATATAGGGATGTCATCGACCTTGGCACCGAGGGTTTGAAAAATACGACTCACATTGCCGTTTTGTAGTGCAAAACCAAATTGGATCCCAAGAAACCCAAAGCACATATTCCATATCTGCCAAAAACTGAGTTGTGGTTTTTGTTGTTCTTGTTGCATAGGTTACTTCTCTAATTGATAAACCACGCTGGCAAGCGGTGCTAGCGTAATCGTTGCGTTGGCGTGCTTGCCATCAGTTGTTGGTTGTAATTGTAAAGTCGGGTGTGACTCTAAAATATCGTTATAAACACCATGCCACTCTTTAGGCAGATTTACGGTGACTATTTGTTCTTGTTCTGCATTAAAGTTGCTCACGACCAACAACTTTTGTTGACCTAATTTACGGCCAAATGCCATGACTGCTTCAGCATTGCTTGGCATCTCAGCACTCAGGGCGACTTGCTGGTATTCACCAGCCGCAATCGCCGGCTGCTTTGCAAGATTGAGTAATTTGACGTAGTAATTACGAAGCGCCTTTTGCTCATCCGAAAGTAGCGCGCCATCAAATTTTCCGTCATTCATCCATTTTTGATGTTCGGGTACGCCAATATAATCAAAAATACTGGTTCTGCTTGGACTACCGAACCCCGCCTGCTCGGAGCCGTCTTCGCCTAGAGCTTGTCCAAAATAGATCATCGAAGGCGCGGTGCTTATTAGGTGACTGACCACCATAGCGGGCTTACCTTTTAGCGGATCGCCTACAAATTCAGGGCTTGCGATACGCTGCTCATCATGATTTTCTAAAAAGTGCAACATATGTGGCGCAATATCGGCTACCGATTGATGAATATCCAACACCGTTTGGGCACTACCTTTACCTTGCATTAACGTCTTCAACGTGTCGTAAAAGCCCACTTTGTCATAGAGGTAATCCATCTTCCCCTGTTTGATATATGGGCGATATAAAGCAGGGTTATAGACTTCTGCAAGCAGAAAAGCGTCAGGATTTTTTGTTTTAATCGACGAGTTTAGGAAGCTCCAAAACTCGACTGGCACCATTTCCGCCATATCGTAACGGAAACCGTCTACGCCCTTTTCTAGCCAAAAGTGGGCAATGGCTTGAAATTTGTACCAACTATCTGGCAGTTGCTTGTGTTGCCAAAATTCAAAGTGCGCACGGTGATCTTGCTGAGCATAATCGTCAGGCAAGCGGTCGAAATCGTAGCGACCGTCAGGCCTGACACCGTAATTCACTTTGACGGTTTCATACCAATCATTAATTTCAGGCTTTGCCGTACGAGCACCGTTACCGGTCCACTTTGCTGGATTTTCTGCAAATTTGCCATCCGCCAATGGATGAGATTCACCACCTAATACCTGATAGCTTTCACTCGTTGGTACTGTAAACTCCTCACCAACCACATAATAAAAATTATTGTCCCGAGCATATGCAACTTGCGTGTCGTCATTGGTGCCAAAATCGACAGTTCCTTTAGGCGCACCGAGTGACTCATAGTTACGAGCGACATGGTTTGGCACAATATCAATGATCACTTTTAAGCCTGCGTCATGTGTGCGTTTGATTAAGGCTTCAAATTCAGCCAGTCGCGCAGAAGGATCATTCGCAAGATCAGGGTTAACGTTGTAGTAATCTTTTATTGCATAGGGTGAACCGGCCCTACCTTTTACAACATCTGGATCATCTTGGCTAATGCCATATTTACTATAATCTGTCACTAATGCGTGATGGAGCACACCGGTATACCAAACATGGGTCACACCCATCGCCTTGATTTGTTGTAATGCAGTAGGAGTAAAATCAGAAAACTTGCCTACGCCATTTTCCTCTACTGTCCCCCAAGGTTTGTTCACGGTTTTAGTATTGCCAAATAGCCTTGTGAAGACTTGATAAACAACGGGCTTACTCACAGGTGCTACTTCCGATTGCAACGTCATTTGTTCAGTTTTTTTATCAACTGGTTTGGGGCCACAGCCGCTTAAACTTACTGCACCACCCAAAATTGCTAACACAGCCAATAGTAAAGATTTATTTTTCATAGTGTTGTCATAATGCTGTTTTAAAAGAGTCTACTTGCGTAAACAAACGTACTGAACCCATTACATACGTATTCAGAGAAACCCTTTATTAGATTTTATATAACTATTAATACCAAGTTACTTGTGAACATTTGCCGCAAAGCTTTCTAGCTCCATTCGGTGATCTCTGAAATTCAATCCACATCGTCTAATGAAGTCATTTACTTTTTCGATGCTATGTTGGTTTGCTAGGGCATTGCCTGACTTAAGCTGAGCTTGGTCTGGATAGATACCATAACCTGCTAGTAAACAATGCCAGCTGACTGAAGGGTAATATTGCTCAACGTTTTGGCGAACTAATTCATCTGATAAGTTATTACCAGAGACCCAAGTCTGTAAAATCTGATAGAGCGACCGCGATAGGTTGTTATTGTGGGCATTATCAAGCCAGTAGTTGGTGTCAGTGCGACTATTCACGCGATAATGGGCGACGATATAGTCTCGAATAGCCTGATACCGTTCGCTCAAAGCGCGGTTGTGCTTATCTCTGTCAGCATCGGTAAAATCCGCATTTTGGTAGCATTCAATGAAACTTTGAACGGTTTCTTGGACTATATGCAAAGCGGTTGCTTCTAATGGCTCTATGAAGCCCTGAGATAAACCAATCGCTATGCAGTTTTTACTCCAATGCGCTTTAACTTGCCCTACTTTCATTTTTATATGTCGAGCTTCTACTTCTGAGTCCAACAAACCCAAAGCAGCCCTTAGTTCGGTTTCGGCTTGATCCGCATCGCAGTAACGCTGACTATAAACATAACCATTACCGATACGGTTCGTTAGTGGAATGTGCCAAGACCACCCAAATTGACGCGCAACAGATTGTGTTTCGGAGCGAATAGTGTCAAGTTGCTTGGTAGGTATAACGACCGCAGCGTCGTTAAATAAATTGGACTCGAATGACTCAAAACCCACACCCAAAGTGTGTTGTAGGAGTAAACTTTTGAAGCCCGAGCAATCAATAAAGATATCACCAGAGATTTCCGTACCATCCGACCTTATCAGTGCCGCAATATCACCATCAACGTGTTTTCGAACGTCGGTAATTGTGGCATCAATGTGTTTTACATTAAACTCAGCCGCTTTACGAGCCAACAACTGGCCAAGCAAAGCTGAGTCAAAGTGATAACCATAATTAATTTCGAATGGGAAGCTTTCTGCAGCAATGGGGGATTTGTTTAAATCAGCCAAGTGAGTCGCTAAAAAAAAGTGGTCTGGGTGGCCCTCTACGTCAATCGCCTTACGACGAACAAAGCTGTTATGAAAAAAAGCTGGTGCACTGTAGTCATCAGGTTGTGCAGGAAATGGGTGAAAATAGCGAGAAAACCCAGGTTTTGTCGACCAATCTATAAACCGAATGCCATTTTTATAGGTCGCATTACAAGCCGGCATCCACTCGGCTTCCGAGATACCTAAATAGTCCATAAATCCTTTGAACTGCGGAGTAGACCCTTCACCAACACCAATAGTCCCGATGCTAGAAGATTCAACCACAGTGATTTCTATCGCTTTATCTGCCCAGCTTTTTGCCATCATATTTGCGGCCATCCAACCTGCCGTTCCACCACCTAAAATCACTATTTTCTGACTTTTCATCGCCTTAGCACCTTAACTCTATTAAAAATCACGTATTGAAAGTCAAACAAACATATCAATTTAGATAATTGATGGTAACCACTCATTACAGTGTGAGCGATTATAAAAAAGCCACCAAAGCAGGTGTTACTTTGGTGGCCATGGATGCTTGCGACTAATTAGAAGCTATAGTTGAACCCTAAATAATACTGGCGACCAAACTCTTTGTACTCACCAGTGGCAAGTGCAGTACCATAATTAGTGGTATTTGGCTCATCAGTTAGGTTATTAACCTGTAAGACGGCTTCCAAACCATTCTCAAAGTTGTACGATGCCTGCCAATCAACCACAGTATATTCATCAGCCCAAGCTAGAGAAGAGCCACCTGGTGAAGCCCCTTCATATACATACTCATCACGGTAACGGATATTCAGGTGTGTTGTGAACGAGTCTATGTTCCAAAATACCGTCGCACTCCAAACATTTTTTGATAGACCAGGGAGTGGCAATTGCTGATCAGGGAAGTTACCACCGCCATCTACCGTTGTTTCACTCTCGGTATATGAATAGTTAGCGTTAAAACCTAAGCCTGAAAAGACGCCCGGTAAATTATCAAACATCGTGGTATAGGCAAGCTCGATACCTCTAATGTATCCACCTTGATCATTATTCTGAGTCGTTTGGTATTGACCTGCAACGAATCCATCAGGAACCTCTAGGCCAATATCAGCCCAGTCAACCTCACCTTCTTGATAAGTAATACTCTCAATCAAAGATTCAATATCTTTCCAGAATATAGCAGCAACAAAAGCACCACCATCTTCAAAGTAACGCTCATAAGATAAATCAATTTGAGTCGCTCTAAACGGGTCTAAATTTGGGTTACCTTTTGACCACACATTATAACGAGGACTAGTACCATCATTTGCGGTATCAGCCCAAGACCCTGCGCCACCTCTAAGCTGGTAGACTGGTGGACGGCCAATAACTTCTGCAGCTGCAAACCTAATTTGGTCCGTGTCACTTACTCTGAAGTTAAGGTTTAATGAAGGCAATGTGTCCGTATACTCAGGGCCGTAATTAACATGGCGATAATCGGTTCTTTCAACGCCATTGTCATCGATGATTGAGTCACCAACTTCATCGCCTTGGATCTGTTGAATGCCTATTGATTTCGTATCAGTTCTTACTACTCGAACGCCAAAATTACCCGTCACTGGTATGTCGGCAATTTCGGTATCTATATTTGCCATAATATAACCGGCTAATACTTCTTCTCGAACAGCTCCACTTTCAATGAGCGTCCAATTGTGACCCAAGTTTGTTGTGCCTCATAATTGCCCGGACCAAATACTTCGTTAGCGATACCTTCAAGGTCTAGTTCCAAGTATTGGAAACCTCGAGTATCTCTAACCGAAACATATCCCGTCAAATCGTGAGGAATACACGGGTGATTCTGATCATTAAATTCACAGCCTTTGTTCGTGACGATAGTGCCATCCGGTAACTGATAACCATTTTGACCTTCGCGTGCGCCCCATCTAAATGTTGAGCGTTGATCCGTAAATTCACGGTCAGACCAACGCGCACCAACTTCAATCGAAGAAATAAAGCTGTTCTCAATAAAATATTTAAAATCAACTTTAACGCTATCTAACTCGTCTGTGTACTTGTGCGGGAATTGTTCCCAATCACCCAGTCGCATATTAGATAGGTCGGTATACCCATTGCCAAGTGTTAACAGTGGTGAGTCCTTCTCTCTTTGTTCAAAAGAAAACGTTTGATTCCTTAATTCTTGCCAAGTGTTAACTAATGTTCCATCTTCCAGTGTAGAAGTACCGTATTCGTATGCATGCATTGAAGCAATCATATCTCTACGCGTTTTTTCCCCTTCACTATGAGCCCAGTCGAACTTTAATTCCCACGAATCTGTCGTGTATTGCAAGTTTAAGCCAAAGCTGTCGGTGGTTGAATCAGTTGACTGGTCTTCAGAGCGCATCTCAACCCATGGGCCGTTTGGATCCGTAATAGTGACATCCCCAGCGACTAAAAAACCATCTCTAACAACTGCATTGTCAATCGTATACAGGGTATTAATATCTTTTGAGAACCCCTCAATATTTAAGCCACTCTTTTTATCTTCTGATTCAAACTTAGAATGGAAATAATCGAATTGCACTTTGAACGCGTCTGTTGGCTGATATACCAAGGTGCTTAACAGGCCAAGTCTTTCATCGCTGCCTTTGGCTGAGCGATATTGAAAGCCATTGACTGAGCGCTCTTCAGTACCATCCCCATCAAAATCTTGAGCGCGTGTAGGAGCATGCGCTGAGATATCAATTGCATTATTTGGTTGGTTTAGATACGCCCCACCAATAGCAAAACCAAGCGTATCATTTAGGAATTTACCTCGGTATGAAAAACTAATGCGCTCACCCGTTGAATCCGCGCCCACATCTGACGCAGCATCATTGTAGGAATATCTTACCGAAGAATTAAAATTATGTTCTTTTTCGGCATCGAGAGGGTTTGCTGTTTTAAGTTCAACCGTAGCTGCAACACCGCCTTCAATCAGTGATGCTTTTGGTGATTTATACACTGCGGCTTGATTAATTAATTCTGACGGGTATTGGTCGAATGAAATCCAGCGACTGCCTGCAGTATATCCACTGGTACTCGCTTGTTCACGTCCGTTTAATGTGGTTTGAATAAAGTCGCCGTTCATCCCGCGAATATTAAGTTGCGAAGATTGCCCACTTGCTCTTACCGCGGTGATCCCAGGTAGACGGCTTAACGAGTCAGCAATTGACACGTCAGGTAAGGAAGCTAAGTCTCCAGCATCAACTACTTCTGCAATGGTGTCGCTAAATCTTTTTTTATCGATTGAGGCGATGATACTGCGCGAGATACCTCGAACTTCGATCACCTCAACGTTATTTTCTTCATTATTAGCAGTGTTATCTTCAACAGGAGCAGCATGGCTCACACCTGCAGCAATCAGCGCAAGCGTTAGCATACTCGGTTTGAACTTAGACATAATGTTTTATCCCAATTAACCATATTTTATTGTGCAATTTGTTCATCAGGCGTGCAATTTGATGAAAAAAACAAACGGGCACAGTTGTTGTCAGTCAAATACTAGCGGCTGATTAAATTTGTAAACAACTTTATGCATACGTATTCAAAGCTAGCGCATTTCAAGAAAATTTACAGGCTCTTTACAGGGACAAAACTCAAGCTTTTGATAAATATATATTTCTTTTTGGTAAGGCTAAAAGACCGACAACAATTATTTATCTGCTTTAATTTCACTAAATCTTAACTTTCAAGGGCTATTATTGTCGACTGAGCATCAAAATATCCTCAACATGCCACCACTAGTCATACCCAAGTTAAATTGGTCTTACCAAAAGTTTACTCTCAAAAGCTTTATTTGTCTGATTATTCCTTTTAAAGATCAATATTGGTAAATTTATTTTATAAAGTAAAATTATGTAAATGACTTATCATAAATTTACCCAACAAAACCTGCATACGTATGCAGGTTTTTTACAGCCCCATGAGCATGACGTATTCTTTGGCAAAATTAGTGGTGAAAGTGCCTAGCATAGTATTTACTTGATACTCAGCACTGCCAAAGAACAAACACGCACATAGCCTGGAGAAAGTGCATGGCAAACAATGAATGGTGGAAAGGCGCGGTTATCTATCAAATATATCCACGTAGCTTTCAGGACAGTAATGCAGATGGTATTGGCGACTTACAGGGTATTATTCAGCGACTAGATTATATTAAATCGCTTGGTGTTGATGCTGTATGGATTTCACCATTTTTTAAGTCACCGATGAAAGACTTTGGCTATGACATTAGCGATTATCGCGATATCGATCCTATGTTTGGTACACTCGACGATTTTGACACGCTTATCAGCGAAGCACATAATCGTGATATTAAGATCATTATTGATCAGGTACTTAGTCATACCTCAAATCAACACCCGTGGTTTGTCGAAAGTCGTGAAGACAAAACGAACAATAAAGCAGATTGGTATGTATGGGCCGATGCCAATCCAGACGGCAGTCCTCCAAATAATTGGCTATCCATTTTTGGTGGTGTTGCCTGGCAGTGGGAGCCTAGACGTTGCCAATATTACCTGCATAACTTCCTCACTGAGCAGCCGGATCTGAACTTTCATCACCCTGAAGTACGTAAAGCCGTACTAGATAACGTCGAATTTTGGCTTAAGAAAGGCGTTGATGGGTTTAGACTAGATGCCATCAACTTCTGTTTTCACGATAAGCAGCTTAGGGATAATCCAGCTAAACCTATTGAGCTCCGTCAAGGTCGTGGCTTTAGCGAAGACAACCCTTATGCCTTTCAGTACCATTATTACAACAATACGCAACCTGAAAACTTACTATTCATGGAAGAGATCCGTGCCTTATTAGATAGATACCCAGGCACAGTTAGCTTAGGTGAGATAAGCTCAGAAGACTCTTTGCAAACAATGGCAGAGTATACAGCCGATGGTAACAAGCTACACATGGGTTATAGCTTTGAGCTCCTAACTAACGACTATAGTGCAAAGTACATCAGAGAAACGGTTTCTCGCCTAGAGTCAGTCATGACCGAAGGTTGGCCATGCTGGGCATTTGCAAATCACGATGTAGAGCGGGTAGCAAGTCGCTGGAGTGTAGATGGCAAGGTAAACGATACACAGGTTAAAATGCTCACCGCCCTTCTCGGTTCATTGCGCGGTAGCGTCTGTATGTATCAAGGCGAAGAACTAGGACTTGGCGAAGCCGCCGTTGCCTTCGAAGAGCTGCAGGACCCATATGGCATTACCTTTTGGCCAAACTTTAAAGGCCGTGATGGCTGTAGAACGCCACTTCCGTGGACGAAGGCAAAAACCAATGCTGGCTTCTCAGAGTCTAAGCCTTGGTTACCAGTTTCTGAAGCACATGCTCTACGAGCAGTAGACGAACAAGCTGTAGATAGCAATTCAACGCTCAGCTATTATCAAGCATTTCTACAGTGGCGAAATGCACAACCTGCACTAAAAACAGGTGACATTGAGTTTATTGATACCCCAGAGCCAGTATTAGCTTTTTACCGTAAAACACAAACCCAGACATTGCTGTGCGCATTCAACTTAGCAGCTACTCAGCAAAGCGCGACACTTCCTGAAGTTGCATTAAGGCAGTGTGAGCTGAAGCACCTAAGTGGCACGGCAAGCGCAAATGTACTAACACTTGGTGCATTTGGTTGCTACTTCGCTGAGGTTGTATAATAGTTGGGCCTTTTCATTAAGTAAGAGCGGTTAAGCCGCTCTTTTGTTATCTAACACTTTATCCATCTCACACTGTAGTTGCGGTAGTTCCAGTGCTTTGAAATAAAGCCAACCTTGATGCACATTCACCCCTCGACTTTTGAGATAGCGAGCTTGAGCTTGAGTTTCTACCCCTTCAGCAATCAGTTTTTTATCCAGCTTTTTCGCCATATCAATCACTGCCGATAACACCGGGGATTGCAAAGTATCTAGGCCAATTGATGCAACAAAGCTCTGATCTATTTTCAGCAGGTCGATCGGAAAACTTTGTAAGTACTGCAAACCACTATATCCCGTGCCAAAATCATCAATCGCGACTTCTATTCCTGCACGTTTGAGCTCAGTTAGTACCGTTTTCGTTTGAGCCTGCGTCAGCACATCACGCTCCGTTAATTCAATAGTCAACGAGGATATTTGGTTTTTTGCAGCAAGTAAGGCATCGATATAGCGTTTGGAGCCCAGAAGTAAACCATTAACGTTAAAAGACACCTTAAAGTCTGACTGAGCGGCTAAGATGTCCGTCAAATCTCGCACAGTATTTTCAACTTGCGCTATCGAGATATCTAAAATAGTACCATCACGCTCAGCTTCTGGCACAAAGTAGGCGGGGCCGAGCACACCTTCAAGTGGATGACGCCAACGAATGAGTACTTCCACGCCCACTATCGATGACATCTGTGCATTAACGAGAGGTTGATACACATTAAATAACTCATCATTTGCCAATGCTCTTAATATTTGTGTTTTACTGCTTAGCTGGCGCTTGTCATAACTGATCAATAACAACGTGAGGCCAACCCAAGAGGCGCAATACAACACACTCCAAAGTACTAGCCACAGCCACCCTAGACTCACTAGTTGCTCATCATTTTTTGCAATGATTAAGCTCATCTGCGGCAAACTCGGAATAGCTGCAACGTACGCAAACTTTACCTTTGCATCATCAAAGAGTCCTTCTACTGCGCGGCTATTAGCAGTTGGAAATAGTTTTTGGCGGATTGGCAAAGCATATTTACCATTTAAAAAAACCGGCACACCCGTGCTATTGTCCACCAAGGCAGCAAAATCGGTATTATGATGAGCCGAGATATCAAGCATACTCTTTAGCCAATGATCCGGCATCAACACATTTACCTCATAACCATCGTCTCTCGTGCGCGCTAAAACAAAAGCAGGAAGTTCTAAATAGTCGGTAATGATTGGGCCATAGTATCTAAGTCCGGGCTTTTTTATTGGGGCACTGGTATTCACAGGTGGAGTGAGTTGCCCAAAAGAATTGCAGACCAATTTCCCTTTACTATCGACGATCCCTATCTCGCTCATACCAGGGTTTTCAAAAACCAATCTACGCATATAATGTAGACCGTCAGGGTCGCAATGTGGAGAAAGGTGGATGGCATGTTTTAAGGTATCGTCTACAACGACAAACTCTTTGTTGATGTCAGATACAATCCGACTCGCTACGGTGACAAGGTTAGATTTAGCGGTCTCTTTTTGATGCACATAAGTGAAGGCGGCCACAATTGAAAATACAAAGGTGCAAGACAACCAAGCAATAAAGATATTCTTAAACAACTTGCTTAAGGAGTGTGCTCCTCGCATAAGCTCCTCACTCCACGGAACGCAAACAGGCGCAGAGTGTAGCTTGAATATGTGACAAAACTATTTCAATATAAAAAAAGCCTTGGTATCACCACCAAGGCTTTCTTATATTACAAGTTTTTGCTTGTGCCGACCTCAACACGGGTTTTTAACTTTTGGCCAGGCCTAAAAGTTACCACGCGTCGCGCAGAGATAGGAATATCTTCCCCAGTTTTTGGGTTCCTACCTGGGCGTTCCTTCTTGTCGCGAAGGTCAAAGTTACCAAACCCAGAGAGCTTTACTTGCTCGCCGTTTTCTAGCGCTGAGCGGATTTCTTCAAAAAACGCTTCAACTAAGTCTTTGGCATCTTTCTTATTGATCCCCAGTTTTTCAAATAGGTGTTCAGCTATGTCGGCTTTAGTAAGCGCCATATCTAGTCCCTCAACGATGCATTGAATTGTTTGGCCAGTTCGGCCACCACGTTTTCTACAACCGCGTTGATGTCTTTCTCTTCGAGCGTTCTATCAACCGCTTGTAATGTTAGAGCAATGGCTAAACTCTTATGATCAGGTTCAACCCCTTGCCCTTTGTACACATCGAATAAGTTTAGGTCAACTAATTGATTTCCGCCAACTTTCTCAATGCACTCTAAAATATCGCCTATTTTTACGTCATCTGCAACTAAAATAGCAATATCTCTTCTATTTGATGGGAATTTCGAGATACTAATCGCTTCTGGAAGCAAGCGATTTTCTAAAGCAGCCATGTCGATTTCAAATACATATGGCGTATCTTTAAGCTCTAACGGCTTTAATAGCTGAGGGTGTACTGCACCGATGAAACCAACCTTTTTACCGTCCGCATAAATTGCAGCTGATTGACCTGGGTGCAAACCATCGCTCGCTTCTGCTTTAAAGCTAAAACGTGCTTTATCGTTACAAAGCGCAAGTAATGCTTCTACATCGCCTTTCACATCAAAGAAATCCACTTTACGTGAAGGCACAGACCAATGCTCGTTGTGGGTATTACCATACGCGATGCCACCGATCACAGCGGTTTGACGCACGCCGTTTTCCGCATTGTCATCTTTGATAAACTTAAGGCCCGTTTCGAATAAACGAATACGTGACTGTTGACGATTTTGGTTATAAGAAACCGCATTGATAAGTCCTGTCATCAGGCTTACACGCATTGCTGACATTTCAACCGAAATTGGGTGCGGAAGAATTAATGCATCTGCTTCTGGGTGTAACTGCTGTTGTGCTTTTGGATCAACGAAGCTATATGTGATGGCTTCTTGATAACCACGGCTTACTAACTCATCTCTAAAACGCGCTACTGGCAAACGTGCTTCTTGATGATCTGTCATCTTTAACGCAGCGGTTGGTGCCACATTTGGAATATTGTTGTAGCCAAATACGCGAGCAACTTCTTCAATTAAGTCTTCTTCGATACTAATATCGAAGCGATAGCTTGGCACTTGAGCTTGCCACTGGCCGCCTGCAAATGTTACCGCTAAGCCCAGGCGCGTTAAGATATCTGACACTTTGACATCTTCGATATGATAACCGATCACGCGATCTAAACGCTCACGGCGCAAAGTCACTTGACGCTCTTTTGGTAAATCAGTTTCTGACACAGCTTCAACAATCGGTCCGGCTTCACCGCCAACGATTTCAAGTAGCAAGCCTGTTGCTCTTTCCATCGCATCACGCTGCAGTACCGGGTCTACACCACGCTCATAACGGTGCGATGCATCGGTATGCAAACCGTAGCTACGTGCCTGACCTGCAATCGCAAGCGGTGCAAAGAACGCGCTTTCTAACAAGATGTCTTTTGTCTCGTCACTAACACCCGACTGTTCACCACCGAAGATACCTGCCATCGCAAGTGCTTTATTATCATCAGCAATCAGTAGTGTTGATGGATTAAGCTTCGCCGTGTTGCCGTCTAACAATACCAGCTCTTCATTCTCAAAGGCATTACGTACTTTAATTCCACCTTCGATTTGGCTTAAATCGAACGCGTGCATCGGGTGACCTAGCTCAAGCAGTACGTAGTTCGTAACATCAACAACTGGATCAATTGAGCGTACACCGCAGCGGCGTAGCTTCTCGACCATCCAAAACGGGGTCTCTGCTTTAACATTAACGCCCTTGATCACACGACCTAAGTAGCGTGGACATGCTTCACTGTTTACCAGTTCAATAGAGATTTTATCATCAATCGTTGGCGTAACTGGCGTGATAGCAACTTCTGTTACGTCGATGCTGTTTAGTACTCCAACTTCACGAGCCAGACCTTTGATCCCCAAACAGTCGCTACGGTTAGCCGTTAAATCGACATCAATCGTTACATCGTTCAAGCCGAAGTATTCACGAATATCTTGACCGATTGGCGCATCCATAGGGAGCTCTAAAATACCGTCTGAACTTTCCGCCATGCCAAGCTCTTCAAACGCACATAGCATACCGTGAGACGGCTGACCACGAAGTTTAGCTTTCTTAATTTTGAAATCGCCTGGAAGCGTTGCGCCCACTTTAGCAACAGCCACTTTTAAACCGGCACGGCAGTTAGCGGCACCACAGACAATATCTAGTAGTTCGTCTTCGCCTACATTTACTTTTGTTACTCTAAGTTTGTCAGCGTCTGGGTGTTGACCGCATTCAACCACTTCACCGATAACCACACCTTGGAAGTCACCGGCAACAGGGTCTACACCATCAACTTCTAAACCCGCCATTGATAATTGCTCAGATAGCGCATCAGTATCAATTGCTGGATTGACCCACTCACGTAACCACTTTTCACTGAATTTCATACTTTTGTCGCTCTTATCTGAATTGGTTTAGGAATTTTAAGTCGTTTTCGAAGAAAGCTCTTAAGTCAGTTACGCCATAACGTAACATCGTCAAACGCTCAACCCCCATACCAAAGGCGAAACCAGTGTATTTTTCAGGGTCAATGCCTACCGAGCGTAATACGTTCGGGTGCACCATGCCACAGCCTAGTACTTCAAGCCATTTACCATTTTTACCTTTTACGTCCACCTCAGCTGAAGGTTCTGTAAACGGGAAGTATGACGGACGGAAGCGAATTTCCATATCTTCTTCAAAGAAGTTGCGTAGGAAATCGTGCAAAATCCCTTTAAGTTCTGTAAAGCTCACGTTAGTGTCTACCATCAAGCCTTCAACTTGGTGGAACATTGGCGTATGTGTTTGATCGTAATCGTTACGGTATACACGACCTGGCGAGATAATTCGCAAAGGCGGCTGCTCAGCTTCCATAGTACGGATCTGAACGCCGCTGGTTTGTGTACGTAGTACCAATTTAGGATTGAAATAGAAAGTATCATGATCAGCACGCGCTGGGTGGTGCTCTGGAATATTTAGCGCGTCAAAGTTATGAAAGTCATCTTCAACCTCAGGGCCAGATTTAACAGCAAATCCTAGCTCACCAAAAAACTGCTCAATACGTTCAATGGTGCGAGTAACTGGGTGAAGGCCACCAGCTGGCATTGTACGACCCGGCAACGTCACATCAATCGTCTCAGCTGCTAGCTTCTGCTCAAGTGCTGCATTGGCTAAAGCTTCACGTTTTACCGTAATCGCATCTTGTACTTGGGTCTTAGCTTGGTTAATCACTTGACCTGCATCTTTACGCTCTTCTGGTGCTAGTTTGCCTAGCGTTTTAAGAAGACCTGTAATCTCACCTTTTTTACCAAGGTAGTTAACTCTAACTTCCTCAAGGTGCGCAATTTCGCTTGCCTGCTCAACGGCTTCAAGCGCTTGCGCTAAAATATTTTCTAAATTCATTGTCTACCTGATCTTTGCTGAGGTAATTTGCTGTTATTTAATCTCTTATGATAACTGAATTGCAAGGCGATATTCTAGCCCTGTTACAGCTTTAAAGTGGCTTTTATAAAAGGAATTGTTAACTTTCTTTGCGCAGCCATGGATGCGTGATCGAGTTTATCCAATACATCGAGTAAAGCGCGCATATCACGACTCAATCTTGTGAGCAAAAATCGCGCACATTCATCGGAGAGCTCAAGGCCACGCATATGCGCTCTTTTGACTAGGGCTTCGGCTTTATCATCATCACTCATCGAGCGGATCTGAAAAGTCGTTCCCCAGGTTAGGCGCGACTCTAAGTCTGGTAGCGACAAATTTAGCATGTTGGGCAACAGATCGGCAGTAACCACTAGGCATTTGCCTTTTTCATTAAAACGATTAAAAAAGTTAAATAAGGCTTTTTCCCACGCTTCATCTCCTGCAACCAAATGTACATCGTCTATACAAACTACATCCAGTGCATCGAGCCCATCTAACACTAAGGGGCCAAAATCCAATACTTCTCGCATCGACAATAAGATAGTTGAGAGTCCAAGCTCTTGCGCTTCAATGCACGTGGCATAAAGCAAGTGCGACTTGCCAGAGTCTGCTAATCCACACAGGTAGGTGTACTGAAAACCGGTTAAACGGCGAGCTAGACCATTTTTTAAGTGGCTTACTTCCAATGACGCTTCGCCGCCAAAATAAGAGGCAAAGGTTTCGTCATCAGGCAGTGTCACTGGTAACGCCATTTGACGTGGCGATTCCATCCTATTTGCCCACCCAATTGTATTTTAGGTTGTTTTCATCTGCGATTTGATAATAGGCCCTTGGGTCTTCGTATGCCTTAAAGCTTTGTTCCAGTGCAATCGTTTTACGCAAGTCTGATACGCTCGAGGTATGTTCAATCGCAAACTTCACCGCCGTTTTCGCTCGATAGATTACATCCACATCCACTACGGTACTCATAGATAGCAAACGACGCTTCGCCATTTCTACATCCGTAAATGACTGTAATTGCTCAACGACAATTTCAGTTCGATGGGCTTGTAAAGTTAGGTTCGGATCGATGACATATTTCTGAGCTAAGGTGCTAGATAGCTGGTTCACCATATCAATAATGACTTGTTGTTTGTCACCGACATATTGCTCAGGCTCAAAATATTCAGCGTCAGTGTAGCGCCAGTCTAGCTGCCAAGAATTTGTATGGGGAGGCTGAAACAAACGGGCGGTGATAACGCGCTCCGCATCATAACGTAATGACGCATTTTCCACCTGATTAGAAAAGTTTCCCCATACCTCTGCGATACTTACATTGCTACGATCTTCAAGATCCATCAAAGGCACAACTACCGGCACGCCCCATTCGTCTGCTGTGTCATAAATCAGGCGTTCGAGTTGAGGGTAGCTTTCTTGCGTAACAAATTCACGACGGAAGTTATCTTCTATCACCATCCAAATCGCGACCATAGGACGGCGATTACCCCAAAGCGGCAAGCCTGCTTCTCTCACTAAATCTTCAACCTTACCAGGTTCAAACTCCACCTTTATTTTGGTTACGCCTTGTCGGTCATAATATTCATATCTCAGCATGTAGTCTGAGATGCGCTTGAGGCTCGCTTGGATAGAAGGGTGAGAAAAGTCATCGGCTTTACCTGTGAGCTTTTGCAACACTTTTAATAATGCCTGTTGGCTCGCTTGCGCTCGCGTTGCGCGAGATTTGTCGCTAACACTCAGCGAGGCTTCATATAAATTTTGAACTTCTACTGCTTTTGCCGTCATAGCAAAACAAAACAGTGCAATAAGGATCAGCCTGATGCTCATAATGTCCATGTTTTTCTGACTATAAAGCCTGATCCTAAATCAATCATCTGCTTAAAGCAAAGGGCAAAGAACAATATCATGAAATTTTATAAAAACATGATAAATAACAAAATATTAATCTTATATTCAGTGTTATTTGAAGCTAAATGAGACCTGATTCTTACCCTTTTCTTTCGACTCATAAAGCGCTTGATCCGCTACTTTTAATAACGATTCCGCACTGAATTCCACGCCCTCAGAAACCGCCATGCCGATGCTACACCCGACATTGACCAACTCACCATTGGTAAGTAAGATATCTTCATTTATCACACTCAACAGGCGATTTGCTAAGCTTTCAAGCAAGTCTCTGGCAATTTTTTCATTAATCACAAAGACAAACTCATCTCCACCAATACGACAAACAAAGTCATACTCTCGTAACGCTTCTTGTAGACGTCTTGCTACATGTACCAAAACCTCGTCACCGCTATGATGGCCGTGATTATCATTAATTGGTTTAAAATTATCTAAGTCGAGATACCCTAAATATATATTTACCGATTGCCTCATCGAGCGCGCTGACATTTTATTCAGCTCGTTAAATAGGTATTTTCGATTCGCCAGTTGCGTAAGGTTATCGTGGTAGGCATCAAACTCTAGCTTTTCTTGAAGTGATTTGCGCTTTTCGATCTCTGCTCTTAACTCTTCTAAACTCACACTAAGTTCATGGGTGCGCTTTTCTACCATTGCTTCCAATTCAAGTTCATGTGTTCTAAGCGCTGTATTCGCATCAATGAGTGCTTGCTGGTTTGCAAATGCATCCATCGCAGACGCAATAACATGACTAACGGTATACAATAAATCCACCATGGCCTCTGAATATTCATCGCTACGACGGTAGGATTGAATCACAAACGCGCCTAAATGCTTTTCGCGATTGATTAGCGGAAAGCATAACCATTGCTTGGGGAAACTGCCTAACATTTCAATAACCCCTTTTTCGGTCAGTGCCATCAAAACGCGATCAGAATAGTTCTTTACACTGTCAGAGCGCAGCGCATAACTGGTGAGCGTTTTGTCTATCTCTGTACTCGTCAGACTATTTAATTCCTCGAGCGAAATACTATCTTTGACATCATGGAAATAAGGAAACTCAAACTCGCCATCTTGTCTTTGCAAAACCACATAGAAATTGTCCGCGTAAGTAATTTTTTGCACAATACAGTGCACATTCAACAAGAAGTGCTCCAAAGATTCGCTGGTGTTTAAGCACGAAACGATATCTGTCATGCTATCTATTACTTCAGGAAGTTCTGCCATCATTGAGCGCCCTTTTGAATCGTTAATTCTCAATCTCACAAAAGCTTAACTAGCAGTACTAAAAATTACCAGAAATCAATTACTTTTTTACCCGGTCATCTAGGTGCTAGGGTCTGTTGACCTTTCAATCTGATGTGTAACACTTTAAAATTTGCTGACTAGAGTCTAAACGGAATACATAATGAAATACTTACATACTATGGTACGTGTACGTGATCTTGATGAATCAATGAAGTTCTATTGCGACCTCTTAGGTCTCGTTGAAGTGAAACGTTATGACAGTGAACGAGGCCGCTTTAGTTTGATTTATCTTGCCGCCCCTGATCAAGTTGAGCAAGCGCAGCAAAGCTTTTCTCCTACTATCGAACTTACCTATAACTGGGATCCGGAAGAATATACTAGTGGTCGTAATTTTGGCCACTTGGCCTTTGCCGTAGAAAACATTTACGCACTTTGCCAAAAGCTGCAAGATGCCGGTGTGGTGATCAACCGACCACCGCGCTGTGGTCACATGGCATTTGTTAAATCTCCAGATGGCATTTCTATCGAGTTACTCCAACAAGGTGATGCGTTGCCTCCAGCTGAGCCTTGGCAGTCAATGGAAAACACGGGTAGTTGGTAATAATTCAAGCAGGAGCGATGTATCTAACCTGAAATCAGAATAGTTACCGCTCCTTTTCCCCTTACTTTAATAAGCAAGATGGTAGCTTTTAAGCAATTTCACCAGTTGCTTTTTGAAAGGCTTGGAATCTAACACCTGTTGTAGCACCTCAAAATCCGATGCTGAATTTTTAGGCGCCAATATTGCTCTAAAATAGGTTTCGTGTGGATTTTGAGAAAAGTGAAACACTCGCTTCCAACCATTTTTAGCAACAAGGTATTCTGTCGTAGAGCGACTGACGATCGCAATACTAACCCGCCTTTTGAGGATCATCTCCAATAGTGCTTCTTCGGAATTTACGTTCACTCGCTGGATGTTGGCTTGCTCCACTCCTTGATCCAAGTGGCGGTAGTAGTACCCTGCAATGGCGCCAACCTGATTACCGTACAATGAGCTAGGGTGATAATATTCAAACGGTTGTTCTACATGCGAGACGAATTCGTCCGTGTCATACATTAATGGACCGCTCCACAAATACTTTTGTTTTTTGCGGTCATCAAACCAAGCAGGGTTTACCCCTAAAATAAAACCTTTGAGCGTTTGCTGTTCGAGCTGCTTATCTAAGCGTTTACGTGGTACAAAACATACTTCTACCTGCAGCTCTTTTTGCACGGCATTAATCAGTTTTGCTAAATCAAAATAAAGACCTTTTTGCGCTTCTAGATCAATGATATAAGGCGGCTTATGATGATATACGTAGAGAACATGGGTTTCAGCGGCTGTCACTGAAAAGGCCACCATTAACCAAATGGAAATGGCAATAAAGTACTTTTTTAACACTGAGTGCCTCGTGTCTAACCTAAACTTTTAATACAGTCTAAAAATACAGCCTAGCTCCTTCTCGGCATATCAGTTAATTCCCTTTACATGTTTTAAATGAGCAAAGGGACCAAAGGCCCCTTATTTTACAAAAATATAGCAAAAACAAATTATTAATAAGTAATAACTGTGATCTGTATCTCTCGTTTAATTACTTTCATTTTTCTGCCTTAATAACGGGCAATTACTGACAACCATCTTTATTATAAGACACTTTCAGCGCTGCCCCCGTTGGTGCACCTGATACTTTCAAGTATCCCCAATATTCAGACTGCGCACTTATCTCGATACACTCTTGGTTACCTTGATTGAACGAGCTTGCATCCACATTCGTGCCATTCGGCCATCCTGCATTGCTGTATTCAAGCCCAAGATCACCACTACCATGCGCTGTTTTGATCACCACCGATTGTTGGCCACTTACATTCTCAAGGCTAAACCACATCGGCTCTTGGCTTCCAAGGCAAATTGTTTCACCTGCTGCTAATCTACCATTAGAGACACTACCCTGCGACTGACATACGTCCTCAATTGTTGAATTTGTTACGATCTCCCCTAACAACTGCACATTTTCAAAGCGATTATAACCATGCAGCATAATGTAATAGGTGCCAGCGGCAGGTGTAGTGATTTCACATACCTCTTTGTTACCGGATTGGTATGGTCTGCAATCATACTCGCTGAATGTTGGCGCCGAGCCTAACTTAACGTAAAGATCGGCATCTCCTGCACCTCCAGACGTGCTGATGACTAATTTATCAGTGCCTGCAGCAACATCTATTGAAAACGCAACTTGTTCATCTTGCTCGCCCGCAACCGTGACAGGTACGCCAGACTGTAGTTTGTTTGAAGTCGTTGCGCTTACAGTAGCCACTGTATTACTAGTGTGATTTAAACCGCTAGGGTCGCTCACTGTTAAGCTAATTTGATACTCGCCTGCTTGCACATAACTGTGCATGGGATTGGCTTCATTACTTTGGCTACCATCACCAAAACGCCACAGATAAGTGAGTGCATCACCATCAGGGTCGACACTACCTTGGCTTGAAAATAGTATCGCTTGATTAACATCACCAGAATACGGGCCATTAATCTCTGAAGTGGGTGCGTTATTCTGACCACCAGCGGCAAGCTCGTTGCACCATTGAACAAACTCTGATTGATACTGTGATGCGAGTCGGTCCATACGGGTTTGGTACGCATTCCAATTTGCTTGTCGCGTTTCCTGTCGCATTGCGAGCACTTCATCTAAGTGTTTTTCATACAGGAATCTCACCCCTAAATAACCCCAACGGTAAATTCTATCTTGATCAAAACCGTCATACGTCGTACTGAATATTTCGGCTAGCGTATATACTGAACCATCTTTGATTGTGTCTATTGCGGCTTGATTATCATTGAGGTTTGCAATGTACTCAGCCACCCCTTCACTCCACCAGACGATAGGCTTAGTCGGTGCATTAAAGTCACCATAAAGATCAAAACGCCCATCAAGATAATGTACGTATTCATGCTCTAAGTTCCAGATGTAATGATCTGGCTTTGCATAACTGGCCTCGTATGCAACAAAATTAGCAACGTTATTCACATCGCTGGGATTACCCTCTAAATACATACCACCGTTGTCGGTGCTGATTTTAAAAATGGCTTTGGCATATTTTTTATAGTCTGCACTGCTATTAAAGATATTCACTTGCAGAAAATCATTGTTATCATCGGCAACCGGTAAGCGGCCTGTTTCCAGCATAGTATGGAATCGCCCTTCTTCGGCTTCCATGGTTTGACACGCTGAAGTCAATTGCTGAGCGGTGAGCGCTTGTGCTCTAATCTTTATTGTATCGCTACAACTATGTTGTTGAGAAAGCACTTTGGTCTCAAGTTCTTTATCAAAATTACAAATTCCAAACTGGCCACAATCAGCATAATAGGTCGCGACATCAGCCGCAGCTAACCAGACACCATCGCCAAAACCATAACTGTTATAACGCGAGAATAAAGCGGTTAATTGCGTGTCGACTGACTCTTGAATAGCTGCACCATTGTATAATTTAAGCCGAGCCAATTCGCTCGCAGCATTGATGATTAGATATTCAGAGTCTGAATTTACCATCCAAGTTTGTGCGGTAAAGCTCCCCAGTAAACTCACCAATTCTTGATCGCTTTTAACCAAAGTGACAAAGTTATCATTCCACTGACCACGATATAAGATTGTGAAAATGCCATTTACCGCACTGCGCATATTCCATTTTTGAGCGTAGCTTTCATTCCACTTGGATAGCCATGCCTTTACAACTGGCAAATAGTGGCCCTGTAGTTCAGATGAATCCATAGTGGTAATGGCCTCACCTAATACTTTGCCATGGGCATCATTATCGTCGTAGAAATGACTATTGCTAACAAAAGCATCCAACGCTTCTTTCACCGCAGGCTTAACCCAAGTAGCGAAAGTCACCTGTTCATTGTAAAACTCAACGTAAAAACCAGCACGGATAAATAAGTAAAGCGCTTCAAGGTCAGCACTGCCGTTGCCTGAATAGCTTTGCGAAAGCGACTTGGCATTTTGCGCCGTAGCATACATTTTATCTGAAGTGAATACTTGTGTTTGGATGCTGCTGTCAGCGGAGAACAAAGCATTGATACAGCTCGTGCCCTGTTGCTTTATTTCAGTAACAATTTGGCTGCTGCTCGCACTTGCTAAGCTGTTTAAATCACACGCAGCAATCGCTTCACTCTGGCTTACTGCCATCGCTTGCAATAATGGCGTGTGTTTAGCAGATAGCAGCGGCATGCTTCTTGTCGGTGTGTGTGCAACGGGTGCTCTATCATGCAAAGCTTTGTGCTCATGGCCATGGGAAATGTTAGTTTCCACTTGAACCGATGCATCAAGCGGCTTAAAGAGTCGCTGTGATTCTTGATGTGCGTTGACTGAATTTATCGCTGTAAGCGCAGACAATGCCAAAGTGAGTTTTGTAATTTTCATCATTTACCTTTCCTGTTGTGTATCCAAACCCGATTGGGTTATAGGTTTTTAACACCAAAGCTACAATGTATACAATATATTTTATATAACTTTATGGAATAGTGGCTCGACGGAAAAGCCATCGTAACCTTAAAAACGTGCATCCAAAGGGGAAAGTTGTAGTTTATACATACACCCAATTGGTTGATCTCTATGATTAAAAGTCCAACCAATTGACGAAAGACAGGAATAAAAGTTTACAGCGAGTGGAATAAATTAGATCTTATCAATATGGGAAATAGCACCAGAAGTGATTTTTACTCTCACTCGATAAGTGGACAGCGTGATTGAATAAACACCGTCATTTGGTTTTTGTGCCAATAAATGTTGTAGCCCTAGCAGCAACTCATCTGTGTCGTTAGCACTGCTGTTGTTTCTTGAATCTAGGTATTCTTTTCCCTGCTTCAGTGCCTTATCCAGTACCACTGAAGCAACTTGCTGAGTAGACTTATTTTTCAAAGTCTTAAACAATGCGCTTTTTAATAAACTCATGGTTATTCTCCTGATAAAGATACCGGCTCATACTAGCATATCTTTTATGAACCGGTGCCTGATTGGTTTTGGGAACAATCCGAGTTTAACAAGCTCGTACTAAAAATCTAAAGCAAATTCGTTTCAAACTATGTCAGATGTGTATAAAGCTACTCAATCTCAGCTAAATAATTTACTTGCTCTGCAAGTTGCTTATCAGAGAATAGCTTCGGTACGAAGTATAATAAATTTAAAGAAAGCTGATGCTCTGAGCGCGTGGTATTCGCTAAGCTTGGTAACGCGCCTAATTCGCTACTTATATCGTGCCAAACGGGATTAGCCTCATTGAGCTTGTCATAAGCAACGCTATTTATCTCAAAATTTTCAAAATATTCATCAACTAAGAACAAGGGTTGAGTGAGCTTGAGCGAATCAAGTAGCTCGCGAGAAAAGCAGTGTCGAGCTTCCAAACTATTATTGGTAAAAAAGTGATCAGGTAGATTATAGCCAATGATTAAATCAGAGCTTGCGTACAAGCTATTGGTATACAACAAAGCAGTAAGAATAAGGTATGCATCGTACCTTGCTAAGCTCGCACCTTGCAAAAGCTCACTCTGCTTACAAAGATCAATCGCGCATCGATTGCGCATAGTACGCCAAAAATAATGCTGATTCTGAGAGAGATCCTGCGCACCAGCGCCTGCCAACCTCGATTTCCAACTCGACATGAACAATTCAAACCCTTCTGTTTTGAATTGATCGACTTCAAATGACATCCTTTTCTCCTAAAAGTGTTTGTACCAAAAAATACACAGGCATCAAACAAAGCTATAAGAATTTAGAGAAATGGCAATTACACGGCATTACAGCAGCGAAAGTAGAAATAAAAAGTAGTTAAGATTGTTGTAATATAAAGCCCGCGGATGCGGGCTTTAAAAGAAAGAATTACTTGTATTCAACTTCGATGATTTCATACTCAACAGCGCCATTCGGCGTCTGAATATTCACTGTATCATCTAGCTCTTTACCGATTAATCCACGCGCAATCGGTGAATTAACAGAAATCAAGTTGTTCTTAAGATCGGCCTCGTCGTCACCAACGATACGATAAGTTACTTCTTTATCTGTATCTACATTAACAATAGTCACAGTACTACCAAAAATAACCTTGCCGTTGTTCTGCATTTTAGTCACGTCGATGATTTGTGCTGTCGAAAGCTTGGCTTCAATTTCTTGAATTCGGCCTTCACAAAAACCTTGCTGCTCACGTGCAGCATGGTATTCAGCATTTTCTTTCAAATCACCGTGTTCACGCGCTTCTGCAATATCTGCAACGATTTTCGGGCGAACAACTTTTTTTAAATGATTCAGTTCATCACGAAGCAACGCTTCGCCTCGTACTGTCATCGGAATTGATTGCATAAGTATCTCACTCATTGCCAGAGCTGACGCTCTGGCCTTTTTCTTTTTAGTTCAAACGCTGGTGTAGTTCTTGAACAGAGTTTACAGAACTTCTGTCGTCAGCTTCATTCGCTGTACAGTTTGCAAACGCTGCATTTAGCGTAGTGGTGTAGTTAGTCTTATGCTGAAGCGCACCACGACGTAACACCTTCGAGTCCTCAATAGCTTGGCGACCTTCGGTAGTATTAACGATATAGCTGTACTCACCATTCTTGATACGGTCAAGAATATGAGGACGACCTTCGAATACTTTGTTTACGCGACGTACTTCAATACCCGCTTCTTCAAGCGCTTTCGCCGTACCATTCGTTGCATCTAGCTCAAAACCGATTGCTTTCATTGTCTTAGCTAGTTCAACTACGCGTGCCTTATCACCATTACGCACAGATAGTAGCGCGCGGCCGCCACGTGGTAAAGTGTTTGCTGCACCTAATTGGGCTTTTGCGAATGCTTCGGCGAAGTTTTCACCAACCCCCATCACTTCACCCGTCGAACGCATCTCTGGACCACGCATTGGGTCAACTCCAGGGAACTTAGCGAATGGCAATACCACTTCTTTCACACTGTAGTACGGAGGGATAACTTCCTTCGTTACACCTTGGCTTTCAAGAGACTGGCCAACCATACAACGTGCAGCGACTTTTGCCAGCGCAACCCCTGTTGCTTTTGAAACAAATGGTACTGTGCGAGCGGCGCGCGGGTTAACTTCAATCAAGTATACCTGGCCATCTTTCACTGCGAACTGAGTATTCATCAGGCCAACAACACCTAGCTCTAGCGCCATATCACGGACTTGCTTACGCATCACGTCTTGGATATCTTGCGGTAACGTGTGTGCAGGCAATGAACATGCTGAGTCACCCGAGTGAACACCGGCTTGCTCGATGTGCTCCATAATACCGCCGATGATAACGTTCTCACCGTCACAGATAGCATCTACGTCTACTTCAATCGCATCATCTAAGAAACGGTCAAGTAGTACTGGTGCTTCATTAGAGACAGACACCGCTTCGGTCATGTAACGACGTAAATCGTCTTCATCGTACACGATTTCCATTGCGCGACCACCAAGTACATATGACGGACGAACAACCAGTGGGAAGCCAATTTCTTGTGATTTAGCAACCGCTTCTTCTAGTGACGTTACCGTTGCGTTTTCTGGTTGAAGCAGGTTTAGACGCTCAACTAGTTGCTGGAAACGCTCACGGTCTTCTGCGCGGTCAATGGCGTCAGGAGAAGTACCAATTACTGGTACACCATTCGCTTCAAGGTCTCGTGCCAGTTTAAGTGGAGTTTGACCACCGTACTGAACGATAACACCTTTTGGCTTTTCAACACGGACGATTTCTAGCACGTCTTCAAGTGTAATTGGTTCGAAGAATAAGCGATCAGACGTATCGTAGTCTGTTGAAACCGTCTCAGGGTTACAGTTGACCATGATAGTTTCATAGCCGTCTTCACGCATTGCAAGAGCGGCGTGTACACAGCAGTAATCAAATTCGATACCTTGACCAATACGGTTAGGACCGCCACCGATAACCATGATTTTATCTTTGTCAGAAGGATTCGCTTCACACTCTTCATCATACGTTGAGTACATGTAAGCGGTATCTGAGCTAAATTCTGCAGCACATGTGTCTACGCGCTTGTAAACTGGCAGAATTTCAAGCTGGTGACGCTTCTTGCGAATTTCTTTTTCTGATACGCCTGCGATTTCGGCGATGCGAGCATCTGAGAAACCTTTACGCTTCAAGCGGCGCAGGAAATCTTTGTTTAGACCTGCCATGCCCACTTCAGCGATTGTCGCTTCATCTTTTAAAATGTCTTCGATTTGAACTAGGTACCAAGGGTCAATCTTAGTTAGTTCAAATACTTCTTCGACAGACATACCGTGACGCATTGCATCAGCAATGTACCAAATACGCTCAGCACCTGGCTCGCGTAATTCGCGGATGATCGTTTCTTTTGCGTTTGGCGCGTCAAGAGCAACGATTGGGTTCAGACCCGTTGCACCCACTTCTAGGCCTCGTAGTGCTTTTTGTAATGACTCTTGTTGGTTGCGACCAATTGCCATTACTTCACCAACTGACTTCATCTGAGTAGTCAGACGGTCATTTGAACCTGCGAATTTTTCGAAGTTAAAGCGAGGGATCTTAGTCACGACATAGTCGATTGACGGTTCAAATGATGCAGGTGTTGCACCGCCTGTAATGTCGTTTTGTAGCTCATCAAGCGTATAACCTACTGCAAGCTTGGCTGCGATTTTAGCGATCGGGAAACCCGTTGCTTTTGACGCAAGCGCAGAAGAACGTGATACACGCGGGTTCATCTCGATGATAACCATACGACCATCAACAGGGTTTACACCAAACTGAACGTTTGACCCACCAGTTTCAACACCAATTTCACGAAGTACCGCCATCGAAGCGTTACGCATGATTTGATATTCTTTGTCAGTTAGCGTTTGTGCTGGTGCAACTGTGATTGAGTCACCAGTGTGTACGCCCATTGGGTCGAAGTTTTCGATTGAACATACGATGATACAGTTGTCGTTTTTGTCACGAACCACTTCCATCTCATATTCTTTCCAGCCTAATAGGCTTTCGTCGATAAGCAGTTCATTTGTTGGTGACAGGTCAAGACCTCGAGTACAGATCTCGTCAAACTCTTCCATGTTATACGCAACACCACCACCGGTGCCGCCCATCGTGAATGAAGGACGAATAATACATGGGAACCCGATGCGAGTTAAGATATCGTGCGCTTCATCCATTGAGTGTGCAATTTCAGCGCGAGGACATTCTAAGCCGATATTTTTCATCGCCGCATCAAAACGCTCACGGTTTTCCGCTTTATCGATTGCATCTGCAGTCGCACCAATTAGCTCAACGCCATGTTTAGCAAGCACACCGTGCTTATCTAGGTCTAGCGCGCAGTTAAGTGCTGTTTGGCCACCCATCGTAGGCAGCACCGCATCAGGCTTTTCTTTTTCGATGATCTTTTCTACCACTTCCCAGTGAATAGGCTCGATGTAAGTTGCATCCGCCATTTCAGGGTCAGTCATGATAGTCGCAGGGTTAGAGTTTACAAGAATAACTCTATAGCCTTCTTCTCTAAGCGCTTTACAAGCCTGAGCACCAGAGTAATCGAATTCACATGCTTGGCCGATAACGATTGGGCCTGCGCCCAAAATCAGAATGCTTTTTATGTCGGTACGTTTTGGCATTATTACTCCGGTCTAATTAAGCGTTGCGAGATTGCATTAATTCAATGAAATGGTCGAATAGCGGTGCCGCATCATGTGGACCAGGACTTGCTTCAGGGTGACCTTGGAAGCTAAACGCTGGCTTATCAGTACGGTGAATACCTTGCAGTGTGCCATCGAACAGTGACTTGTGCGTTGCACGTAGCGTATCAGGAAGCGTTGCTTCGTCAGCAGCAAAACCGTGGTTTTGTGCAGTGATCATCACGACATCGCGATCTAAGTCTTTAACCGGGTGGTTACCACCATGGTGACCAAACTTCATTTTTACTGTTTTCGCACCAGAAGCGAGTGCTAATAACTGATGGCCTAAACAAATACCAAAAATAGGGGTATCTGTTTCTAAAAATGCTTTGATTGCTTCAATGGCGTAAGTACATGGCTCAGGGTCGCCAGGGCCGTTTGATAGGAAGATACCATCAGGGTTTAATGCAAGTACGTCAGCAGCGGAGGTTTCTGCTGGAACAACGGTTAACTTACAGCCTCTATCAACTAACATTCTAAGAATGTTCTTTTTCACACCAAAATCGTACGCAACAACATGGAATTTTTCTTCTTCAGCAGAAAGCGTTTTAAAGCCCTCGCCTAAAGTCCAGCTTGATTCACGCCATTCAAACTGAGATTCGGTTGTTACTACTTTTGCTAAATCCATCCCTTTCAAGCCAGGGAATGCTTGCGCCGCTTCTAGCGCTTTTTGCTCGTCTACTTCGTCACCTGCGATGATACAGCCGTTTTGAGCGCCTTTATCACGTAAAATGCGAGTTAGTTTACGAGTATCAATATCTGCGATCCCTAAGATATTGCGTTCTTTCAAGTAATCACTCAATGATTGTTCGTTACGGAAATTACTCGCAAGCAGTGGTAAGTCACGGATCACTAGGCCTTTTGCCCAGATCTTGTCCGCTTCCTCATCTTCGCTGTTAGTACCGGTGTTGCCGATATGTGGGTAAGTAAGCGTAACGATTTGTTCCGCGTATGAAGGATCCGTTAAGATCTCTTGATACCCCGTCATTGACGTATTGAATACCACCTCACCGACTGACATACCGTCAGCACCGATAGCAGTGCCGCGAAACACCGTGCCGTCTTCAAGGACTAACAGAGCGGATTTAGTCAAGTTAACCTCCTAATAGTAAAAAACGGGCGAAAGCAAAACGCTCAACATCCCGTCTACAAAGCGCTTGGTAACACGCAGTTATTAAAATTTTGGCAAATTCGTTATAGTCTACAGCATGAATGCCTTTTCGTCTAATATAAATCACAAAAACTATAAAAATAGGCCATTAAACTCTTTTTTTTCTTTAAAGCCTCAAAATGTTATACTTACTTCTTTAAATCTAGCACATCTTGCATATCATAAAGGCCTGCTGGTTTATCTTTTAGCCACTGCGCAGCCCTTACAGCACCTGATGCGAAGGTCAATCTCGACGCTGCTTTATGTGTTAATTCAAGCCTTTCCCCCATTGTCGCGAAATAAGCGGTATGTTCACCTACTATATCACCCGCTCTGAGGACCGAGTAACCGATCTCTTGTTGAGATTTCGCTTCATGGCTCTGACTTCGGTCGTAAACCGCAACATCATCATGTTGCCAGCCTTTTGCTTCTGCAATCGCCTCTCCGATAGCGAGCGCAGTTCCTGAGGGCGCGTCGATTTTGTTGCGATGGTGCGCTTCGAAAATTTCAATATCCATGTCGTCAGCCAGCTTTTGTGCAGCTGTTTGTACCAAGTTAAGTAGCAGGTTAATGCCAACGCTATAGTTGCGAGAAAACACAATTGGGATATCTTTTGCAGCTTCTACCAACAGCGCCATGTCGCTTGCTGTCAGCCCTGTAGTACCGATCACCATCGGCTTTTTAGCAGCAATTGCAGCTGATAAATGTTGCTTCATGCCCTCAGGCAAAGTGAAGTCTATCAATACATCAACATTGTTAAGCGTACTTTGCTCAGAGCTAAAACAGATATTTGCGTCTGCCTTAGGCTGCAATTGATTAATTGCTTTATCAAGGTATTGCGAATTAGCTCGTACAAAAGCATTGGCCAGCTCTACTTGTTGAGACAGATAACAGGCTTCAATCAATGCCAACCCCATTCTGCCATTCGCACCGTAAATACCTATTCTTGTCATACGTCACCCTTTCATTTGCGATGTTGATTATCCACAAGGCAGCAACGATGGCTAACCGGATAATAGAAATGCGTTTTTGCGGGAGTAGAGTTTACCGTATCTGTGTGTCATAGTCAGTTAAGTTGAAAATAATAAAATATTAGACTTTAGACGTCTAAACATATAAACTGCCGCGCTCGCTCACCTAGTGGGATTGAGAAATTTTCATATTAGGTGTGTTATGCGGCTTTACAGCTGACTATTGGCTGTGCTTTATTGATGGGGAGTGCTATGCAACCAAATTACAATCAAACAAAGGCGAAACTATCATTGTTGCCGTTGTTGACCTTTGTAGGGATTTTTCTTGGCGCAGGATTGTATTTGCAATCGCAGGGCGTTGACTATGCGTTTTATCAATTAAAGGCTCCTGTCGCGATTTTACCAGCCATCGTTCTCGCTTTTTTACTTAATAAAGATACCATCAACCGCAGTGTCGAAACTTTTATTCAAGGTGCGGGACACAGCAACATCATCACCATGTGCCTCATCTATTTATTAGCAGGTGCTTTCTCTGCGGTTGCAAGTGCCACAGGCGGAGTTGACGCTGTGGTTAACGCAGGTTTGTCTCTTATTCCTCCGGCATTTCTATTGCCCGGCTTGTTCCTTATTTCTGCAGTTGTCTCTACCGCAATGGGAACCTCCATGGGCACAATTGGTGCGATTGGACCTATTGCTGTTGCCGTCGCGATGAAAACTGGAATTGATCCAGCACTTATGGCTGGTACCATCGTTTCGGGCGCAATGTTTGGCGATAACTTATCCATTATTTCTGATACCACAATTGCAGCAACGCGAACGCAAGGCTGTGAAATGAAAGATAAATTTAGAGAGAATCTTAAAATAGCCCTGCCAGCTGCACTGCTGACTGTTTTACTATTGGTGTTTTTAACCCCAGAGCCGCAGGTTGTAGAAACCAAGCCGTTTGATTGGTTATTAGTTTTACCATACGCATTTATTTTGGTCTTGGCGGTGATTGGTATCAATGTCTTTGTTGTGCTCTTTAGTGGTATTGTGTTTGCCGGCTGTATGGGTTTTGTCGGTGACTATCAAGGCGCTGCATTCTTAAACGATATCTATAAAGGCTTTAGTGATATGCAGGAGATTTTCTTGCTGTCGATGTTTATTGGTGGTTTATCTGAATTTATTCGTATCAATGGCGGCCTAGATTTTTTAGCCAAACAGATCCAAAAAATTACCAGCATTATCGCGAAATGGCACCGTCAAGTTGCTGATCAACTGGGTATTGCAGCACTCGTGTTAACAAGTAACTTGTGTATCGCAAATAACACAGTAAGTATCATAGTTGCAGGCCCTGTTGCTAAAAAACTGGCTGAAGATGGAAAGATCTCAGCTAAGCGTTCGGCAAGCTTATTAGATATTTTTGCTTGTGTTATGCAAGGCTCTTTACCCTATGGTGCACAAGCACTGCTACTCGGGGCCACGTTTAAAATCAGCCCTTGGGACGTATCTAGTTCTTCTTATTACTGTTTCATTTTGGCTTTCACCGCCATTACCGTTATCTGCCTAAGAAGAAATAAAGCATAATTTATTCGGTTTACGCGCCCAACTTTGGGCGCTTTTGTTATACTTTCATTTTTAACGCTATCCGAATTAATAAATGAAAATCAACACACTCATCATTTCCTCCTCACTCGCTTTTAGCACATTTGGTTATGCTGCTGATTGGAGTACAACACAACTACATATAAACCACGGTGATTTCAAAAACCCGTTTAGCAGAAGCGAAGCAACGGCAACGATTTACTCATTACAACATGCGTCTGGATATCGCTACGGCGATAATTTCTTCTTTATCGATTACAGCAAAGATGACCTTAGTGATGGTTACCAAGACGGTGACTTTTATGGAGAGTGGTATTCGAGCTTGTCGATGTCAAAGATTGCAGGCTTTAAGTCTTCTTTCGACGCCATAGCTGACGTTAGCTTAACAATGGGTTTCAATGCAGCCGGAGACGCTAAGGTGATGAAATACTTGCCTGGTGTCAAAGTAAATTGGAATTTTGAAGGGTTCAATTTTTTCTCTTCTACCTTCACACTTTATCAAGACGATAGCCAAGGTATTAGTCATGGCGGTGCGCCTAAAGAAAGTGATAGCTGGATGATAGATCTCGCTTGGGGTTACCCCTTTACAATTGGCGAGCAAAAGTTCTACCTTACAGGTCACGTAGAATATATTGGCGAGCGAGAGAACGAGTTGGGTAATGACGTAAAAGGCTGGTTGCTCGCGCAGCCAATTCTACAATGGGATCTAGGCAACGCGGTAGGTATGCCTGACAATCAGTTAATGTTAGGTGTTGAATGGCAATATTGGCGTAACAAACTTGGCACAGATACCAATGAATCTGTTCCCCAGCTACATCTAGCGTGGACTTTCTAGTCGTCAATTTATTCGTTACCTTTGACTTTACTCTATTATGGTTGAGTCAAAGGCCCGCATTATTTATTAGGCATGACCTAGCTAAATCCTTCACCGCAAGGTAGAAGAATAAACCGTCTAGTGACTTACTGTGGAAATGGTGTTTTTATGATGGGTTTTCACTTACACCACGATAGCGCAACTCCCAATATTGACGCATTCATCGACACACTGGCTCGCGCTTTTTGCTGTTCTGACACCAAAGCATTGTAAGATGCTAACAACTCTGGGATCTGCAAGGTATAAACATATTTCTCCATATTGCTGCCGTAATCACTTTGGATCAACATGGGTAAAGTCGAAATAAGAAACTCAACTTGCTCTGCTTTTGGCTGTATACCATTCCTACTTTTTTGAAAAATTAATTCCTGCCAAGTAAACACAATCGATAATTCTTTATCCTTTGCTGCACTTATCTGAGTTTTCACCGTATTCATATAGCGCTTATAGTTTTTCCACTGATTAGCAAGCAAATAGACATTTAATAGATTTAGCCCCGTATAACTCGCCTCGTATGATTGCTCAGCTTTTTGGTGATAAAGGAAAGCTTGCCTATATAGTCTTGCAGCATGCTGATATTCGCGCATATCAAAATAAACATTAGCTAAATTATTGTTAAGTGCCGCTTCCAGTTGTTCGTCTTTCACCTCAGACAATGTCGGCGCTAAAATACTGATTGCTTCTTCTAACTGCCCTGTTGTTCGATATAAAACAGAGAGGTTATTAACGATAAACGACCTTTGCTCGTGAGTTGAATACGTAAGTGCACATTCATAGTTTTTTTGCGCAAGTTCCGGCTTACCGATACGCCGATAATAAACCGCGAGGTAATTTGCAATTTGCCCTTTCTCAGACTGCAAATACGTAAGCCACTCAGAATTTTCGGAAAATAGCGCTACTATTTCACGTATTATGACAGTATCGTTTGTTTTAATTGCCGCCTCTAAACCGGCACGATGTAATTCATAGATCCCTTTAGAGGGCTGCGCTGGAAGTTTTGGTAATGAAGCTTCATATACCCGAGTTGCTTGTGTTGGGTTGGAGATGCTTAAATCTTGAATAACCTGCAATGTCTTAAACAATTCATCAGGGAGAGTACTGTCAGGGTAGAAACAACAATTAAGACTGGTAGCACTTTCGCTCTCCGATTTCCTGATTTAAAGTGATCATAGTGGAGCTTCTATTGGTTAGCAAAATGTCTAAGGATACACAAGCCCAAAAAGATGGACTCTATGACTATAAAATCTAAAACAGCGCTACAAGGTATTTACTCAATGCATAAAAACAAAGCAATTACACAGTCACAACGTAATAAAAAGATAGCACAGGCCATTGAGTATTTCACTTCAGGCCAAGACCAAGCGGCAGAGCAAGCATTTCAGCAGCTTTATCAAGAGCAGCCCACTCAACAAGTCATATTATATCTCGCACAATTAGCGCAGCGAAGACAAGCAGGAAGTGAGTGGATAAAACAACTTGAAGTACTGCGAAATAAACACCCAGATGTACCTGATTGCTACTATATTCTCGCGCGGAGCTATCAACAAAACCGACAACTAGCTATAGCCGCCCATACTTTCTATCAAGCTTTAGGATGGCGCTTACAGAATGACTCAGTGACAAATATAGCTGAAGTTCAATCATCCGCAGTACCAGTGCACGATAACCCTAGTTCAAATAAACTAACACCTGAGAACACATTGCACTTATTACTACAAACTTTGTCATCTTTAAAAGAAGCAGGGTTTTACGCTTTCCCTACGGCTGGTACTTTACTTGGGTTAGAGCGTGAAGGTCAACTCTTAGCAAATGATAAAGATATTGATATTGGTATCGACTGGTCTCACATGGAAAGCGCAATCGAACATTTACAGCACCTTGGCTGGCTGGAAGAAGCGCAATCCTATGGACTTATAAACCCTCGATGTTTTCGCCACCAATCAGGCTTGGTGCTTGACCTTTGCGGTTATGCCACAGAGCAAAGCACTGGAGACACAATATCAGGTTTATGGATGCAAGACATACCTTTTACTTGGAATAGGGTAACGCGTTTCTCTCCCATCCAAGTTGTGAGCATCAGCTCAACCGCTGGAGAAATTTGTTATCCCCAGTATCCAGAACAAATTTTACAAGCATTATATGGGCTGGAATGGGAAATACCTGACGCAAATTTTGATACCATCGTCTGCGCCCCGAATATTATTCAAGATTCCTACTTATATTACTGTTATGCCTACTCTCACCTCTACACTGAGTGGAAAAAAGGCAACTTCAAAAAAATGCATGCCATGCTTAAGGTGCTAATAAAATTCAAGCCGCATGACAGTCTTTTAAAGAATCTTATGCAGTTCGTACAGCAACAAATGAGCTCACTGCAGATGCGCCGTGTTTTAGCGCTTGGTTATTTTGACCTGCTTCATCCTGGTCACTTAACGTATTTGTCGTTAGCGAAATCACACGGAGACTACTTAGTTGTTGGGGTCGCACCGGATGCTTTTGCGTTAAAAAGTAAGGGGCGAGCGCCAGTAATGGAGCAAGACGAGCGCTTAAGTATTGTTAAGGCATTAGCATGCGTAGATAAAGCGGTTTTAGTCGGTGCACCAATGGCTGATACTGAGCGAGCAGCCAATTGGATCATACAGCAAAGAGTAAACCTTGTGATATGTGGTGATGAATGGCAACACACACCCCGCTGGCAGGCATTGGAAACAGCTTTAGCACCACACAATATTCGGGTCGTTTATATCCCTTATACCCAAGGAATTTCTAGCACTAAAATTAAAGAAAGAATACAAAACTTAAATGAGAATTAACGCTGTGTATCTGGTGGGAGCGAGTGTTGAAACGGGCTTTGATGTACATGTTTTTTTGCCAGAACTTCATTGCAAGCCATCGGCGGATAAACCACCTCCCACCATATTGCACTGTGCTTATGCTGTGGTAGGAGCGAGTTTACCTCGCGAGGTTTTTTAAATCGCACATAGAAAAAACCCGTTGCATTGCTGCAAAGGGTTTTGATGTACATGGATGTTCGAATGTCGATGAAGTTCATGGATGCACGCTTTTCATCAACCTCTTATTTGGCCCTGGCTCGCTACGAAGTAGGATGTTCTCATTTTTTTCAATAGAGAGTCATACCATTAAGTAATGATTTGTGATCTAATTGTATTTATTTTCCAACTGACAAATAAACTTTGAATACTCATACTTCTGTCGAACTTTTCAAGTTAGCTAAATCAGAAAAAGACGCGCGTAAAAAGATCCGTTATTTAGCGGTCGCGCACTACCGTGATAACCACAATAAAACACAAATTGCTGCCATGCTGCATGTCAGCAGAAGAATGGTAAATGAGTGGGTGAAGCGCTACCTTAACGAGGGGCTCACTGGCCTTGACGCTAAAAAACCTATCGGTAAACGTTGTTATTTAAACGATGCGCAACAGAAACAACTGTGCCAGTATATTGAAAAATACAGTCAAAATGACAACGGTGGTAGGCTGACAGGGTATCGTATAAAGCAATACATTGAAGATGAATTTAACGTCTCTTACCACCCTAATGCGATTTATAAATTATTGGAAAAATTAGGCTTTAGCTGGATAACTAGCCGCTCTCGCCACCCGAAACAGTCCGAACAAGTTCAGCAGGACTTTAAAAAAACTGCAAACGGAATTGATCAAAACGATCCCGCTATTTATCAACCTGAATGACGTGGATATCTGGTTTCAAGACGAGGCCAGATTTGGTCAGCAAAACACCACGACACGCCTTTGGGCAAAAAAGGGAACCCGGCCTAGAGCAGTCAAACAACAACAGTTTGATTATGCTTATCTATTTGGCGCTGTGTGCCCTTCAACAGGACAGACTGAAGCACTCATCACACCATGGGTGAATATGAGTGTCATGAAACAGCATTTGCAACAAATATCTGAGAAGACAGCACCTGGACGGCATGCTGTTGTGTTAATGGACGGTGCAGGATGGCATCAGGGATCACTGGTAACTGATATTGATAATGTCTCCATTATCAAACTCCCTCCTTATTCACCAGAGCTGAACCCAATAGAGCAAGTATGGAGTTGGCTGCGTCAGCATCATTTAGCGAATCGTTGTTTCAAAGGTTATGAAGATATTGTTGAGAGGTGAGCGTGCAGCGAACCACACCTAGAGCTTAACATTCCAAGGCAGTAAACTGTTGATATCACAGTCTGGTTGAGCAAGTTCGTTTAAACAATGCATCACATAGTCGAATGGCGTGAGGCCATTTGCTCTGGCTGTCTCGATCACGCTGTAAAGGATTGCGCTACTCTCAGCGCCACTTGTGGTGAAGCTAAACAGCCAGTTTTTTCGGCCTATGACGAACGGTTTAATAGCGCGTTCTGCCCGGTTATTGTCTATCTTTAGGTGTCCGTCGTCGAGGTAGCGAATAAGTTTCGGCCATTGTCTTAGCGTGTAGTGGATAGCCTCGCCTAGCTTCGATTTCGGTACCACTGTTTGTGCTGATTTTTCTAACCAGGTTTTAAACTGTGCCAGCAGCGGTGTGCTTTGTTTTTCTCTCGTTGCTTGTTTTTCTTGAAGACTCATGCCCTTTATTGCTGTTTCAACCCGATATAGTTTTTGAATATGGTTGAGCGCCCAGTTCGCCTTGCCGGTTTTACCTTTGGCCTGCGCATCCGCAGCTTCTTTGAACTTGCGTCTTGCGTGTGCCCAGCAACCAACCAGTGTCGCTTGTGTTTGTTCGTAACCTGCATAACCATCAACTTGCAGATAGCCGTTGTAGCCCTTTAAAAATGCCACAGGACAGCGACCCGCGCGACTATTCTGATAGTCGAACAGGGCGATATTGGGGATGCTTGCCTCTGGCGCAGGCGAGTCCGTGCCGCTGCAATACAGCCACATGTAATTAGTTTGTTTGTCTTCTTTCACCACCTTAACCGTGGTTTCATCGGCCTGTATCACCGGTTGCTGTAGCAACACGTCGTGCAGCCTGTCGTAGAGTGGTTTGAATAAACTGGCACAGCGGATCATCCAGTCTGCCATGGTGCGTCTGCAAAGCGCGATACCATATTGTTTGAACAGGCTTTCCTGCCGATACAGCGGTAAACCGTACTGATATTTGCTGGTGATGATCTGGCTGAGCAAACTCGCCGTGGCAATGCCTTTCGGGATTGGACTAGGTGGTACAGGTGCTTGCACTATCCTGATCTGGGTTTGCGTTTTTTCACACTGTCGGCAACTATATTTTGGCCTGACATGTTCAATGACTTTGACTTGGGCCGGGATAAACTCCAGTTTTTCGCTCACATCCTCGCCCATTTTGTGCAGCTCACCGCCACAACAGCCACACTGTTTGTTGTCGATGTCATGGACAACACGCTCGCGGGGGAGGTCTTTTGGCAGAGGCTGGCGCGTTGGCTTTTTACGCTGATATTCGATGGTTTCAACGTCTTGCTCTGGCACCTCTTCAACCAGCGTTTCGGCTTCATTGAACAAGTCAGCTTGCGCCGGATGCGACTCACTGCTGGCCCCGAAGCGTTTTTGCTGGGCCAGTATGAATTGTTCTTCGAGGTAGTTATTACGTGCCTGAAGCTGAGCAATGATCTCTTCTTGCTTCGCTAACTGCTGGCGTAATACATCAAGTTCGTTTTGCATGAGTGTTACTTTACCAGCAGATTAACTGTTTTTAAATTAATAACTTAGATTATTTTACGTTCAAAAAGTCGCTGTTATGATCATACGTTATAACCATAACTGAGTGGCTTATGAGCAATGACGGACAAGCCTGACAGTAGCCATTGCCACTGCTCGGCAGTCAGCGTAATGACGTCATCGTCTTCTTTGTCTGGCCATTTAAACTTGTCTTTTTCGAGGCGTTTGTACCACAGTGCAAAACCGGTTTTATCCCAATAAAGCACCTTCAGCTTGTCCTTACTTTTATTGCAAAAGGCAAAGACGTTACCCGTCATTGCGGACGTTGCCATTGCTTGCTCAACAATCGCCGCAAGTCCATTGATGGATTTACGAAAGTCGACCGGCTGGCGATGTAAGTAAACCACTTTATTTTGCCAGCAGATCATGACAATGCCTTCAGCAGTGCTGCGAGCCAAAGGGTATCTGTTGTTGATGGCAGCAATACCGTGCTCTGGCCATGTTTGAGTTGCAACAACTCAGGTGGGGAAACTGACTCAGGTGCTGCAGGCTTAGCGGCAACAAAAGATGACTGAGGAGGTGTTTGCTTACGAATTTTGCTTCGGCGATTATAAAAAGACTTGATACTGAGGTTGTGTTGCGTGCAGAAGTCACTAACAGACAACCCACTAAGCTCCTGCTGTTCGAAAAGTTGCAGCCATTGCTGCGCGGTCTTGTGTTTAGGCATGTTCCACTCCGAATTGAGATCAGAGCTTTACTTTATAAGTTGATAACATCCTGCTGCTAGGTGTGGTTTAGGCGACGGTTACGTTGAGAGTTGTAGTGAGGCTTGGAATGACTTTGTATCATGTACAAAACGAGTGGTTAAAATGTGTCAACGTGACTGGATAGAGGTGGGAAAAGTTAAGATGGATTGGTATAAGTTTTCGCCCGCGGCATCATAAAAGTGTTTTGCAATATCTTTATACCGTACTCTCCCGTTAAGGGAGAGGAGTCCATACATCTCCTACCATGTTGCACTGTGCTGATACTGTGGTAGGAGCGAGTTTACCTCGCGATGTGTTGATTGGCTTGCGAGGTTTTTTTAATCGCACATAGCAAAAAACCCGTCGCATTGCTGCAGCGGGTTTCTCTAATTGGCCCTGACGATGTTCTACTTTCACATGGGTAATCCACACTATCATTGACCGGGGCCGACCCTTCGGCTGTTTTGTTTCACTTCTGAGTTCGGCATGGGGTCAGGTGGTTCCAAAACGCTATGGTCATCAGGAAAATACTGTTTTTAGTTTTTATTTTTATATTAAATTTGGCCCTGGCGATGTTCTACTTTCACATGGGTAATCCACACTATCATCGACGCTGTTTTGTTTCACTTCTGAGTTCGGCATGGGGTCAGGTGGTTCCAAAACGCTATAGTCACCAGGAAAACTGGGGGCAAATGTCTAATGACATCGTGCCTCGCACGAGCATTCCATTTGCGCAAGGTGAACCGATTTCGCGATACCGCTGAGGTTGGTCACCTTGTTTAATTCTTAAATCCGGAAAAAGCTTATTAAATTCTTTTGTCTACTTTAGTCTATTAACTTCTGTCGCTTATAAACCATTTTGGCGTTGTATGGTTAAGCCTCACGGGTAATTAGTACGAGTTAGCTTAATGCCTCACAGCACTTCCACATCTCGCCTATCAACGTTGTAGTCTTCAACGGCCCTTCAGTTGACTCTAAGTCAAAGTGAGAACTCATCTCGAGGCTCGCTTCCCGCTTAGATGCTTTCAGCGGTTATCGATTCCGAACGTAGCTACCGGGCAATGCAATTGGCATCACAACCCGAACACCAGCGGTTCGTCCACTCCGGTCCTCTCGTACTAGGAGCAGCCCCTCTCAATTCTCAAACGCCCACGGCAGATAGGGACCGAACTGTCTCACGACGTTCTAAACCCAGCTCGCGTACCACTTTAAATGGCGAACAGCCATACCCTTGGGACCGACTTCAGCCCCAGGATGTGATGAGCCGACATCGAGGTGCCAAACACCGCCGTCGATATGAACTCTTGGGCGGTATCAGCCTGTTATCCCCGGAGTACCTTTTATCCGTTGAGCGATGGCCCTTCCATTCAGAACCACCGGATCACTATGACCTACTTTCGTACCTGCTCGACGTGTCTGTCTCGCAGTTAAGCTTGCTTCTACCATTACACTAACCGTACGATGTCCGACCGTACTTAGCAAACCTTCGTGCTCCTCCGTTACTCTTTGGGAGGAGACCGCCCCAGTCAAACTACCCACCAGGCACTGTCCTCAACCCCGATTCAGGGGCCTAAGTTAGAACATCAACACTACAAGGGTGGTATTTCAAGGTCGGCTCCACACAAACTAGCGTCTGCGCTTCAAAGCCTCCCACCTATCCTACACATGTAGGGTCAATGTTCAGTGCCAAGCTGTAGTAAAGGTTCACGGGGTCTTTCCGTCTAGCCGCGGGTACACAGCATCTTCACTGCGATTTCAATTTCACTGAGTCTCGGGTGGAGACAGCGTGGCCATGGTTACACCATTCGTGCAGGTCGGAACTTACCCGACAAGGAATTTCGCTACCTTAGGACCGTTATAGTTACGGCCGCCGTTTACCGGGGCTTCGATCAAGAGCTTCGCCTAAGCTAACCCCATCAATTAACCTTCCGGCACCGGGCAGGTGTCACACCGTATACGTCATCTTACGATTTTGCACAGTGCTGT
>NZ_CP021646.1:4050000-4128210 GCF_002208135.1 Pseudoalteromonas piscicida
TAGCGACATAGAGTCAATTACACTGTTATTTTCAGCTAAAGAAAGCTTGTTTAAAGCTATCTACAAATACGTTGGTAAATACTTTGGTTTTGAAGCAGCAAAACTAGTGATGTTAGATACAAAAAAATGCCTACTCGAATTAGAAATAGTTGAAAATTTATCCAGCAATATCCGAGCTGGTAAAAAGTTTATTTGTCACTTTTCGCTACATGAAAAAAATGTTTTTACAATAGTATGCGGAAATTAAGCACTTGATAAGTATGTTTAAAGAAAAAAACCTTCCTAATACGGATGTTATCGTAAAACTCAGAAAGGAAGCGATAAAAATGAGTCAAATATCGTCAATTCAACGCGATCATCAAGGTGTCCGAGTGGGTGTAATACCAGATGAAGTTGCAGAGAAAATCATCCAGCATCAAATTAACATAGATACGGTTAAAAAACTTTTCCCTTTGCAAAATGGGATCCTTGTGGGGAAAGATGTTGTCCTAAATACTTCAGACCGCAATACCGACAATTGGAGAAGTATCAACAAGAAGATCATGCGTTTAATAAAAAATATAGAATCTAGTTCATCAAGAATTGGGACTGGTATTATTCTAGATACAGACTCTGATGGTAAGTATAGATTGATTTCTGGATGTGAAAAGCTCTTCGAATGGGTATTCAACAACGGTATGGCTGTACCATGTGACATACATATAGTATGTGATTTAGATAGCGAAGAAGCTTTGCACAGCCCTTAACTCCAACCGCGGTAAAGTAAACAATAAATATTGGTACTATGACTAAGCCCACTTTCCTTAACATGAGATATGTCGTAAACATGGTGTTGGCCAGAGTACGTTTTATAAATGGCGCTCAAAATATGGCGGGATGGAAGCTTCAGACGTTAAGCGACTTAAAGAGCTTGAAGAAGAAAACCGTAAGCTAAAAGATATGTTTGCAACGCTGAGCTTAAAGCACACGATGCTTGAGGATATCATTGCAAAAAAGCTGTAAAAACAAGTAGGCGCAGTGTAACTCCCCCAAAAAATGAAACAGTTTATAAGTAGAATTTTCCATTAACTAAAATAGGAAAATTTACGATGAGAAAAAGCAAGTTCACCGAAACCCAAATTGTCAGCATGATCAAGGAAGCTGAGTCAGGTATTCCTGTGCCAGAAATTTGCCGCAAACATGGTATCGGCCAAAGTACGTTTTATAAATGGCGCTCAAAATATGGCGGGATGGAAGCTTCAGACGTTAAGCGACTTAAAGAGCTTGAAGAAGAAAACCGTAAGCTAAAAGATATGTTTGCAACGCTTAGCCTAAAGCACTCGATGCTTGAGGATATCATCGCAAAAAAGCAGTAAAAACAAGTAGGCGCAGGGCTTGGGTTGAGCATTTAAGAACTCAATTTAATGTCAGCGTCGCATTTGCTTGTGAAATGGCAGGGCTAAGCCGCTCAGCTTTTTACTACAAACATAAACGGCCGTTAGATGATGACGTTATCGACGCATTACTTGCGCTGGTAGAGCGCCATCCTAGGTGGGGGCTGCCTAAGCTATTCAAAAGGCTTCGCAATAAAGGTAAGCCGTGGAATAAAAAGCGTGTTGAACGCGTTTACAACATGCTAAAACTAAACTTGAGACGTAAGGGAAAGCGCAGTGTTCCAACAAGAACACCTGAACCATTAAGCGCACCGACACAACATAATGAATCGTGGTCAATGGACTTTATGAGTGACGCATTAAGCTATGGACATCGTTTTAGAACACTGAATGTGCTGGATGATTTCAACCGACAAGCACTGGCGATTGAGGTCGATACAAGCTTAACTTCTGAACGAGTTATTAGAACGCTACAACAAATTATTGCTTGGCGCGGTAAACCAAAGCAGATTAGAGTGGACAATGGCCCAGAATTTACTTCAGCGGCACTCGAAGATTGGGCAATAAAAAATGACATCAAGTTGGAATTTATAGAGCCAGGCAGTCCTTACCAGAATGGTTTTGTGGAAAGGTTTAACCGAAGTTATCGTGAAGAAGTGCTCGATTTATACTTGTTTGAGTCACTGCAAGAAGTACGTGAAATCACTGATGAGTGGTTAGATATTTATAATTATGAGCGACCACATGATTCACTTGGCGATATGACACCAATTGGCTATCTTGAGGCTGCATAAAATTCTACGAAATAGCTGTACTAAATTGGGTGGAGTTACAGCAGGGCTAAGCCGCTCAGTTTTGTTATTACAAACATAGACGGCCATCAGATGATGACGTTATCGACGCACTGCTCGCGTTGGTTGAACGTCACCCTAGGTGGGGCTTGCCTAAACTATTCAAAAGGCTGCGCCATCAAGGAAAGGTATGGAACAAAAGTTACAACCAGAACAGCCGTAAGTATTAGTCTCCTCCTCGACTAGTATCTGCATAAATTAGTGAATTTGAAGATACACTGACAATATCTAAAATTAGCTTTGAACTTCCCTGAAGTATATATATATCATTAATAAACATATTCTTAGGTAGTTCGGATGAGATGAGTTCAGGTTTAAAATCACCCAATTCAAATCTATATTTAAATATGTTCTTTCCGTCCGAGTGAAATAGTTCACCTTCCCTTAATGCAAAAGAATCTTTAAAATAGCTTTTTGTTATGTTGGCTACATTTTTAGTACTCCCATCACTCTCTTTGACCCAGACACTTCCTTCGACATCGACATATACATAACTTCCATTCTTATAGGGGGAAAACCAACTCACCTTTTCTAAGGGTAAAAGAATCATTTTCATAGCATTTAGGTCATAGAGAAATGCTTGGTTTTGTCTCAACTTGTCATTCTTTATTAAACCAAAAACAACATTTTTAGATTTAAATCCAATACTTATTGGATAGTTTTTTAGTGTAACCTCGGCTCGCAATTCTCGAGTTATTAAGTCATATACCTTAAACGACCCCTTATATAGTAAGAGTACCGTTTGTGATTTCTCATCAAGATCAAAGTCTAAAACATTTCCTACCATCCAAGGCTCCCCGCGGTCAACTCCAGAACCTGTGAGTATTAACTCTTTAGACCCATTGCTGTGTTTTTCAAGATAAGCATTGAATTCGCCCTTGTAGATCGCCTTAAATTCATCTTCTTTACTCACGTTAAGAGGGCTGAATTTCCTTTCTTGCAAATCGAAATCATAAATATCAAAAGAGTATGGAACACTCACCGCTATAATCTTGTTATTACTCAAATTATACGCGAGCGAGTAAGCGCTTTTTTTCTCTAACTCTTCGACTTTTGATACAGAAAGCTTATTCAAAGAGAAGTAGACCATAGCTTGATCGATATTATCAAACCACGATATTGAGTTACTCTCTTTGTCGTAGCTCACCCTCCATATTCTTCCTTCTGTTTTATATAAACTTTTTACCTCTGTACCTTCAATGTCTGTTACCATTAACTCCGTGAAACCAAACTGCACTCGCTCAAAGTATACCTTTTTGGCCAGTTCATCAAAATAAAGAAAGTTATCTCCAAATGAACTAAGACCCGGAGAAGTGATCTGGTATTCTTCACCTGACTTTATATCTCTAATCACTACTGTGGATAAGTTATTATTATTTCTATAGCCAAACTTAGAATATATTACTGTTTCATTGCTTATTCCGACCATTACACGCTGTCGTTCATCACAATTCATAATAAACTTTTGAGACTTTTCCTTATCCTCTAAGTCAATTTTCCAAATTTCACATTGGTTGTTTCTAATCTTTTTGACGAAAAGCTCGCTCGACTTTAAAGACCAACCTGAAGGCGAAAGATTAACATTCGGATGTGAAAGCTTATTTTCTTGGTTTGTCACTAAGTCTCTAACGATAACACTAGAAAACTCTTCCCCTTTCGGAGTAAATTCAAAAGCAAGAAATCGTTCAGATGGGTGTATAATGATCGAGTTGTAGCTACCTTCAAGCCAGGAAATCGTTTTCTCATCAACACTAACTTCTCTCACATCTACATCACGTGTTTCAAACGATATAAAAAAGAAGACCAGACTTGCGATTAGCATGGCAAGTACAAAATAGAAAACAAATGTCGTGCGAGGGAGAGAGGTTTTTGGCGTACTATCGTGGGGGTAAGACTCGGATGTGCTTTCGAAATAAATGATTTCAGGCTCAAGGAAAAAACTATAACCTTTACTATAGTGCGTTTTAACCACTAGACCTTGCTGCTTGTTTGAACGTAAAATCTTTCTTAGTTCAGACATGGCACGATTGATTGCATTATCATCTACATAGCGCTGACACCAAACACGCTCAACGAGGTCTTGCCGTGTTACGATTGTCTCGTGGTTAACAATAAAATAACAAAGCAGTTTAAAGATAAGAGGTTCCAATTCTCTGGCTACTTCACCATCAAATATTCTTTGTGATTTTGGGTCCAAAACCCACTCACCAAATCGAACTTCTCTAACTCTCCTTGAAAAACTAACTTCGTTCATTATTTACTTTTAGCCATAAATATCCACTTAGTCATTCTACCCGATAAGTTCAATAACTCAATAGTTACATAGCGCAAAATAAAGAAAGTTTAAAAGAACCAAAAGATAACTATTGAAACAATATGCTAACTAACGCAACAAAAGTCACACACAACCACGGTTGTCATCCATAATATTGATGTCGATCTTTGATTGCCACTCAAATGAAACATCTTTAGCTATAAATGTATAGTTTCCTTTTTCTTTGCTCTGGATAATAACGTTCGCAGATATCCCTCTGTTACATAATGTTACCAATTGTCCAACTTTGAAACTTTCATCTGCATTGTCAGGCATCCTGATAACACCATAAATCGTCCTGCTCTTCAATTTCATAAGTAAATCACCAGAACTGAAACCTTGTTGATCAAAGCTATGCTGTCTTGCCCATTTAACTAAACTCGGCGATGTAGCTATTATTTTTTTTTCTTCTTTTTTTTCATTGAGATACTTAATTAAAATATCTCCTTCAAAAACTTCTACATTTTCCGAAGCTAAAAACTCAAAAGCAATAGCATTTTCATATGCGTACACGAGTTCAATCCTTGGAGGCTCTACTTCAATGATAAAAGATGGTGAAGTAGAAGCAGAGGCCATTAAAGAATATGCAGTGAAGCACCCTAATAATGTCTTTCTTACATTCATTACTGACAATTCTATAGTTTAGGTTCTGGATCAGGATCAGCGACACTATGTGTGGTAGTCACAATACCGTCCGTATTACCGCCTGCAATTTTTTTGGTTAAAGACTTACTAAAGTGGCCTTTATCATTTAATTCTTTTAAATTTCTTTTTATAAATTTCAATTTAAGCATGACGTCTACACCTTTTATGTTTATTTTTTCGTAGTTCTAGCCTCAGGCAACCTTTCAGCTCAAGAGACCTACTCCAGAATACAAACAAAGTGTAAAAAACAGTAATTACCAATCCTTAGAAACAACTAAACTTATGATGTTTATGCCTTTATTCTATGTTTAAGATAATATTTAATATGATTTATTAGCTGACTATAGACGATAATATTGATAAATTTTTTCACCAAATATGCTAATTCTTAGTTTTATTGGCAGGATAGAGTATATGCGTTAGTCCATAAATGAGGTAATGAACTAAATCTGTTACCTAAACACCACTAGGTCATTAGATTGACATAGCAGATTTGTTATCCCTCCAATTACACGCTCTAATTAACCTTTTAGTTTTACTTAGCTCCTGAAAATCCAGATACTACTTCAAGCCCTACCTACATATCGCTACGGAACAAATTCAAAGTATATCAATGTGCTTATCAAAGTTCTCTTGTATTTAGCATTTGCCCTTGTCCACAGGTAAATCAGCTTAGTCAAAGAAAGCACTCTTAAGTTACTAAACTGAAGAACACCACAAGATAGTACATAGCTAATACCTATTACCGAATATTAGCTTTTAGTCATTGTTTACCTTAATTGTACTAACAACAATCCCCTCCTTAAAAATACATACTTGAATTCGTCGTATCGCCACCGTTGGTAAAAAAACATTCTAAATACACAATTAATACACATTTTAAAACAACAATTACACACAAAATTAATATCATAACTGCAATAGGGAAAACGGGGAACGTTACCCTGTCTAGAGTAGTTGTTGCAGCACCAACACCAACAAGGAACAACGAACATGCTTGATTATCTTATTATTGGCGCAGGCCCTGCTGGGGTTCAAACCGCTTACCACCTAAAACAAAGTGGCTTGTCCTACCTCATGTTGGAGTCAGGTCAGCGCGCAGGGTGTTTTTTTGAAACATTCCCAATTCATCGAAAACTGATTTCAATTAATAAAGTATTTACCGGTTCAACAAACCCTGAATTCAACTTACGACACGACTGGAACTCCATTTTAACTGATGACTACAGCCTTAACTTTTCCAGTTTTGACCGAGACTTTTTCCCAAGTGCTGATAACTTAGTCAAATACCTCAACCATTATGTTGACCAAAACCAGCTAAATGTTGCTTATAACCAGCATGTTAAATCCGTTGAAAAAATTGCCGAGCACTTCGTTGTGACCACGACTAATAATGAACAATATACAGCAGCCCGCGTCATTGTCAGCACGGGCGTCCCTAAGCCTTATATTCCAAAGATCGAAGGAATAGAACTAGTTACACAATACTCGGACTTAAATATTGATTTGGCACTATTTGAAAACAAACGCGTACTTGTTATCGGTAAAGGCAACTCTGCTTTCGAGACAGCTGATCACCTTATTCCTGCCACCAGCCTAATCCACGTTTGTAGTCCAAACCCTTTAGATATGGCATGGAAGACCCACTATGTTGGCGACCTACGTGCCGTAAACAACAATATTTTAGATACTTATCAACTGAAGTCCCAAAACGCTATCTTAGACGCCGACATTAAGCGTATTGAGAAACAAGGCAACCGCTTTATCGTGCACTTTAGTTATGCTCATGCTAATGGTGAGCAAGAAACCATAGAATATGACGAGATTATTTGCTGTACTGGATTTGCAATGGACTGCAGTATTTTTGCCGATAGTGCAAAACCAGATCTCATGATTGAAGACCGCTTCCCATCTCTAGATTGCAGCTTTGAATCCATCAACGTAAAAGGCCTTTATTTTGCGGGCACGTTGACACAATCCACTAAATACCGTAAGTCGACCTCAGGCTTTATTCACGGCTTTAGATACAACAGCCGCGCTTTAGTCGAGATGCTAAAACAACAACATCATGATACTGCGCTTGCATGTGACCAGCATAATGCAACGTCAGAAGCAATCGGCAGTGCTATCCTGAGCCGTATCAACGAGACCAGTGCGCTATGGCAACAACATGGCTTCATGGTGGATGCGGTTACGGTATCTAAGACCGGTATGGCACAGTATTACAAGCATCTGCCCAGTCCGTACCTCCATGCTCATCTAGGTGAACACTATCATTTGCAGATAGCATTAGACTTTGGTGCGCCAATTGAAGGCGACCCGTTTAATCAGGTTCGAGTGCATAAAGACAATGCGACTGCCGCGGAATTAAGTAAATTCTTACATCCCATCATTGAGCTTTGCTACCAAGGTGAAGTGATAGAGACTCATCATATTATTGAGGACTTAGAAGCAGATTGGACTGACGTAGAAGCGCACGTTAAACCGCTTCAACAGTTCATTGAGCGAGTATTACCAAAACTTGCTGGTGAGAAAATGCAAAATAAAGCGTTAGCCTAACTCATAAGTGAAAAAGGTTGGCAACCAAGCCAACCTTTTCATCCTCTAAGAGACTTTAGACGCAGAGAAGTACTTTCGCCTCAACATGTCATGAATAACAAATTCTTGTTCTCGACCATAGGCTTTAAACATACGGTTGTTATGCATATGCAAAAGAGAGCCAAGTAATGATTGTATGCTCAGATTTAGTGAACCTGACTTTTCTAACGTCAAAATTTCCTTCACCACTGGCTCAGCCTGCTTCTGCCACGCCTCTAACAGCACTAACATCGCTTGTTGCGCCTCATCACATTGCGCTAAGCTCGCAATATTAAGCTTCGCAAAGTCATCATCGAGTTGCGTTTGATGATCGCGATAACGATTACCGAGCTGCTTTCTCAGCACGCTACTCTCATTGAATTCTTTACCAAACCCTGCGCGCAATGAAGAGATCAGTGATAGCTTTTGTTCCGCATCATAATTAAATAGCGTCAGCAACCGATCAGTACAGGCCAATGCGATACGCCAACGGACATCTTCTCCGAACGCTTCAACGAGCTGACAGCTTTTCGCAATCAGCTCACTATCAAACATAAACAAGCTTTCGATCAAAGTCATCGATTGCGGACCGCCATAACGCTCGACTTCTCGCTCATAAGTCATTAATTCAACTTTATGCAGCTGAGAGCTCTCTATCATAGGTGACAATAGCTGATTGAGTTTTGGCAATAATTCTCCACAAAGTACCGCTGGCTCGCCTTGGAAGCGCAAGCGTAGATGCCAATCCGGATCGCCATAGCGAATAAAGAACCATTTATCGAATAATGCACTATTTTCCTCAATAAGCGGCAATAACTGCTCATAAAGTAGCTGCTCAACAATGGTATTACCTGAATATATTTTTAAGCTAAGCCACTCAGAGCCTGCACTGAAGCGCCGAGAGATTGGTGTAGCGGTAATATTCTCTAACGGTTTTTCGGCAAAATGAGTATGAGGAGTCGCACTCTCATTAAGCAAAGGAACAATGATTTCATTCGCATAATGACGACCTTGCGCATCCGTTACACGCGGCGTCAGTTGAGATGCCAACACTTCGCTAAGTTCAACCGTATTGCGGCCTTTGGTTTCCATCAACAACACTTCTACCATCGCACTTTGGCTTAAGTTCAAAGTTAAAACATTATCTCCCGCGGCAAAACTTACCCAATCTTCTAATAAATACTTCTCTTTGAGCTGTTGAAGCGTATTTGCGTCAATGTGTTGATTAACCAATAACGCTTCTAGCTCTTTGCGTTCAATACGCCATGTTTTCTCATGCAGGATCAGGTTATCCAACATGATGCGTGGCACATACGTCGCGTTTCTTAGGCTAGATGGCAGTGAAAACTTGGGTGTTTCACTTTCTTGATGCTGCAACATACAAAGGAATTTATAAGCGCTCAAGCTTCGAGCAGAAAAGTTATGTGCACTCGACAAACGGGGAATAATGCGTTTATTTAGTCGCTTACTCCAGAGTTTCACCTGCTGGCTTTCAACCCAAACATATAAATCACTTAGCGGGATCTGGTATTCAGGATCTAGCGAACTGTCTGCCATAAAAACGATTTCGTACTGCCGCAAATGTGGCCTCGCGATCACGTTACCAGGTCTTCCCTCGGGCATATGTACAATTTCTGCGAAGATAACCTCTTCACTGTGAATATGTTCTTGCTCTAAATGATGAATCACCGATTCTTTTAATGTTTTATCAAGGTGACAGAAGCGACCCAAAAGATTGGCCGCAGACGGTCCATAACAGCCATTAAACTTGAACACTGGATTCGACTTTTCATCCTCAAATAAACTCAACATCACAGCCATTGAACGTGGCAAGTTAAGTTCTACTTTATCCTTAACTTTTTGCTTCAATTCGCTACTGCTCAGGACCACACAGCTTTTACCTAAATTACTTGGCAATGTCACAGCTTGCTCAATAATGTGATCCAGTTCGGTATATTCAGGGGCGCTAGATTGTCCGCTACTCGCTCGACCTAACTGTAAACCACCTACTAGCGGGGCATCATAACCGGTTTCAGTAGAGACACTAATACCTGACTCATCATCCAACACCATATCCAAAGGTACAAATTGACCTTCAAACCGCGTGTTGAACTTATTAATAAAGTTTTCAAGTGGGTTATGCTTAACGCTACGATTTAAGCTCGCAATCAATTGCAGTTGTTTATTCACTCTTGCAACTTCTTGCTGTGACATTTCACAATGTAAAAAAGCGCGGTAGGTATCTGATTGGAAAAGTTTGTTTTCTTGAACTTTAATCGGTAACTCAGAAAGGTAATTAAAAATGACTTGGTATTGCTCAGGCTTCGCCTGTCCAGCTGTATCCATCACCGCAAGGTCATTAACCGCTTGCTCCAACTTAGTATAAACCTCTGCTGGCGCAATATTTTTCAACGCTTTAATTAACGCGATGTCGGGACTTTCGCCGGTAAGAGGTAGCGGAATATCTGGAATTAACACCCCTTCGCTGATGAGTTCTTCTAGATAGGCGCTAACTTCATCATATTCGGCTTCGTTATAGCGGTGACAAAATTGCTCAATGAGCTGAGAAAAACTTAGCTTCTGCTTCGCCAGTTCCAACATAGTGATGAAGTATTCATCACTATCAACGGCACTCAGGCGATACTGCATCGAGTCATCAGAGAGGTAAGTTTCAATGTAACGGCACTGATCTGCTATAAAGTAGTGAGATGGATTAGGTAAATAAGACAAATTATCTGATTTTGCTTCAGTTTCCGCTAAATGAGAGCGAATTGCGGACAATAGAAACATATCTAAGCGAGTTTTGCGAGAATCACGCTCTGCGTTATCACTTACAAGTCGAGTTTCTAAGCCAATTTTCCCCGTATGGACACCAGAAAAAAGACCAAAGGGTGTAGGTCGTGAAGACATTCGAATGAGATATCGCAATAGCGCCAATGCGACTTTTTTCCCCTGCTTGGAGTTTGGCTTTTCACGCCACTGCTCCAATCGCTCTAGCAGAGATGGACTAGCGACGTACAAGGCTTCCACCACCCCAGGTGTAGCTAGCCAAGCACTCAACATAGCATTAGTATCTTGCTGATTGAACAAGGTTTCAATCGGCAATTTTGGTGTTCGTAGAACAAAAAAGGAGTCTGTTGTTATTTTAGCTGGCATAGTTACTCCTTAACTCATTAACAGACAATCGGTCCAATCAAGATTGTCATCCAGCACACCGATAAGCGCTAAACCAATACCTGCAAAACCCATTAAAAAGCTAAAATCTTCTTGATGCACCTTTTCCAAACCATTATATGAATATAAGGCCTCTAATCCACGTTCTTGGTACTGATTTAAGCCATAATCTAGCCAGGTTAAGGCAGCTTGCTGTAACTTAGGATGAGGCATAACTTGGTTGAGTAGTTGATAAATGGTTACCAATCCAAAAAAGCCATGACACAGTCCAGCATCATTTATATGACCTTGCTTTGCGTCTCTATCAACATTAAATAAAGCAATTTCTAATGCTTGTTCAACATAGCTAGGCTTGTCTAGCGCATGCCCGGCTCTTGCTAGTGTCAACGCAATCGTTAAATCACCATAACACCAACCTAGCCGAGAGTGGTGCTCATCGCCTGCGCATGAGCCAAAGCAAGCCTTCCTATCATCAGCATGACTTTGCTGTTCAAGTAACCAATCACAGCCCGCAACAACCAGCTTTCGCGCCCGCAGCTTTACTTTTTCATCCTGAAGCGCAGGAATAAGGGCGGCGATAATGCCAGGGACACCATGTGCCAGACCTAAATTAAATTCGTGACTTTCAGTATCTTCTTTATCGAATCGATATACCGATTGCTTAGGCTGAGACCAAGCAACCAGCTGATCATCTAGCTCTACCGCAACCGATTCGTACCCCGTAACAAGACGATCAAATAAAGTACTTTGTTGAGTCTTTTTTGCACGACGTGAGATATAGGGAGAATAGCCGGCAAGGCCTAACACCATTTCAATTTCTCCAGTCCAAGGAGAAAAGTCGAGTGCTGTAGCAAAAAAGCTATCAATTTCCTCCAGCAGCTCAGGGTCATACTCCTCGTCGTCATACTGGTTAAAATACTCAAGCACCCATGCCTGCCCAGCTAACCCAGAACTTAGCTCAGGGGTTTGCTCTGCTAATTCATTTTGGAGCTTCTCTAACGCCTGATGAAATTTTTCCTCATCGACCCATGCATCATTAAAGTTTTCCGCTCGGAATAAAAACAATAAGTGCCCAGCTAAACCACTAAGCAAACCGTTACTGTTCACGGCTTCAAGATTTGATTCAACCTGCTTGGCTAGCTTTTCCACTATAGACAGGATTTGTTCTTTTTTTTCTAAATCTAACGCCTTTAGCATACTTATCCTTGTTTAAACTCTTAATTGTAATTTTTGTACTCACCATAGGTAAGTTAACCTTTTGTTTAGCCAAACTCAAACTTTGACATATAGATTGCCATCAAAAAACAAAGTGTTGACATTTATTCAAACTGACAGTAGCTTAACTTTTGTACACACGCGTTCAATGCGTGTAGCAAAAGGATTGAAATAAAGGACTGCTATTAACCACTACAAGTAAGGAAAAACGAATGAAATTGACGCTAAACAAAAAGTGTATAAAAGCACTCTCAAATGACAGCAAATCTATTCCAGCGAATATGACGCCTCAAATTGCTGGCGGTGATGTTCAGGCTAATTCTCCAGCTGGCTCTATATTCACAGATCGCTATGGCGATTGTTGGACAGGTCGTAACCACTCTTGCCGTGAGCACACTTGCCAGATCCCATAAACTGCCACAGCAGTAAGCCTTAAGATAAAGCGAGCTGTATGCTCGCTTTATTTATTCAGATCCCGATGTCGAGGTTTGCTCTTCCCTTTCATGGTGTACTGGCTTTTTGAGCTTAATTTCTCTGTCAGCCGAGGCAATGGTTTCTTTTCGGTGCGCGATGATAATACGCGTTATCTTCAACCGAGACACCGCATCATTGATATCCTCTTCCAACCCCGTATCAAGGTGACTCGTTGCTTCATCCATAAACAGAATTTTCGGATCACGAACGGTAATATGTCCCGCAACTCCCTCATCGAACCCATACTTACCAAATAAACGAAAAGCGCCCGCCAATTTTGCTTTCCTGTCAGCTCGGATCCCCTCTACAGAAGTGTCATGCTTGAACGATGCAACTTTCTCCGTTGAGTTCATCACTAGCGCGTTATCACTAACTACCTTCATATATACTCCATTCCTTTTGCGTGTGTACGATAAGAAGTCACGATATTGGTTTAGGGTAGCGATTTCTTTTCTCGCGACTTTAGCCTAAGCAACACACGCACTGATTTTTTGTTATACAACTACTTTAAGTTTACGCAGCGGCAGAAGAAGCTACGCGCTGGGGCAAAAAGTTAAAGCTTCTAAAAGTCACAGGCTCTGCTTTGCTCGCTCGATCAAGCATAGTAACCGCGAGGCGATGCTCGACTGAAATAGGCCACAACCAACTTGCATATTCCCCTGATACTTCGACCAATTGCTGACCACTGACACTGAAGCTGGCAATTGCATCGCTTTTGCCAAATGAAACTTTACTTAATTTGGTCGTTAAGCCTTGTCCTGTGGCTTTGATCAACGACTCTTTTAATGTCCAGCGATCAAAAAAGTATGACTCTTGGTGCTGCTCTGGCAGCAGCTCAAATTCACATTGCTCAGAAGACGAAAATACCGACTTACTTAAATGCTTTAGATTTCGCTTGTAACGGATCCGCTCAACATCAATCCCGACAGGCTGATCTAGACTCACGGCACAAGCCAATAAATCATCACTATGAGAAAGGTTAAATTCAAACTGCATACCTGGGTTTGCCAGTTTGGGTTTGCCATGTAACCCTCTTGCAAATTGAATTGCCTTAGGAGACAGTCCTGTGTACTTAGCGAGCACTGCACGCAGAAAAGCTCTCGACACAATCTTGACTTGCTTTTCAGACGGTCTCCGTATCAATTCAATATGAGTCATATCCTCGTCAGTCAACAATGCGGTTAACTCGTCAATCGCATTGTTGCTGTGAAATAGGCTGACAGATGTCTGCCATATATCAATTTGGTTTTGCTTTAATATCAGTTCCACACCTTGCTCCTATTCGGTAAGTAACTGGTCTAAATCACTACGGATCAGTATCTGTGGATTAAATAGTTTGTCTGGAACTTCAATCTGCTGTACTGCATCGTAAGCAATGACGGTTTTTTGTCCTTTTTGCATTTTGTCTTGTAAAGTCATTGCCACAACTTTGACTTTGTTATCGCGAATACCGCGTTCAAAAAAGGCTGTTTTAGCATGTTTACCTGAGCGCAAATAAAGCGCTGCTTTTTTGGGGAAATAATCGTTTTGATCGATTTCTAGCTGAATATTTTGATAGCTTAGCTTGGGTGAATTAGCTTGTAGTTCAAGCTGAATAACGCCTTCTGCATGTGCCACGCTTTTAACTTGATAATCTTCACTCCAGCTCAGCGTTGCAATATCTCCTAACGATGCCTCACCAAGCAACTTCTGCATTGGAGTAATTCGAATTGGACGGCGACTTTTGGGCATAAACATCCAATAATCACTGCCTTTCATCAGTACCTTTTGCCCCTTTTCAGAGTCAGATTTAAACACAACCAAAGAACGCTTCGATGATGATGAATACACATCATATTGTTTTGTATGCTTAAGAACATCTTCATCAAAAGCTTTTACAGTGGCTGATACCTTCACTGATGCTGACTCACTTCTAAAAGCATCAACTTGTAATAGGGCGGATTGTGCCTCAGCTTCGGTCAGCTGCGAAGCACAAACACTAAATGAGGCAACCGCGAATACCGCTGTAGATAGTAGAGTTTTGCTGAGTTTATTAAACATGGCTTAAGGCCTCCGTTATTGGTTTTGCGCTACCCTTGTATGCCGCTTTGAATGCCGCAAGTACACAAACTAAAATCATTATTGCCATTACACTCAGTGCTATTTCCCATGAAAATGTAATGGTCAGTGGATACCCTTGGTTACTGCCTGGTGGTGGTGGCATTTCTAATCCAAGATAAACGAGACCCCAAGCGACAAAGGCTGAGATTGCAATGCCGATTGCGGCACCTAAAAAGCCAATGATGCTGGACTCAAGAATAAAGTTTCTGATGATTTCCCATTGGTAAGATCCCATTGCCGCGACGGTCCCAATTTCCCTTGTACGCTCAGTCACCGTCATGGCCATCGTGTTTGAGATAGAAAAGAACACCAGTAACACCATAATTCCACCCAGTAAGCCAAATATCCGGTTATACAAGTCTTTTACAGATTGATAGTAAAATGCTCTCTCCCACCAAGGAATAAAGACCAAAGAGGGATCTCTTGATTCATATTGCGCAACGGTACTTTGGGTACTATCCAAATCAAATAAGTACACTGAAAGCGAGCTAACTTTATCTGTGTAGAGTAAAGATTGAGCATCACTAAGCTTGATGTATAGCTGGCGCTTATCTAAATCCGGCACTCCCGTGGTGTAGATCCCTCGAACTTGGAAATCAAAGGCATTTAACGCGCCATCGGTGGTGGTTGACATTAATGTGACATAGTCGCCCACAGCCACTTTTAAACTCCGAGCTAAGTCCTTACCCAGCACAATTTGCGACTCAGCTTCTGGCTCACTAAAGCTCGATAATGCTTGACCAGATACCATGGTTAAGAAAGGTCCTTTAACCATAAACTCTTCTGGTTCAACTCCCAACCCGATGAAAATAGAGCTCTTTTCACCATTTGAAATCAGGCCGTTAAAGTTGATCCGAGGAAGAACATTTTTTACCCCCTCATCTTCTAATAGTTGATTTTGCAGTAATTCAGTGTCTGACAACCCGTACTGTAAGGGCATATCTTCTTCTTGCTCTAGCAGTTTTTTATGGCTGATTATGAAATTACCTTCATCCCTTGCAGCTTTCTCAGCCAATGATTGATAGGTAAACAGCGCAAATCCACTGGTCGTTAAAATCGCGGCCACCGCTACCGCAGCAACCAAAATTGTGAACAGTGAACGTCGTCCGTTTCTCAGTACGTTAAAAAAAGCAAATACTACCCAACGCATTATCCTGCTCTCCTGTTATCTTCTTGTTGTAACTGCTCGGTTATGTGGCCATCCGCAAGGTTTAGCACTCGGTGGCAGCGATCTGTCATACGATGATCATGAGTGGCGACAATAAAAGTTGTGCCCATGTCATTACCTAGATCACGCATTAAATCCATTACCATGTTTGCTGTAGACGTATCCAAATTTGCGGTGGGCTCGTCTGCGATCACTAATTCTGGTTTTTTTACTAGTGCTCTGGCTATCGCGACACGTTGCTGCTGACCTCCAGATAACTGATCTGGACGTTTAGATATATGATCTTTCAAGCCAACTTTATGGACAATTTCAACAACCTTATCCATTCTTTGCTGTTTATTAAGATTTAACATCAACAGCGGATATTCAATGTTCTCGAACACTGACATCACAGGAATTAAGTTGTAGCGTTGAAATATGAACCCCAGCTTTTCTCTTCGAATCTGTGTTAGTAAGCTTTTTTTCTTCGGTACAGGCTGGTCATTAATCCATATATCTCCTTGATACTGCTCATCAAGTAATCCACAGATATTGAGTAGTGTAGATTTGCCACTACCAGATGGGCCGCACAAAGAAACGGTTTCGCCGGCATGAATATGTGCAGAAACCCCTTTGAGCGCATCAACCGTTACCTCACCTGTGGTGTACGATTTTCGAATATTTTCAAAACGAAGCATAGAAACGTCCTTGTCGCTATTTAGTCTGAGCTTGCTGGAGCTTTTGTGCTTGCTCCGCCATCGCTTTTGCTTGCTCTGCATCATCCAGTTTTTCAGCAGCGGCGGCTGCACAACGATACGCATTAATCTGTAAAGAAGGTGCTAGCTGTTTAAATTGCTCACTTTCATTAATCACTTTTTTCAACAGATAACTGCCGTGCTCTGTACGGTTCATCATCTTTGGAACCTGAGCAAAAGTACATCCAGCGGTCACATTGACTCGCGCCTGTAATGGATAAGGCAAAGACTTCGCTTGTTTGATGGCTTTAGATAACTTGGCCATCCCTTTTTCAGCGAATTGCATTTTTTGCCACGGCTTGTTGGTATAACGAGCTTGGGTTGTCTCAGCACTGCCTAACATCGCCAACACCACTGGGTTTGGCGATTTGTCATTGATTTCTTTTAGCGCATTAAAAGCCAATTGGTTCTGTTCTTGCGAACCTTGTAAACCCGCTTGGTAGGCTTCGATTACCTGCTCAGGTATGGTGTTTGCAGCTTCGACGTTTAAGTTTAAGAAGCTCATTGCTGTTATTGCGACTGTTATGATTGATTTGTTTGTCATCACTTTTACCCTGCGTTTTTCTGTTGATATGAGCATCATAAGAAAAGAAAGTATCTCGCGGTAAATGAGGTGATAACCTGCACTTAAGTGGGATAAATGGTAAATATTCAAGATAAAGTGAAGTGGGGTTAATTAACCTCAGGTGTGAATAAGGAATGAGTTAACTTATCGTCCTAGATAACTTTAAATTTCAGCGACTCACGTTAGCTATAGAATCACACGGTACAACAGTAAATTCAACACAGCTATCACTATATCTGGGTGTTAGAAGGGTCTGAGTTATCCGGGCTAGATTAGCTATGGGGAGGATGCTGAGAGTCCTCTATCTCAGCATTGGAAGACAACATTACATCTGCTTAAAAAGCGCTTGATATTTGCGGCTAACCGCCAATCTATCGTCGCTATCTTTTAGGTCTACGTAGACATGACCGAGTTCATCTTTAGTTACACGTTGAATTTTTTCTACTTTAACAATGCAATTTCGATGAATACGCCAAAACATTTCAGGGTCTAACTCATTTTCCAGCGCTGTAATTGCTGTTTTTATCAAATAAGTGCCTTTTGCAGTGTGAATTTCTGTGTATTTATTATCCGCAATGAAATAGTCAATGTCTGAGACATTAACGACGTGTAGTTCATTATTTTTGCTGGCCTTAATCCACTTCAGGTAGTTTCCTGTCGCGGCTGACTGAGCTGATTCAAGCAGTTCTTCAAAAATTTCACCCAGCTGAGCTTTTTGATTTAACTCTGGTGATTGTTGATTTAATAGCTTTTGTAGCCGCTCAACAGTCCGCTCTAAACGAGGTTCTTCAATCGGTTTTAATAGATAATCAATGGCTTGGTTTTCAAAAGCCACCACCGCGTGTTCATCATAAGCTGTGATAAAAACCACATAAGGTGGCTGCGCTTGTTCACACAGTTGCCTAGATACCTCTAAGCCATCGATGCCAGGCATGTTAATGTCCAAAAACACAACCTGAGGTGAAAAAGCCTCCACGAGAGTCAATGCTTCTTCACCATCTGCAGCTTGGCCGACAATATCCAGCTCTGGCCAAGCTTCCTCCAGCATCATTTTTAAGTGTGCTCTTAAAATAGGCTCATCGTCAGCGATTACCGCTTTTATGAGTTGAGACATTAATAGGTACCTCCAAAGTTACGCGAACCTGTCCCGCTTGGCTATCGTCATAAACTAGCTTCGCTTGATCCCCGTAAAGTTGCTCCATTCGCTGTTGCACGTTTTTCAGGCCGACATTAGTGCCCTTGCGTTTACTGCCCCCGATATTGCAATCGTTCGACACGATAATAATCACATTCTGCTCAGCACGCTTTATTATTAGTTTCAGCGTACCACCTGATTTAATCTGCTCGATGCCGTGTGTTACCGCATTTTCTATGATCGGTTGTAACAACATCGGTGGAAACAAAATATCGTCAGTGATTTTATCTGTCACATCGTACTCAATATGGAGACGATCGCCTAGTCGAATTTTTTGTATAGCCAAATAAGCTTTATTAAATCTGAGCTCATGCCCAAGTGTCAGCCACTCAGTTCGAGTTCGATCAAGGCTTTGCCTCAACAAGGAAGTTAACGCTGATAGCATTTTACTCGCTTGCTTCGCGTCAACCGCAATCAGCGCTTGGATATTCGCCAGTGTATTAAAAAGAAAATGCGGTTCAATTTGAGATTGAAGTAGCCTAAGTTGGGTTTCGAGTAATAGCTTATCTTTCTGCACTTGCTCGAGTTCAAACTGATAAAGAGAACGTCTTAATTGAGAGGTTTGTTCACTGCGGTAGTAGATAAAACTTACTACCACCATGATGAAGCCACCAACAAAAAAAATCCCTAAATACTGCTGTAGATCATCAACATACCCACCAGAACTCTTTATTACACTCAGCAGAATAGGCGTTAAGCCCCAGACTAAAAATGATAAAATCAGCGCGACGGCATATTGTGTAGCCAGCTTCATATTAGGGTAATTTGTCGCTAACCAAAATCGAGATAATCGAATGGTAAACCCAACCCCAAGAGAGATCAGTACCGAGATCACCGGGTACTTAGCCCACCCAATTGCGTAAATCACCAATCCGATTAGGATGCATATACATGCTAACCGAACATTTTTCTTCCAATTGTCACCACTAAATGGTGAACCGACTGTCTGACCCATATTAAAATTTTAGTTCCGTAGAAAAGTACCATGTCTTGTCAAAGCTAAGCTGCTCATAGATGGATTCATCACCGCCTCCATACTGCCTAACACCGCCACACAGCGAGTGATTTTTGAAGCCACTATAGCACAGCTTCCCATCTACCAACATGCTGTTATCACTAGGGTTTACAACCCAAGTTAAGGTAGGCTGCCAAGCTGTGGATGAGGTTCTAAGATGCAGCATCAAGTTATCCCTAAACAGATTTTGGGTGGCAAAGTGCCCTCGCATTACCTGTAACTGGTGGCGATCCATATTTCCATCTGCAACCGCAATCAAGTTGCGCCACTGTGCATTACTCGGTGCTCGGCCATCGTGCCAATATTCAGCAATCAGAGTCATCCCAAAACGAAAACTGTAATTGATGCCCATCAGAGCTTGAACACTACCACGCTGCCATTGCGTTTGAACGGAAGGAACAAAGTAATCTGACAGCAACGCACCTTGATCAAACACCGGCATTCTATGTTTTTGTTGCCAAAGTAATGAGCCGTGAATCTCTAAGCTATCACCGATAACAGTTAGCGCACTACCGCCGACTCTCGCGCCTAGCTTTTCGTCATAGTGCACAACCGCCTGCGCTTCAAAATCATCGAAGTATTGATAGTAACGACCACCACAGCCTAAACTCGCGGCCACTTTTACCCCTTTTTCTAAATAATCAGGGGTAGTTTCATTACATACGAGACTGATATTACCCGTCTCGGTAAAATAGTCTCCCACGGCCATCCAGGCTCCGGGTGGCACAGCGGTATACACCGCAAGAGAATCCGTAGGAGAAAACATATCGAGAGGGCGAAAGCCATAGCCAACATCCCAATCCAGTTTTTTCTTACCGACTGACGCAAACCAATCCCCAACTGTAAAGTCGTAGTAAGCCTCAGACACTTCTAAATCGAGTTCAGACACCCCGCCTGTTTTTATCCAGTTTGCTGTGGCTGCCACTCTAATCCCTTTAAATTCAGAGCTAATATCTAACGCAGTAAACCAAGAAGTGGTATCTTGTTCATTGAAGATTCTACTATTGCTGGCACTAAGATCTTGGATATTCATGCGCCAAGTTGTATCAAACTCAGCGGTTGCATTGGCTGAGTAACTTACAGCAGTGAGAATTGCAGATAATAAATAGCGGTTAATTCGTTTTTGCATTATGCCCTCCATATATGAGTAGCATACGACGTGCTAACACCAATTGGAGACAAAGCGACAAAACGAATCATGTTCAGATAAATGGTGCACTAGCGTGATAAACGGTTGCAGCACACAAAATCACTGTAAGCGTGGAGCAAGCATCGTAGCGGCTTGCTCCATCACTTCTATTCCGAGGTAGACTCTTCAACCTCTGCGTTCATCTTTTCAGGCTTTTTGAGCTTGATTTCCCGATCCGCTGAGACAATGGTTTCTTTTCGGTGCGCGATGATAATACGCGTTATCTTCAACCGAGACACCGCATCATTGATATCCTCTTCCAACCCCGTATCAAGGTGACTCGTTGCTTCATCCATAAACAGAATTTTCGGATCTTTATACAGGGCACGCGCCAAGATGATCCGCTGTTTCTGTCCTCCAGATAAGCTCGACCCCATGTCACCAATCAAGCTGTCATACCCCATTGGCATATCGCTGATATCATCATGGATAGCTGCTAATTGAGCACAATGCACCACTTTTTCCATATTGATTGGTGAATCAAAAAAGGCGATATTATCGGCCACAGTACCGGATAGAAGCTCATCATCCTGCATTACCGCTGCAATCTGCTGGCGGTATTGTCTCGCGCCAATTTGGCTAAGAGATATACCATCCACCAGAATCTCACCGCTGGATGGTTTATTTAGCCCCAGCATTAACTTAAGTAGCGTCGACTTACCGCAACCAGAAGGCCCTGTAATTGCTACTGACTCGCCCGCATTGATTGTTAAGTTTAGTTTTTCAATAACATTTGGTGTTGCGTCTGAATATGCGAACGACAAATTTTTTACTTCAATTTTGCCTTCGATATTCAGTTTGCGATATTGATCTGGTTGTAACTCTTCTTTATCCGTTAAAGCAATATCAGCGATACGGTCAAAGTGGAGGCCTAACATCTTAAACTCAATGAGCTTTTCTATAAGATTTGCGGTCTTATCCATAAACTGGCGCTTGTAAGACATAAAAGCAAACAGCATACCGGTACTAAATCCACCTGCAATTACCAAGTGCGCCGCCAAATAAACCACAATGATATTCTCAATACCAAATAGCGCGCGGTTAATCGCGTCATAGCCAATTTTAAAATTACCCAAGCGGATATTGTGGTTAATCGCACTAGCGTAGCGATTTTGCCACTGTCCTTCTCGCTTTACTTCTGAGCCAAATAATTTAATCGTTTGGATCCCGCGTACCGTTTCCATAAAGTTGGAATTTTCTTCCGCGCGCGCCATGATTTCTTGCTCACTGATATTGCGAAATGGCTTATACATGGCCATTCTGATAATCGCGTAAGTGATCACAGCCACCAACACCACAGCGGATAGCATAGGACTATAAAAGAAAATCATCGCTAAGGTAATAATCGCCATTAAGCCATCAATAATCGCCTCAATGACCCCAGTTGTAAGGAGCTGCTTTACTTGCTGAAGAGAGCCGAAGCGAGACACGACATCTCCCATATGGCGCTTCTCAAAATAGGCGATGGGTAAGCGCACTAAGTGGTGAAATAGGTTCGCCCCCAATTGAATATTCATCTGATTACCAAAGTGCAGCAAGGTAAAGCCACGCAGTGCATTGGTGGCGATTTCAAAAAGCAGTACTAAAAAGAACCCAATCGCAAGCACCGTCAAGAGTGAGGTGTCACCAGTAAGTATGACATCATCTATAACCAGCTGAATATAATAGGGTGCTGCTAGCGTAAACACTTGCAGCAAAATGGAAAGCATAAAAATAAGTAACAACGAGCGTTTTAAGCCCGTAATACGGCTCCAAAAATCGGAAAATCTAAGACTCGCTTTTTGTTCTTTCTTTTCGAAGTCTTTGGTTGGCGTTAACTCCAAAGCCACGCCAGTAAAATGCTTGGAGGCTTCTTCCATCGTAAAGGTTTTTTCGCCACCAGCGGGATCATGGATCACAATGCGCTTTTCGTTGGCCTTCTTAAGCACCACAAAATGGTTCATGTCCCAATGTAAAATTGCCGGTGTTTGCAGCGCATCTAGATCTTCAAGCTCAATTCGCAGAGGCCTTGAAGTTAAATGGAGCTTTTCAGCAAAGTGCATAATGTCGAGCAGCGTACAGCCTTCGATTGAAATACTAAAACGCTGCCTTAAGTGAGTTAAATCAGTGTGATAGCCGTGATATCCAGCAACCATAGCAAGACTCGCGAGGCCACACTCTGCCGCTTCTGATTGGATGATCACTGGTAAAGATTTCCGCGACCAAAACTCTAACTTATTGGCTGCGCCTTCATGTTCCATTTCCATATCAACCCTTTTACTTCTTATAATTGGCCTTTAATGCTAAATACTGGGTCGAACAACCAACGCAATAAAGAGCGCTCTTCTACCACTATATCCGCATCCAGCGTCATACCTGCACGCAAGGCCGTATCTTTACCATATGCTTTTACCGCTTGTTCATCCAGCGCAACTACGACGCGGTACGCAGGCTCTTGGATGATACCTGGCATGTTGGTTTCCTCAGGCAAGATCACACTATTGCTGAGCTCTACAATCTTTCCTTTGTAAATGCCAAACTTTTCGTAGGGAAATGCGTGATAGCGCAGTTTAGTTTCCTGTCCCTCTTTGATAAAACCAAAAGCCGAAGTTGGGATATAAACAATTGCTTGCATATCACTATGTTCAGGGATCAGGGTCAGTAAATGCTGACCCATGGAGACATTTTTGCCAAGCTTAGCGAGCAATCCTGTCACCACTCCTGACTGCGTCGCGCGGACTTCCCCAAGTCGTTCCTGTTCAATGGATGATATCTGGATCAATAAGTCCGCTTGCTGTGATTGCAGCTGAGAAATTCGGTTTTGATGCTCAATCGGCAGTTTCGCCAATTGACTCTTGATGTTTTTAAGCTGCGATTCAAGCGCTATACGCTCTGAACGGATTGAAGAAGCTTGCTGCTTTAATGAAAGCAAGGTGTCTTTTTGGCGCTGCAATTCTAGTTCAGAAATGTAACCAGTGCCTTTTAGCGTCGCAATTTGCGATACTAAGTCTTGATTAAGAAGTAGCCGCTCTTGGAACGTGGTTGCTTGGCTCTCAAGTTCTTTTAGCTTTTCTTTTGCGGTTGCTTCTTGTTGCTGTAGCTCTTCTATATCAATCTGGTACTGACCTCGCAGCTGCCCTATCTGCTGTAGTAAATTCTTTTGCTGAAAGCGATATTGATTCAGTAATGCTTGATTCAACTCAGTGGCTTCGGTGCTATGTTTTGCAGATGCAATTCGCAGCAAAGGTTGCCCAGCAGCGACTTGTTCGCCCTCTTTGACCAACACTTCAGACACCACACCTTGTTGCATTGCAGCAACACGCAACAGCCCACCACTGGGCTCAATAACGCCAGATACTCTTTCCTTTCTGGTATAGCTACCACTTGATAGAAACACGATGCTTAAAATCACAACCGTTAAAATGAGTAATCCCAGAGTCTTAAATACGGGCGGTTGGATTAAGCTAATTGTGCCCTCTAAGCGGTGCTGTTTATGCTCTAACACCTCACGGCGAAATAAATTTTCCATAGCACTTATCGGGTAATATTATTGTTAATATTTTTTTATTGAAAATACAATGTACCACGGGTGGTAACAGAAAGGAATGAAATAAGGCAAGTCACGCTTGCCTTATTTAAGTATAGAGAAATTTATCACTATCTCTATGATATTAAAAATTAAATAATCTTATGATTTTTTAATTGGACGCTGCCAGCCATCCAAGTTACGCTGTTTTCCTCGCGCGACTGCCAGCTGCTCATCTTTAACACTTGAGGTAATCACTGAACCTGCCCCAATCGTGGCCGTACTGCCAATTTCAACCGGTGCAACTAGGGATGAATTTGAGCCGATAAAAGCATTATCACCAATAATGGTTTTTGACTTATTCACGCCATCGTAGTTACAAGTGATGGTCCCAGCACCAATATTCACTTTTTCCCCAATTTCAGCATCTCCAAGGTAGGTCAAGTGATTAGCTTTTGAACCTTTACCCAAACGAGACTTTTTCATCTCTACGAAATTACCGATATGAGAATCTTCTTCCATTATCGCGCCAGGACGCAAGCGAGCAAATGGACCTAAAGTGCACTTATCTGCGACCAACGCATCTTCGATAAGGGTATTGGCTTTAATAACTACGCCATTGCCGATTTTACAGTTTTTAAGTACGCAGTTTGGACCAATAACGACATCGTCACCGATCTCTACGTTACCTTCAAACACCACATTTACGTCAATTAAAACGTCTTGGCCTGTGGTTACCTGTCCACGCACATCAATACGAGCAGGATCCGCTAGACTTGCACCGTTAATCATCAAAGCTTCTGCTTGCCAAGCCTGATAAGCACGCTCTAAAGCAGCAAGCTGCACACGGTTGTTCGCACCTTCAACTTCCATTTCGTCATCAGGCTGTGCAGAAGTAATCTCTATCCCTTCACTGTGCGCCATCGCAACGATGTCAGTGAGATAGTATTCACCTTGTGCATTATTATTAGATAACTGTCCAAGCCATTTCTTAAGTAGCCCACCATTTGCCGCCATTATGCCTGTATTGATCTCGGTAATGGCAAGTTGCTCAGCAGACGCGTCTTTTTGTTCGACAATACCAACTAATTTGCCGTTTTCACGTAACATACGGCCGTAGCCCGTTGGATTTGCTAAATCAACAGTGAGTACAGCAAGGCCATTATCTGGCGTCACATCCAGCAAACGCTGTAGCGTGCTCAGCTTTGTGAGTGGCACATCACCATAGAGGATCAGTACTTTATCGTCATCACCGATATGCTCCTTTGCTACCGCGACAGCATGACCAGTACCCAACTGCTCAGCTTGATGCACCCAATTTACTTCATTATGTGCCAAAGCAGTTTTTAATTGCTGCGCACCATGTCCGAATACTAAATTGGTCGATTGCGCTCCAAGAGACACCGCATTATCGATAACATGCTGAACCATCGGCTTTCCCGCAATAGGGTGAAGTACTTTTGGCAGTTTTGAGCGCATGCGGGTGCCTTTACCCGCAGCCAGAATAATTGTATTTAATGGCATGAACACAGGATCCTTTTTCTTGTGTCAGTTAAACAGGTGTACTTTTCTATACTTACGCCTTTAACGCCATCACTTCTATGTGCATCGCGATACCTAAAATTAGCAGGCAGATAAGTACTTACTCAGTACAAATTTTGCAATATTGTAGCGGGGATTGTTCAGAAACGTAAGAGAGTATCCGGCTATAAAAGAAACTATTGATTATGAGAGTGTCTATCCGCACACAGCTTTTTATCCGGTATCGAGAGCGTTCCTTTCAATGGGCATCGAACAGCTCATCAACCTACACCAGCCACATATAGATGAATCTCCAACACTGTGCGCCAATTATAGTGATCCCATGATATGCATGACAACTAAGCTGACGGAAACACTGAAGATAATGAAAGAGCTCAAAAATAGCTATACAACGGTTTCGTAGGTAGAGTTACCAAAAGCATAGAGCCAATACATTACCGAGTAAGATAAACTTCACAACTCAACGGCAATTTTAGTTTTTGTTAATCTCAGGTTCGTTAAAAACAATTAACTCACTCATCTTCGGATGAAAAAACAAATATCGAGAATAGAATACCAAAACTGCCAAAAATTGAGACATAAAAGTCAAAGTCTCTTTCAAAGAAAAGAGTAAAAAGTAAGTAGAAAACATTAAAAGAGACCACAGAAAATATAAACTTTAATAAATAACTCGAGTTCAATATCTAACCCCTTGTGTTATAAAGACAGCAAAACTATCGCTGTCCTTGTTGTTATCATTAGCTATTACATACAGGTTACTTGCTCAACGTCACCATCACCAGAGTTTGTATAAGCTGTATAACACTCCTGATCACCGCCATAGCCATCATCATGAGCATCTCCTAGGGGTTTGTCGTCAGATGATTGCTGGTCTTGGTCACGGTCTCAATCACCAGAATTTCCACTTGTAGAATGACTTGGGTTTTTATTTTGCTGCGCCATAACAATAATTTATTGATTTATATAAACTTTACCATTTTTAGTCACGCTAACTACGGTTTCATTTAAAAATCCAAAAAATAATAGTTTTAAAGACTGCTTACTTAAAAAGTATAAAAAAAGAGCCAAAGCGTACACTCTGGCTCTTTTTTAATTACATATCTTTAAAGAAATCAGGTGGAATGATACCGCCACCTTCAACACAACCAGCAGGCTGCGTCTCTTTCTTCAGATCTTTAATAGGTAAACCACCGTTTACTTTCTTTTGCTGCGCTTTATTTAATGAAAATGGATGCATAGTTTTCTCCTTATTACATCTACAAGTAAGTTTTGATACGAGAGGGCCGCCACCCGATTTATACCAAAACGGTTAAAATTATTTCTTTTTTCTTTCTGTCATCGCATCTATCAGCCATTTTGTGATTGGCACTTCAGTGCGTTCTTCTACACCGAGAAACATCGGAGAGGGATTAGCTTCAAGGAAATAGTACTCACCAGTCGCCGTTCGTCTCCAGTCAATCGCGGTCCAGTTAAGTTGCAACGCTTTCGTTACGGCGATCGCTTGGTTCTTTATACTTAAGGGCGTATTGACCAATCGCATACTTGCAAGATCATCTTCTCTAAAATCAACACTGTTGCTGTCAATTGCAACTGAAGCAACTCTGCCATCAACCACAAATGTACGTACATTTGTGCCTTCAATATACTCTTGCACAGTGATGGGTGACTTTTGCAGGGCAACGAGAGCATGCTCTGGGTCAATATGCTGAGCAGTTAGCCATTCCGTATATGCACCGCCATAAACTGGTTTGAATATCGCTTTATCAAAAGCCTTGTATGCCGCTTGGATCGCTTGAAGCTCATTACCAATATAAGTACTAGGCACCAGACAGCCGAGCTCTTTTACTCTGGCCAACTGCCTCGGTTTCTCCAAATGATATTGATATGCCGCCCAGCTATTAAACCAGCGAGTACTATTGTTTAATTGCATCCAAGTGCGGATAGTAGCCATGCTGTCCTGTGCTGCTAAGCTATCCAAACTGCCCACATTCTCACGTGTCGATTCATCACTCACCCCAGAAAAATTTCGCCAGTACACAGCCTCAATATCATCAAGAGAAATCTGTGTTCCACAGGCTAGACTTATCGAATGTTTATTATCTACGAAATCAAAACTCAACTGACACTTTGACGGAAAATCATGTGATTGAAAATGGTATACCTCATCTCGACAGCGCTTTAACTGTTGAAACATATGCTGGGTATGAGCATCTTCAACTTGTCCCATAACAATAATTGCCATTTTTACTCTAAGCCTCGCAATACTGGCCTGCGTTACAGCAGAATTTATTCTTCAAATTCAAAGTATTCACTATTAGAATTCGGGCCTTTAATTTGAAGCAATTGCACTTCACCCTGATAGTCAATTAATAATTGCTGATAGGCTTGAATAATTTGTGACTTATTCACACGCTTCAGATGATGTATCAGCTCATCTCGAGAACTAAAATCGAGCCTACCACTCAACCAGTCTTCGAAGTAACGCTGAGATTCAATAAATACATTTTCAGGCTGCTTTTTTAAACTGACAAGCAATCCATCTTTAACAACCTCAAACTCCTTCTCATCCATTTTTTCAAGTCCTTGATAAAATGACATAATGAAATTATCAAACTCGGACTTAATCTTTGGTAACGAGGTATTTGCACTTTCAATAAATAAACTGAAAGCTGGATAATCATGTACCTTAAACGCTTTACTCCCTACCGCATAAGCCATTTGCTTTTCAGTTCTCAAAGTATTGAATATTGAGCTATTAAAAAACTGGTTCAACACCATAAGCGCCGCATACGTGGGCGCGGATTTTTCGGCGTAAATATAACTCTCTCTATAATAAACGTTATCCAGTGAAGAGCGCTGTTTATCATTCGTCATATAACCTTTTTGAGGAGCATATTTGGTTGTAATCTGTGGCTTTTGGGTCTGGGACGTTGGACCAAAAGTTTCTCTTACTTTATACGCAAGACTTTGCACATCAGCTTGGTCATAACCACCAAATGCAAATATATCGATGTAAGTGTTACTTACTAACTTATTGTGAAAACTAGCTAATTCCTTGGTATTAACTTGCTTAAGTTGTGCGATAACCTGCTCTGTTGTCCACAACATCGCTTCAGTCTTAACTTGTCGACCAAAATGCAGTTCCGACTGATACGCAAGCGGCAATTTATCTAGATTTTCTAAAGATTCTAAATACAACTTTTTCGCAGCTTCAAGTCTAGATTCCGAAATTTCCATGCCGGTAATTGCTTTAAAAAGCTGCTCTGCATAATAATCTTGCTTTCCTGTTTTTCCTGAAAGAGTGATCGCTAAATTTCCTTGCGCATTCTGCATCGCCATCAGATTTATCTGATGCCTTTGTTGAGCACGTGTCCCCAACCTTTGTAGCTCTCTTATCATCATCACATTTAACAAGTTCAGCATCGTGTGATTTTTCACATCTTGATTAAGTACTGCACTTTCAATGGATATACCTAAAACGCCCTGACGCTGTGTAAAATGTTCACTATTTTTCAACCAAGCACTAATACCCTTTGATGCAACAACTTGGCTAGGTAGCTCGTTGCTTTGCTTAACAAGCTGTGTAGCAACCTTTTCTTCTACAGAAGGCGAATGCAACTTAAAGTTCAACCCTGAATCTGCATAACTTTTTTTCGCCGAATCGGACAAAGGAGCAACATGGTAGCTACCTTGTGCATATTGCAAAGAAGTGCCCGTTTTTTCATCGTCGCTAATGTGCCATATTCTGGCTTTCTCTATGGTGAGATTGGATAAACTTTCGCGAATGGCTGCTGAATTAAAACCTTTAAAATAAGTATCAAAATGAAGGATATCGCGAGCAGGTACAGTTTGCATCATACGACTAAACTGCATTGCCAAATGAAGCGCGGGAGGCTTTTGGTAGCTCTCAAATTGACCACTAAGCATTTGTTTTAGCTCAGCGGCGTATCCTTCAGTTATCCCAGTTTCCTTAATGAGTTCAACGTAATCAAAAAATGCTGCGACTATTTTTTCCTGATGCATCTTGCCTTTTTCAGTCAACATAAATTGTACCAGCGCAGTACCCTCAAGGCCGTAGCTATTGGGTATCAACATAGGTAGCATCATTTCAATTAACCCTTGCTCAGTCAGCGTAGCAGCCAAGGACCCCGGTTCTTGAGAAGCCAATAACATTTGAATGTACGCATTTGGCTTAAATTGCCAATTAGCAAAGTTTGAAGACAATGGAAACTGTAATAGTAATAGATCGGTAGCAACTTTGGTTTGGAGCTTGATTTCTTGGCCTAGTGTAGCTTCTGTAAATACCGGTGTTGAAATAATTGGGGGTTCAACCTGTAAGTTTTTTATTTTTGCAAAGTGCTTTTTTGCTAACGATTTTAATTCGCCAGTCGACTCCCCTCCCACTAGCGTCACTGTCATTAAGTTTGCAGAGTAATACTGCTTGTAAAAGTTAGCCATCGCGGCATAGAGGTCATTCTTATTTGATTTACTCTTTAACGAAGCTTTATTGCCTGCACCGAACTTTCTAATTGGATGCTCTGGATTAACGGTTGCAGCGGCCGTACGGTTAATCACGAAGCTATCTTGTTGCCTCAATCGTTGCCACTCTTGATCTACTGCATTGATTTCATTATCAATATTTTCTTTATCAAAAAGAGGATTAACGATTGCATCACTAAGCATCGTCAATGCAGTATCAAATTTATCTTGCGGTAAACTAAAAAAGTAACTCGTCATTTGCAATTCAGTGGCGGCATTATATTGTCCGCCATGCTTGCTAATAAAATCCTTCAATGCATTTGGCTTAGGGTAAGCCTTAGATCCCTGAAAGATCATATGTTCCAGAAAGTGCGCCAGCCCTTGATAAGATTCAGGGTCATGATATTGGCCAACACCAACCGTCAGACTTACAGCAGCTTCTGAAATACTGGGGTCTGAGACAACCACAACTCGTAGGCCATTTTCCAATACGAGCTCATCATAACTTCTGTCATCTTGCACACTTTTGATAAATTGAGACTGTGCAATATCAGATGGTACAGCAGAAGTCAGTTGCGTTATCGTAGTATTTTTTTGTGCTGTAGCATTAAGAGAAATTAGTGCCAAAGCGACTAAAGACAGTCTGTTGTTAAACATAACTCACATACCTCTAGAATTTATCGGTGTTATAATTACTTAGGCTGGCACAGCACTAGACATCAGTGCTTCTCGTTGGGTTTTATCGAACCAAGGAGATTCCTCTTTAGGTACAATACCTGAGTCAACGTATTGCTTCATAACAAGGCCCCTTTCAGTAAACAAACGCCTGACCAAATTGGGGTCCGCTTCAAGCCAATTTTCAGGAAATTGCGCCTGTGCTAAGCTGAATACAGAAGTGTCCTGTGGATCCAAAGGTTTGAAATCTTCAACAACTAAATCAAATACCCCATGATCAAATGGGTCTCCAGACGCTTTTTCTCGAATGAAAAACCTCTCTTGTTTACCTCTAACTGCCATTTTTACAGCTCGGTGGTGGCAATATGGGTTATTTCCACGCTTGCCAAAGAATACATGAGAGGTCCAGTTACAACCGCCACGACAAACCTTTGCAAATTCGCAGGTTGCACACTCTCCCCAAAGATGTTTGGTCGCATCTTCAGGTTTATTAATATCGTTGAATCTAAGCTCATCAGTATTTTCATAGATATCGCGTAGTGAACGCTCTCTAATGTTACCGCCAGTGTATGCATTTGTTGGTAATGAAGGACAGCCCTTAATGCTCCCATCAGCTTCTATACCGAGTGTATTCTGACCGGCTCCACAACCTCTATAAAAAGCCCATTCAGAATGGGTGGATTTATTATCTCGAAGCTGACGTTCATAAGGTCCAAAATAACCAATGTTATTGCCAGCTTGCACAGCTAAGCCATCACGCCTACCTCTAACGGATAGAAAGTTAATTAGAGGGAAAACGTCAAGTAATTCATTTGGCTGTAATAGCATTTCATCATTATCTGCAGCATTACCCATAGGTACTGTTAGCTGCAATTGCCATGCTCTAGCACCCACATCTACAAGTTTCTGGTAAAGCAAAGGCAGTTGCTTTGCCGAATAACGATTTATCTGAGTATTACAACCAACATTAATTCCTACGTTGGTCAATCGTTCAATAGTCAGGAAACATTGCTTCCAAGCTCCAACTTTTCCTCGGAGCAAATCATGTTCTTTTTCTAATCCATCAATAGAAACAGAAACTGTTGAAATACCAGCCTGCTTCATACGTTTAGCTGTTCCTTCAGAAATGCCAAAGCCGCCAGTTGTCATTGATGCTTTCATACCCAAGCGGGTAATTTCAGCAGCTATCATCAACCAGTCTGGGCGCATAAAGGCTTCGCCACCAATCAGTGAAACTTCCTTAATGCCTAGGTCAGCCATTTGATGGACCAAGTCTAATGCTTCTGTTGTGGAGAGTTCATTTACTCTGCTGTCTCCTGCTCGCGAGCCACAATGACTACACGCTAAATTACATTTCAACGTAATTTCCCATACGGCATAAGTTTGGCGTGCTTCTTTTTTTATTTTTATTCCTGCACTATCCATATTGACTGACATATTTTTAACCCCTAGTAGCTCAAGTCTTATTGGTGGCGCGTAACGCGCCACCAACACAATCACGATCTATTCGAAACGTTCTTAGAACTTTTCAAATGGAGGATCGATGATTACGCCGTATAGCGGCTGAGGGCAAACCCACCAGTCACAAGGTGGTAATTTGTCATCACCAGGGAATTTGATAGGTGATAGACCACCTTCTACTTTTACAAGTAGTTCTTTTGCTTCGGTAACATCTTGCATATTTTGATGTAAGTCTTTCATTTTATTATCCTAATTTATTTTTAACAAATAACATGTAGTTTGATTACCAAGTTTGAAGCTTCAAATGGAAGGCATCGCTAGATCTTCCAACCAACACAGAACCACTGTCCTTTTGTGGCGCTGAGATTGATACTATCTCGCTTTTTTTGGTAATCGATTTTCAGACAAAGTGGAGAAGTAGAGTTGAGTACAGCCACTTGCCAGACCGACTTAAAGTTGCAAAGTGTGAAAGGTAAATAACACATCTCTTCAATTCGGTATGGCTCAATATTGTTGCTAAAAAAGTTTTAAATCAAACAAAGGAAAAAAACAACTTAACTATAACTATCATAACCTTAAGCACCAACATTATGGCCAAATAAGAGTATATTATTGGTTTGATATTGATATTCAGCTAATGTAAAAATCAAACTAAACACTTTGACAGATGAGAGACAGTTGATGAGCCCCCATTAATCATTCAGTGTCTATAACATGAGCGTACGGCCTAGAGAGATAAAATGATGATGGCCATTCAAAAGTATGACCTACTAAGATCAACAGTCGTGTGATGCGAAAGGAGTTTGGAAAAGTTTATGAATAATCTCGTAAGAGTGATGCTTACTATGTTTGGTACACTTCAATCCCAAGGCGAAACTCCGAGATCTAATCGGTGTTTTTTAATCACTTGAAGAAATGCTGCCAATTGCGATTCTGCTAGTCTCCAACATATACCCTTACTTAGATATTTATCCCTGCGTTGGTCTTTGTCCTGGCAATGTAAGCCAAATAAAGATGGCTCATGTTCATCTTGAAATACCAATAAGCTATCAAGGCTTTCAAAATGGATCGTTTTGTCTCGCAAAAACAGATAAGAAATCACAATCGTGCAATTCTTGACATCTAAAACCAACTTATTTTGAATCGTAACCAACAAGTAAAACCCAGCCGAGACCATAAAAGTGACACAGTATAAGCTAAACCAAAAAAGTATTTTAGGGTTACTGAGAAGTTCAGACTTAAACGCCGACGCTGCGCTCTGCGGTGAGTATATCCCCTCCGACATCCAAGCTGATATGCCGAAAAAAACGACTAATGCAAATAATAGACGAGATACTTTAATTGAAAAGTAAAATTGCGTAGTGTTTACTTCATCTACCAGTGTAGACTCCCCTCGGGGAGAGGTTTGTATGTGATCGTCCACGATTGATGTTCCCTTTACTGCTATTTTTAAGTTGATATTACTGCAAACTATGGAAAATATGCAGCCACAAAATAACTAGCATTCCATGGCTGCTTGCCGATTACTGCTTACTCTTAATTAGTCCTACCGGACCGCTATGAGTTGTCGCTGTAAATTGTAAGCTTGGAGTTTCTAAATGGATTACCAACCCTAAACTAGCCGCAGAGATAGATTCATCCGAATTGACTCGACCATCCGCGTTAAGATCTTGCCAAACCATTAGACGGTCAAAATTGCTATCTAATGCGTCTATCTTCAAGTCGCGATTGCTATCTAATAGCAATAAAGTATCCAACTGAGTATCTGCATGACCAAAATGCACTTCATTAACACTGTCGAGCTCGCCGCTTCCGTTAAAGTCTATGAATAACATTCCGTCACTTTGACCTAAGGAAATCTCTCTGTCTGCTTGCGCGGACTGCCAGCGAACACCATTGTTATCTAGATCAAGCATAACAATGTACGTGTTATCAAGCAGATCGATGCTTCTCAGATGCTCTCGACATAACATATCGGGCCTAGTTACCCGCTGATAACCGCAGCGCATGTCATTGAGTATTTCATTTCCTTTATTCACGACTTTTTGATAATAGCTAGCAGCAGTCATCGCATCCTTGACATACGTATCGTAAACAAAATTTTCAACAGCTGTTTCAACACTATTACCAGCCGCGTAGCTGAACCCAACAGAGACTGCAGCCTTGCCAACAGCAACTACAGGGTTTTTACCTAACATTCTGCCAGCTGCATCGATTGTTTTACCAGTTTTAGCGGCAACCACAAATGCAAGTGCCTCAGCTAACGCTTCTTGACCCTCACCATTCCAAGCGTGACTAAAACCTTGTACGCCACTGTTGAGCCTATCGGCGAGTTTACCTAAGTTTTGAAGCATTCCATTGACTTGTTTATAGGCTGAACTATTTGGGTCTAGGCCATTTAATATTTGCTTTAGCTTCAACTGGAATTGCGCGACAACGTTAGTAATATCGCCTGCATCTTCTTTAAATTGTCTAGCTTCTTTCTCTTTTTGACTATTTTGATTACTTGATGATGAGCCGCCTCCTCCGCCTCCGCCGTCAGAAAAACCTGAACCACCACCATAACCCCAGCTAATGAAGCCACCAAATCCGCCACCAGAATTACCTCCACCACAAGCTAGTGTGTAGCTTTCACATGAATAAACCACTGTGATTCGTTCTATTTCTGATAACTGGTAACCAGAACCGGCATAGTCACTATCGAAGTCTGCGGTATAACTAGGTTGAGTTTTATCGCACTCACCGATATAGCTCCACGCTTCATAATCACCATCGGAGAATAAAGGGTTTTGATTTTTTGACCAATAGCTCGCTTCATAAACAAAGCGGCCAAAAGCAACACGCTCCCCTTGTGTATACGCGCGATTACTATACCAAGAAGCAGGACAGTGATTTACACCTTGCTCCGGTAACTCAATCTCGCCATTTAATACTTGGTTTGCTTTATAAAAGTCGACTAATCCAAAACCAAATTTACCATCTCTGCCCTGTTGCCCCAGGTCTTCGGCACTGCCAAATAACGCTTGAATTAGCGCTTCTCTATCCGCATTAGGGTTAGCTGATTTGAGCTTGGCTATACCAGCACTTACAATGGCTGCTGCTTGTGATGTGCCGGATAAAACAGCATACTCAGACTGATTTACATCAACCTGTAAATCGAATGTCTCTGAACTTCCGTGTGTTAACGTCAAGTTTGGAATAAGTAGAGTCGGGAAGCTTGTGCTAAAATCGATCTTGCTAATGGTAGTATCTGCAATACCAACATCATAAGTAAATACTATCCCACTACCGTTAGCATCAGCACATGTGTCTGTAGCATCTTTTAACCACTGCTTGCTTTCAGGGGATAGAGTATATTGTGCATCATGCTCATCCAATAGCGTTTTAGGCAGCGCTACCAAGCAATTTTCCACTAAGCTCAATTCATTTGGAAAGTCCTGAGTACCATTATCAATCTGAACAAAGTGCAGTTTATTTCCTACATTATTGCTCACCGCAGTCACTCGATTACGATTCGTCATTGTCGAACGAATATTCACACCGGGCGCAACTAAATCAATACTGGCATTCTCAGCGGAAAAATATGCAAGATCCGTATTTTCATCGATCGCGCCAACGGAGATCACATTTCGATAAGCCGCTGGAAACGCTAGGTAGTCACCTTTATCTGATTGAGGTATCCCGTGATTTCCCGCAGCAGCAACAAAAATAATGTCTCTGTCATAGGCAAGTCTATCGATCACATCTCGAGTAGCAGATGAAAAGTATGGACTACTAAGCGACATATTAATCACTTGAGCACCTGAATTTGCACATTGCTCTATGGCACTAATTAGGTCTGAATCGCGAATAATAGAATTCTCACCATTAGCCGATCGTAATAATTTTCGTACTTCAACGGATATTTCACCGTTCGCAAAAACAGGATCGGTAAGTAGTCCAGCGAGGTGAGTTCCGTGTCCAATCGCATCTTGATACCAGAAGCCTGCATACTCACTACTCAGCCCTGAAAATAACTTTGAGTTTAATTGGGAATGATTAAGTTGAACACCTGAATCGATCAGACACACTTTCGTTGTACCAACGGTCTGAACCTCCAGTTTAGAAAGCTTTGTTAACTGTTGCCAGTTAAGCTGATTTTGCGATTTATCACCCGCATTATGAGAAAGTAATTGAGGGAAATGATACCTATGATTTCCCTCAATCCGCAGTAAACCACCTTGATTAAGTGATTCTACAAGTAGAGAGTCAAGTTCATTCTGGGTAACGGTGAGAGAAGCATAAGTACGGACACCATCTGAAGATAACAGCGTTGACCGCGCAACAAATTCTGAGGGTAAATTTCCCTGAGTGTAGCTCACAACAATAGGTGTTGTATTCTCATCGGCTCCAGATGCATATAAGTGCCCTACGGGCAAAAGTGCCAATAATAAACTTTGTGCAAGTTTACTAAATTTCATCTTCTATTCCTTTTTTATTATCTTTTTCAAAGTATTGAAGGGTTTATTCTATTTCCTATTCCACCATATGAAGTATTCAGCTAATAATTGAGAGACGCTTATTGGACAGTAGCTTGTTAAGTAGTCGTTGTGATTAAATCAAAAGACTAGAGCGCACGATTTGTCCAGAGCACTATCAACTAGTTAAGAAAGCCTAATGCTATTGCTGATGAAAATTTGTGACCCTAGTAAACAGTTGGGATATGAGGTAACAAAGAGGCAAAAGAAATCTCTTCCGCCCTTATGCATTGCTTATTTCAAAGAGTACTTAGCTAAATCATATGGTGGGATCCAGATACCGTACGACATTTGAAACGGAGGCTTTACTGGGTCAATAGGGTCAGGAATAACACGAGGAAAATCCCAAGGAACAGGTGTTAAGCCATTATCATGCAATGTGCCACCTTCGACTAACTCAAGTAACTCGGCTGCATTATTCAGCTCTTGCATATCGTAGTTTTTATTTCTCATTTTATTTTCCTTATTACATTTATTGATAGAGCTTGTACTTTCGAGAGTATACTTTGCGGTAAACCGCTAAGTTTTGGTGCCTCTATCATTTACACCTAGAAGTCTGCCGCCACAGACTTTTATTCACTCACACAGCTTTAGCTAAACCTAACGCTCTGTATTGATGAATTGCATTTAATTTCTCGCTATTTAATCGCTCTCTCAGATTAGAGTCTGTCGCCAACCAAGAAGGAGGAAAATTTATACCCTGAATAGTGAAGCGATTTACGTTGTCATTAGATGTCGCAGAGATTGATTCTTCATAGATTTCGAATACACCGTGATCAAACGGGATACCTGAAGCCGCAACGCGCTGCTGAAAGCGCTCACGTAAACCGCTGGCAGCTAAAGTTAATGCTCGATGATGGCAATAAGGATTATTTCCTCGCTTTCCAAAAAATACATGAGCGGTCCAATTGCAACCAGCTCGGCACAGTTTCGCGTATTTACATCCCTTACAATTACCCCACAAATGTGCAATCGACGCATCGTCCATTTCTTGACTATTAAAATTCAGCTCTGGTGCATTTTCATAAATATCCTTCAATGTACGTTCCCTGATGTTACCCCCTGTATATTCTTCGCTCGGCAATGATGGACATCCCTTGATCTTGCCATCAGCTTCAATGCCGATAGCTCCTTGTCCCGCAACGCAACCGGTATAAAACGAGTACTTACTCTCTTGCATAAAAGTCCCTCTAAGCAAACGCTCATAAGGACCAAAATAACCAACATTATTACCAGGTTGAATTATGAGATCGTCTTTTCTGCCACGAACTGACAGCAACCCCAATAATGGATACAGATCGAGTAATTCATAAGGTTGCATCAACATCTCATTATTATCAGCCGCATTCCCCATTGGCACGGCCAATTGGATTCGCCAGTTTTTGACGCCGACATCAATTAATTTTTCGTACAATAAAGGAAGGTCCTTTGCGCTTTTTCTTGTTACTGTAGTATTTACTCCAGTATGTACTCCCAAATCTTTAAATTGAGATAATGTGGTGAAGCATTGGCTCCACGAATCAGACTTGCCACGAATACTATTATGCTCATCTTCAAGACCATCAATAGAAACTGAGACTGCTTCAATGCCCGCTTGAGCCATGCGCTTTGCGGTTCCTCTGGAAATGCCGTAACCTCCAGTCGTCATGGTGACTCTCATACCTTTATTTTTTATTTCTGACGCAATCATCAACCAATCAGGACGTAGATAAGCTTCGCCACCTATTAAGGTCACTTCCTTTACGCCTAGATCAGCCATCTGTTTGATTAAATCGAACGCTTCCGTAGTCGACAGCTCATCAGCTCGTTTATCACCCGCACGAGAACCACAATGACTACAGGCTAAGTTACACTTTAAGGTAATTTCCCACACAGCATAGGTGCTCCGATCATACTCTCGAACCTTCACACCAGCGTTTTCTAATGTATTTGTCATGCCTTATGCCCCATTTCAAACACGCCAAATGTCATAGCGTCTCAAACTTAGGTCCAATGATGTCAGTCAAAAATTTGTATGGCAAATTACAATAAATAAATTTATTGTTTAAAAACAAAAAGATAAAAATAGCTTTTCAAAAAATAAGAGTTTGATAAAAATTAGCGGGATTTTTAGCTCTGTTTTCATTAAGTAATAATGAAGCAGGTTAACGCTTGGGAGACTAAGCACTCGAATTCAGATGATAGTACACCACCTCTGATGAAGCGGTTAAAAAGCAAACTGCTTACAGGTAATCCCACGGTGGGATCACATCATCTTTCAACAATGCATTGAGTAAAAAGCGATTTGTCAGAAAGCAAGCAACAAAATAATGGGCACAACAGTGAAGAAGTGCATATTACTTAGTCGCTCCTGAAACCAATTTAATTTATTGAATTACTTGAAGATATAAACGATCTTACTACCCTCAAATTGCAGATTTTTTGAATCACACAACCAAAACATTGCAATTTGAGTGTAAAAATGACACCAGAATCAACTAGGCACACATCACAATTAATTCAAGCTTATTGATATCGTTTCATCGCATCATGAGCTGGTGAAACTGGCAAAGCTCATTGATTAGCAGCGCTTAGAGAGCGGATTTAAACAGCGCTATGGCGATAATGGCGCTGGCGCGAAGCCATAAGAGCTTGGTATCTAAGTGAGTGTCGCAACTACACTGAAAGAGCTGTTTTTAGGTTGCTCTCATGCGATGCACGGCAACCCCTACGATAGTGACACGTTATGGGAAACATTGAGAATAGTAGAAAATGTCACTGATAAACAGCATATCTCAAAAAAGACGTAAATAATTAAAATACCGACGCATGACAATTATCGTGAGTGTCCCAGCCAAAACTCATTTGTTCATTCATAATGGATTTAATATTATCTGCAAATAACTTTGTATCCTTGGCACTAAGAAAGTCTTCCATTGCTCGGTTAAGTCCTGAATATATAATAGGAAAACTTTCCATCAGTGCTTGCTTCCTAAGCCGCCTGTTGTAATTGAGCCAATCTCCACTTTTATGAAGTAAATAAGCTTCACACCGTATAATAATTGATGCAGCCCACGTACAGTTTTCAGCAAAAGAGTTTCCTATGTATTTCTCAGCAAGCCCATCGCTGAGCATATTCACCAAAGAGATTCTTTGAAGCTCCAACCGGTTGTCGCCTGGCGCTACAGGACCAGCCTGAACAATTTCTTTAGCCAAATCGGTCAGATAAGCTCCCAAGCCCTTCGTATCGTACAGTAGCCTCGATTGTTCTAAGCTAATTGGAAAAAAAGGGTTCGATTGCTTTCTCGATTCGCACAAAGCGTTTAGCATATCTTTATAGTTCATGATGGTTGCCTGGATTGGAAACCCATTGATGGTCCTTTGAATCCTAAAAGGTTCCATGCAAGAATCATCAATCACAATTAGATCGACATCCGACTTGGCTGTGGCAGTACCGTTAGCTTGGGAACCATATAAAATAACACTAACGATTGCTTTACAATATTTCCCACAGAAAGTCTCTATTGCCAATCCCAGCTCTTTAGATATCACCTAACACCTCTAAATTTTCTCAAATAAATCAAATACAAATTAACCAAAACTAGCAATAAGATAAGGAAATAAGCCCCCAGCCATTGATAGCTCACACCAATAAAAAAAGGAATAAGGGTAACAAAAGCCATGAACCCTGCTTTGCGTTGCTTAAACCTGATATCCGTTATCCCCAAATAAAAGGAGAGGATTAGTAATAAAATCATTATTAAATTCAACATATTCCCCTATTTTGTATATCCCTCATGACAAGGGATATACAAGTTCACCAACTAGGTTAAGAGCAAAACATATCGCCAGCCCAGACGCCGACTTGTTGTCCAAAAGAAAACCCAGCCGCAGCACCAAAGCCACCAGAAACATAACCACCTATACCAGCACCTATGATCGCACCAGCTAAACGAAAAGATCCTTCACAAACACCAGCACCAGTAACCTGCTTCACCGAAGACAAATTCAATTCAAACATTTTAATTCCTTATTACATCAATTAATTACGGTTAAGAACAAAAGTATCCGCCAAGGATACTGCCAACCGAGTAACCAACGCCCCAACCAGCAGCAGCACCAGCTGGACCTAAAATAGCACCGTGTGCAGTGCCAAGTACAGAGAAGCTCATTTCAAAAGCGGTTGTACACGCACTGGCGCCGGTAACGACCTTAACATCAGAAAGATTAAGTTGTTGCATAACTATTCCTCAATATTTAAATAATCAATTTAGCCCGATGTACTCAAGCCTGCTTTTATCTAGCCGGAACAAGGTTACAATTAGGATGCAAAAACTCAACTCGATCAAAAGATATACAACACCTTAAAAATCAAATATATGGAACAAACTATTATGTGAGAATAATAAATTTCTCCGCTTAAATAAGGTTGCACCTCTGCTTATGGTTACACGTTGATAACGAGAAGTAAGGCGCAGCTCAAAACACTTAAATACCAGCAGGGTTATTACTCAAGGAGCTGTGTTGACTATGCTCATGTATTACGCTGATGCAGTGGTTACGAACCATAAACATCACCAAAGCAATCTAGCGGGCCTCGAATACCTGAAACAAATTCACAAATTGTCTGACGAAAACACGGTGGTCATGTGGTGCGAAAACCCGTATTGGCAATATTTTTGTGGCATGTAATTTTTCACTCATGAGCGCCTTGCTGCCCAAGTTCAATGACACGCTTTCGCAAGCGAATTGGCGAAGATGGGGTTGAATTGATGCTTTCGTTAACTGTTGATACTGGCCTTAAAAGTAATACCATCAAGCCTGCAAGCTTACGAGAGGTGGTTGTAGACAGCACCGTCATGGAGAAAAATATAGCCCACCCAACGGACAGTAAACTACTAGAAAAATGCCGTGATAAACTGGTTGGTTTCGCTAAGCAAGCCGGTATTCGGCTTAGGCAAAGTTATGAATGAATTGACCCTAGGACCGCGCAAAAAGTAGCGGGCCATGCCCATGCTAAGCAATTTAAACGCATGATGAAAAACAGAAAAACTCTCTCATACGGGTGATGAAAGACATCTTGAGGAAAATCACCGGGCAGCCAAGTCAGGAGTTTATCCATGCTCTACAACAGGCCGAGCGGCTGTTAAAGCAAGAAAAAACGTGTAAAAACAAACTCTATAGCCTACATGGGCCAGGTGTTGAATGTATCGCCAAGAAAAATTAATGAGGGGTTGAAGCGATCTAAGTAGATGTATGAAAATACTATGCCTGCTAAGATAAATAGCCAGCTAGAGCGATATCATAGACCCAAAGAGGTAATCGTTATTTTTTACAATTATTGAATCAAAAAAACTCCATCCACAACCAATATAAAAAGATTAACTAAAACTAATAGTCACAAAGAACCCTTTTTCAACTAAGGCATTATTCAACTCACTATTTTTAATTTCACTTTTAATACCAAAAAAGTAATCAACATCAACATCTGCCACCGCATCTTTAAATTCTATATTAACTTTCTTATCAGAAACATCTAAAGATTTTATTTCTCTACACTTAAACCTCCTAACAAAAGGAAATGTATAACAATATAGCTCCTTATTTTTTACTTTCATAGGGACTCTCCCCCTATAAAATACAAATAAGAATATAAAAATGAAAAGAGACAATTGAACAGAGTAATTGATGATACTACTATCCGAAACTGAAAGCCTCAAAATTGGTATTAAGAAAATTGTTGATGTTATCAATAAATTACACAAGAAAAAGCTCAAATTTCTACCCCTACATAAATTTATAAACGTTGGGGCTTATTAAGCCCCAACACTCAGCTTTTTAGTAGCAAGCATAAGCACCGACGATCATGCCAAATGAACCGCCTAGCGTGCTACCACCAACAACACCTGGACCAGCTCCAAAACCAAAACCGCCAAAGAATCCAGCAGCACCACCAACAGCACCACCAAGAAGCGCGCCACCAGTAGCAAATCTACCCATGCAGTCGCCGCCTGAAACTTCTTTACACTCGTTAAGTTTAATTTCTAACATTATCATTTTCCCTATTATTTAAGACAAACAGCAGTGCCAAAAGTTACACCGATATTGAATCCCCACATAGCTCCGCCGGCCATACCAACTGGGCCTGAGATACCACCGCCAATAAAGCCACCAAGAGTACCTAAGGCACCAAAGCCAGTAACACATGCAGCCTCAGCAAACCCAGCACCTTTAACTTCAATGATCTGATTTTTATTAATTTCTTTCATCTTTCTTCTCGCATTAATTAAAACTTAAATTTCCAGCTACCAATTCCGCCAAAGCAGGTAGCCCTTAAAAAGGAGAGAATTAAATATTCAACTCAAATCGAACTTTAGATATAAAAAATAAATAAGTCAAATTATAAAAATATAATTTAACCTTAAAAAACATAAGCATAGGTTAAAGTTATAAATTGGTAACATTTAAATCATAAAAATCAGTAATAAGATCCCAAACGTACCTATAAAGGGTTAGGGAAATCTCCTAATAACTCTCTGAAACTCGAGAAATTCAACTTTTGGCATTTTTCACGATGACCTTTATTACAGTGACACACTGTCGGAATATTAAAAATTCATAGACAAAGTGTCTGATATAGATATTTGAGTTAAAAGAAAATAATGTGGCATAAATATGGTGAGTTGTATCTCATATCTATTAAAATTTAAGATAGAGTCATACATCGGGCAGGGCGGGATCGAACTTTAAATTGACGAGTATTGGGGTTTTATGATCTGATTGCGCATCGCAATTTTTTAGGTCGTTACAATGAGCATCATCACACATTTAGAGTGGATTGAAGATCCTAGAACCGATGTTAATATCAAACATAATCTTGTCGACGTCTTGTTTTTAACTTTGAGTGCCGTGCTTAGTGGCGCTGATGGATGGAAATCAATTCAAGAGTTTGGTGAGTTGCAACTGGATTGGTTAAGGCAGCATCGTCCTTTTGAACATGGCATACCCAAACGTCACTGCATTGCAAACATAATCAAAGCTTTAAATACCGATGCTTTGCTTAAGGCTCTGCTAGATTGGATTAATTCTCGTCGTGAAGAAGCTCAAAAGCCACACATTGCGATTGATGGAAAAGTGCTTCGAGGTTGTTGGAAAGACAATGTGTACAATGCGCTAAATGTGGTTAGTGCATTTGATGTTGATAATGGCCTAGCCTTGTATCAACAAGCTGCGCAAAATAAGGGTCAAGAAGGTCAAATTGCCCGTGATATCATCGACATATTAGCGTGTAAAGGTTGCATTGTGACGCTTGATGCTCTGCATTGCCAAACGAAAACGTTGGAGACGATAGTAAAGAATAAGGGCGACTTTATTATCCAAGTCAAAGCCAATCAGCGTAATTTACACAATGCTATCGCTGAGCACTTTACAGCTCACTATGACAGCATGGGCCCACACGAAGAAACACAAAGCAATGGAAATGCTCATGGCCGAGGTGAAAGTCGTCTAGTTATGCAACTACCGATTAAATTACCGCAGAAACTCAAAGAGAAATGGCCTCATGTCAAAACGGTGATTGAGGTTGCAAGAGGTCGTAAATTAGGCGACAAAACCAGTTATACCTCCCACTTCTATGTCAGTTCATTGGCGGTAGAGCCAGAGTTAGTGGCAAAAGTAATACGCAAACATTGGCACATAGAGAATCGACTTCACTGGGTGTTAGATGTTGTTTTCAAAGAAGATAAATTAAAGGTAGCAGACCCAGACGGGGCGGCACACATCGCTTTGTTCAACAGAGTATGCTTAAACATAATTAGGCAACATCAAGGTAAAAAAGACAGTTTAGCAGCGAAACGAAGAGGAGCAGCTTGGAACGGTGATTTTAGGACGGAGTTACTCTTTGGTTAATCTATAAGCAAAGTGGAATCCCACCCTGTACATCGGGCAGCCAATGAGGTTTAAGTCATTTTAAAGTAAAACCTGAATTGCAAACAGGATCGAGGAACCTCCGAAACAGCTAAGGAATTGTAGGAAGAATAAGATATTTAATACCAGTTACTGAAAACTCGCGGGGAAGTATCAAGGTATAAGGGATTAGATAAACCCATTTAGAATGGTCAACTGAATGTTCCGTATACACAAATTAAGACTCAACTGTTAGCCTTACCGATGAACTATAAAAACATTTATCCACCCAAGTTTTATAATTAATATTTTTAGGCAGTGTGATTGTTAATTTAGGGATTAGTTTCCATTTTTATTTGTAAAAATATATCAATTAAATTTTACGGCCAAAAGTTTTTCACACCATCTATTTATTAGGGCGCTCTAAACGACCACCCTAATACAAATATTAAAGAAGAGGATCTGAATAATAATGCAGGTCAGAGCCTCTATAAGTTCCAGGATAACTCATTGGTGAGCGAAAGCCGGAATTACTATTCCACTGATCTATAGTTCTATACATCGCCACTCCTGATACAGCAATCCTAGGGAGAGACCATAGAAAACCACCATCTACGTTTTTAATATCGTTAATTTTTAGTTCTTTCATGTTTTAATTCCTTATTAAGTTTTAATTATTTCATCTTTCTTTCATGTGCCCACTTAGCGGACTGATAAACACTATAAACTAGAGCTATATCTTTCAAAACAAAAATAGCTAAAGGGGCTAAACCACCATTTACTAACTTCGCTTGAACTTCATTAATTTCTCTCATCTTTTTCTCACATTATTTAGTTTTAAAAAATTAAACTTCCATCCCGCCAGAAGTGGAAGTTCCAAAAGTGGGTCAGTAAGACCCAAATATAAAAATACATTTACAAACAAAAAAAATCAAGCAAAAAAACATTTAAAATCGTAACAACACAACCACCAAAAACAACTATTAACACAATGAAAATAACAAAAACACTCTCCATTAAAAATATTAAACAACTAAAAATACATAATCGCTGATACCACTATCAACATTTCAAAATCCAAAAGTTCATCAATAATAAATAAAACCCCTTAAAGGGGTTTTATTTATATCTTAAAAATAAGTCGTGATATCGATAGGCCCTAAGCATGGCTCTGAAGGATAGGTTGGCCCTTGATACCTTGGCGCTGTGGTAGGTTGGGAAGTACTGCCGCCATAAAATTTTTCTAATTGATATGTTAATTCAATCATTTCTTGTACCTTTTGATTATTTTTCTTCATTTTATTTTCCTTATTACCTAAAACTCCCGAGTGGGAGTGATTACCCGAAATCGTTTACTAGCTCAGAACAAATTCTCCACCAGCAGAAGTATCTGTATAGGGCTCATTTTCAATATTTAACTTACACGCAGGCGCTTGTATTGATTCACCCATAGGCATTTTCCTAGCCTCATAAATATCCTTATCCACTTCAACCGCTTCACCATATCTAAGCTCGATCACACGATCAGCACTGGCTATGGTTTCAGGACGATGAGCGATAATGATACGAGTTATATCTAAAGACTTAACTGCAGTATTAACTGCATATTCAAGCTTGGTATCAAGATTACTCGTAGCCTCATCCATAAATAAAATTTTAGGTTTGCGATATAACGCACGAGCTAATAGTAGGCGCTGAATTTGACCACCAGACAATGCGGCTCCCATGTCACCAACCAGCGTGTTATAACCCATAGTCATATTAGCAATATCTTTATCTATAGCTGCAACCTGAGCAGCCCACTCTACTTGCTTCATATCTAACTGCGGATCAAAAAATGAGATGTTATCGGCTATTGATCCAGATAGTAGCTGATCATCTTGCATAACTCCTGCTATTTGAGAGCGGTAGCTACCTAAACCTAATTGACGAATATCTTGATTATCAACCAATACCTTTCCATCATCAGGCTCAAAAAGTCCAAGCATAATTTTTGCGAGCGTTGTTTTACCACAACCAGAAGGGCCTATTATTGCAACTGATTCACCAGCTTCAATTTGCAAATTAAGAGATTTAAAAATAGGTGCGTCTTTTTGATTATATTTATAGGCAATATTTTGTAGCTCAATCTTCCCCGTTAATGGAGAGCCTGATATTTTTCGCTCAATATCTTGTTCTTTATCTGTGAGTGTAATATCACCTAAGCGATTGAAGTGCAGGTTCAGCATTTTAAATTCAATGGCTTTCTCAACAAGGCCTGCCATTTTTTCTACGAACTGTCTTTTATATGCCATAAAGGCAAATAACATCCCTACCGTTAGGTCGCCATCCATCACTAATAAAGCTGCAAAATAGATAACCAGTACGTTTTCAACGCCAAAAATAACTTTATTTACTGCTTCATACCCGATATTTAAATGTCCAACGCGTATACCTGCGTTCAGACTATCCGCATATTTATTATGCCAAACACTTTGTCTTTGTACTTCACGACCAAATAGCTTTATCGTTTGTATTCCGCGAATGGTTTCCATGAAGTTAGATTGCTCTTTTGCAGAATTCACAATGACTTCTTCCGACATTTGCCTCAATGGTCGGTACATTGCAATTCTGAAAATGGCATATAACACAATGGCAACTAGCACTACGAAGCTCAATTTGGGGCTGTAAACAAAAATCATCACTAGTGTGGCAATTGCCATAATACCATCGATGATAACTTCTATTACTCCCTGAGTTAGCAGGTCTTTCACTTGTTGTAATGAGCCAAAACGCGAAACCACATCACCAATATGGCGCTTTTCAAAGTACTTTAAAGGTAAGCGTATTAAATGATAAAACAGGTTGGAGCCAAGCTGTATACTCATCAAGTTTCCAAAGTGTAATAGCAAAACACTCCGAACGGCACCAGTTATCATTTCAATTAACATAAGAAGGCCAAAGCCTATCGCCAATATCGCGAGTAAGTTCTTGTCGTAGCTGAGCACAACTTCGTCGACAACTAACTGCATATAGTAAGGACTTGCAATCGCGAACGCCTGGAGTAATACCGATAAAATAAACACTTTACCAAGTGTTGATTTCATCCCAGTCACCTTGCTCCAAAAGTCAGATAACTTCAAGTTTACTCTCGTATCCTCAGAGCGAAACTCCTCTGTTGGATTTAGCTCTAAAGCAACACCAGTAAAATGCTTAGAAAACTCGCTTAATGTATATTTTCGTAAACCAACTCCAGGGTCATGTATTTCGACTCCGCGACTTGAAACTTTTTTTAATACCACAAAGTGGTTCATATCCCAATGTAAAATGCAGGGGGTCTTGAGCTTAGGTAGATGCTCTAAGTCTAGCCGTAGTGCTCTTGTGCTAAACTTTAACTTATCAGCAATCTGCATCAACTCTTCTAAATTTGCTCCTTTGAGCGATATTTCGTGTTCACGTCTAAGCGAAGTAAGATCGGTTTTATGACCATGGTATGCCGCTACCATAGCTAAGCTAGCTAAACCACATTCAGCGGCTTCAGTTTGCAAGATCACAGGTAGACGCTTATTGCCACTAAATCTCAATAAATGCATAGGGTTTTCCATTACAACGCTCCTTTGATGCTGTAAATTGGTTCAAACAACCACTCAAATAATGAGCGACTATCAACCATAATGTCGGCTTCTAGTAACATTCCAGCTTGGAGCGGAACTGTCGCGCCATAGGCATTAGCAGACTGAGATTTAAGACTAACAACTACTTGATATACCGGTTCTCGCAAAGATACAGGGGCATTTGCTTCATTAGGTAATAAAATTGATTTAGAAACTGTATTAATATGCCCTTCATATATGCCAAAGCGCTGATATGGAAATGCTTGATAACGGATCCGAGTAAGCTGCTCAGGTTTTACAAAGCCATAAGCTCTCGTTGGCACAAATAGAATAGCCTCCAACTCCGCATCATGCGGCAGAACAGTCATTATGGGAGTTTGTCCATTTGCAACCATCCCCGGTTTCACAAGTAGATTGCTAACTTTGCCATCCATTTGGCTCAGTATGTTGTAGCTTTGCTGGCCTTGTGCTTGTCTGATTTGCTGGTTGATACTTGCCAGTTGTGACTGAAGGCTTACTTGTTTTTCTCGATGATCTATAGGTAACTGCGCTAGCTCATATTGTAGTTGACTCATCTGTTCTCTTTGACTGGATAGCCGCGACAACAGCTCTTCTTGCTGCTGAGTAATTGCTAATAAGTTGTCTTTTTGAGTCTTTAAGTCATTACCTGAGGCAAATCCCTTTGTGATAAGTGCTTCTGTATTTTTGACTCGCTCATCACTAAGTGCTACTCGCTCGGATAGCAGTCGTAACTGGTTTTTAGCCTTTTCTAGCTGAATTGACAAACTTGCGATCTGAGACTCAAGTTTATCCTGATTCATATCTCTCAACTTTATTTGATTCGCGAGATTTTCTTGCAATAGCTGCTTTTGCTTTTCCAACTCAATGACGATTGCGGCATTCATGTCTGCACCAGACGTCAGTACCCGCTCCATACGAATCGTTGCGAGCACTTCACCTTTCTTAACAGACTGACCTTCTTCTACCAAGACCTTATCAACTACCCCTGTGCCGAGCGGATAAACTTTGCTTACCCCCTGTGTTGGCCTCAGGTAACCAGAAACCACTTCTTTTCTGTGGTACTCTCCTAGGAATAAATAAGCGCAACCTATAACTACGATAAGTACAATTACACCTAGTATCCAGTTGAATGACATATGAGTGGCAAGGGTAACTTCACCATCGAGTTTATGCCCTTGATGTAATAGCGCTTCTTTTCTGAATAAGTCAGACATTATGCCACCTTATTGTCAGGCAATGCTGCAGAGTTAAAAATTCTCCATTCATCATTATCACGAGTCATCATGTGAACGTTGCTTGATACCTGAACAACTTCATTACCTTCAATTGTCGCTTCAAACTTTAAGCTATCTCGCACGATTAATAGGTCAGGTTGCTTTGAGATAAGCTCAACACTTTGTAATGAAAGTTTGAACTTAAATTGCTGTCGCATACCAGAAAACTGCTGATAATTTGCTTCAATAAGTGGAGAGTTACTACAGTAGAATTGCGCTAAGTTATCTAACTCACCATTACATATTAGTTCGTAGTAATTATTAAAGTATTCTTCTAACGTCATTTTCAGTGCCTATTCAAACTAATAAAGTGGTTTGATAATGCCTATAGTTCACTTACATTTCAAACAAGCAAGAAATAAAAAATAAACATGAAAAACAATAACTTACCCATAATTAATATGAAAATATATGGATATTATTTGATAATATTAAGGTTGTTTTGAAGGCTGGTCGGCATACGCCTTACATGGAGCAAGCGCTAAATAGGTCGGTTTTCTACTTAAGCTTGAGTGCATGTTTATTGCATCTTCACTCGACTTCCAAAAGAATATATTTGCTCGAGCATGATAAAACTGAACCGCAAAACCAGTACTTTCATCATCTGTACAAATAAAATAATTTACAGAGATGTCAGGGTACGTATTAGACTGTTCAAATATCATGTATCCGTAGCTTGCATTGGGTGTGATCTTGAGTATTCTCTTTCCGGTAGTGAGTTGAGGCGTATCTTTAAGCGCGTACTGTACGATTCCGCTGGAGTGTGAAAAGAAAGGCTTAAAATGACTATCAGTCGAGAGGTACTCAAATAGTACCTCTTCCTTATGAATGGGTCCCTGTTCAGTTTGATTGCGTATTGACTTCATTCCCCCTCCGGCCACAATGTATTCCACTGGCTGAGGTATAAAAGTTAACTCTTTAATAAGTATAACATTGGTTAAAAGCCAAACAGCACGCATCAATCGAGCGACCCTATTAGCTTATTGTGGCTTTACCGCCCATCCCACAGGCAATGCTGCCCTGATTACACATCACGCTGTAGGTCAATAACTCCTTAACTATTTCATCAGTACCAGCACCATTAACGCTAGATGCTTGTGACTTAGTTAGTTGCTTTAGTTGCTTTTTTTTAATTGAAAGTTTCATTTTTTATTCCTTTTGTATTGTAGAGCAAGGTCTAGCATAGCGATAAATCAAAAACTTGCTATTAGCAAAACCTTAGGAAATCTAATTTGAACATTAGGATAAGTATCTCAATAAGTTTGACTGGATAAATTAGATCCCCTAGACTAAGTTTTCCTTATTACATCTGCATTTCTCGCATATGTAACAGCCCGAGGCACCGCCATGCTCTCGGGCTTTTTTATTTGTTCTCAAAGACCGTGATTGCATTGTACTTATGTGTGATAGCAAAAGTTAGATAACTGCCATCACTATCGATTAGTCTCACATTTAACAGATTTCTTTGCTCACTAGGATCGTAAGAATCTAGTTCATTTCGCGATAAAGCTTCGGGGTCAAACTCCATTAGGTTTTTACCGTCAAAGTAAATTAACTCCGCTCCAAATAATGTAAAATTGGGGAAAAATGGTTCAACGTAGGTGCTTTGCCCAGTAAATGCTCCCTCTTCGAGATCGTATAACCGTACCTCTCTGAAAAAGTTCTGCGTAATACACTTTGACTCTGTAAAGCAGGTAAACCAAAGAACATCTCTTATCGGCAGTAGGCGTTGCTTTCCAGTCATACTGTCTATAAGAAGCGCTCTATTTATCTTCCCCTTTTGTACCACTACAGCTATCTGAGAATCATTAGACGCTTCAATCTCAACCACTTTCTCATCAAATGAGAATTCATTGACTAACTTACCTGTGAGGTCAAATACCTTGACATCTTTATCTAATCTTATATAAATCAATGAGTTATCTTTATTTACCTTAACCCGATAAGCAAACTCATCTAACTGTATTTGGCGAATAACACGGCCTTGCTTGTCTAAAAAACTAAGTAAATGCTCATTAATATGCTCAACATTGGAAATAACAACAAATTGATCAATATTTTCCAGTGCAGCGGCATCTCTGGCCCCTGCAATATCCAGCTGCTTGACAAGATCTTTTGAATACAGTGTAGTTACCACTTCAAAGTCTTTTTGTTGCGCCAAATATCTATCTTTTGCTACACGCCAAATATTTCTATACTCGACTGATGAGTTATTTTTGATGTTCTCAATTTCAACTCCCAGATCGATATCAAATGCTTTGACACTTTGGGACAGTAAATCAAACCAATATAACTGGTTATCAACAATCGTAAAGTTGTTTACGACTCCTGTAATGGTTGCTACCTGAACTAGGTTACTGCCTTCAATATCAGTATAAAAAACTTCTGTAAACTCACTTTGCATCCGTTTGAAATACACTCGTCCGTTACTGGAGTCATAATACAGTAATTGATCGCCAAATGAGCTTACGTTTGGAGAAGATATTCTAAACTCAAGCTCTCTTTTTCTATCGAAAATATAAAGTGCCGCAGTATGGCTCTTTTCACGAAAGCCTAGCTTGTCGTAGAGTAGATAACGATTATCAACTTCTAATAGGTTGCGAATTTGCTTATCACATCCCATTACTTTTTGCGCATCAGTTTCCTTCAAATAATCAATACGCCATATGGCACAAGCACCATCTGCAGTTTTCTCTCTGTAGAAAAGGTGCGAAAGAGAAGTTGAAAAACCTAAAGGCTCTACATCGCTGTCAGGAAAAGTAAATTTCTTTGCATCATCGTGTTTCATTGAACGAACAACAATAGATTTACTCGTGTCAGATTCCGACAAATAAGCATAATAATTGCTGTCAGGGTGCAATATTAAATAACTGTAATATGCCTCTTGCCAAGTGATAGCACGCTCCTCAAAACTATCAAATGAATGCTCTTTAATAGCGGTGAGCGCTTGATTCTCATTTTTTTTAGAAGGGAGGAGATAAAACATTGATAGCGTGATTGCTACAGCAAGAAGAATTAAGCCAACAATTATTGTGGAGTAATTTTTTTTAGATTTTTTAGTGGGTGGTGGGGTTACATCTGGATTACTAGATTGGCCACCATCTTCAAAAAGAACAATTTCTCTATCTACCGCTAAGCTATAACCTTTACGGTAGTGAGTCTTAATAATAACGCCTTTGAACTTTTCTGACTTTAGCAGTTTTCTAAGTTCAGAAATCGCTCTATTTATTGCGTTATCATCAACATAATGCTGGCACCAAACGTCATCAATTAAGTCTTGTCTAGTTATAATTTGATCGATGTTAAGTAACAAATAGCAAAGAATCTTATAAAGCAGTGGCTCTAATTCCCTACTTTCGTCACCATCAGTGATTGTTTGCTTTTTGGGATCTAAAGTCCATTGAGCAAACTTAACAAATTGGACTGTTCTAGTGAAATTTACTTCTTTCATCACTTTTCCGTGCTTTACCTCATCCATGAAGCCTGCGAGTTTCCATTATCGAGAAGACAGTACCTATTCTAAGATAACAAAGTTATTTTTCAATAAATACGAACAATTAAAGTAGCAAAAAAAAAAACTTTACTAACACATTCAACTTAAAACTTAACTTTAAAAACAATAAGTTCAAGGAAACGCGCTCACTTATACCCATTACAAATGAAAAAGACAATATCGAAGCATTATTTCTTTTTTATCATGTAAAAAGTGTTATTTTTCTGGATGTTTCAAAAGTTAGGATATCTATCAAAAATAGAATTTAAAAACAAAAAGTTACAGCCCACTCTATATAAAAAGAAGCAAATGATGCTGTTCAAAGCTTGAACAGCTCTCGATACCTATTTGCATCGACGCATTCATAGCGAATCTTTCTAGTATGGGAATGTCTATAAAGCTTTACACGTTGTCGGCTATAAATTGTATGAAGAAATAACTTAGCAGATCCGCTCTCCCCCCCTACTACCACCAAGGTATCTACCTATAGGTAAGCAGGCAAAATTTAGTCATTTAATTGGTCTAAATGCCTTGGTATATCCCCCTAAAATTTATGAGTGAATTAATGCAATGGGTATAATAGCTAGATTGCAAGCCTTTAGCTCTATATCAGTACGCATAAAAAAACCCACGCGATGCGTGGGTTTTTGATAACCAGATAGGTGGTTGCTTATTTGCGCAGCTGGCGAATAACGCGTAGTTGAGCAAGGGCTTCTTCTAGTTGTACTGCAGCTTGTTGGTAATCCAACTCACCGCTAGTACCAGAAGCCATTTGCGCTTGCGCTTCACGTTTAGCTTCTTCAGCAGCTTGCTCGTCAAGCTCTTCCGCACGAATAGCAACGTCCGCGAGAACAGTTACTGTTTGTGGTTGAACTTCAAGCGTACCGCCTGCAACGTAGATAACTTCTTCTGAGCTATCTGCTTTAACCAAACGTACCATACCAGGTTTTAGGCCAGTCAGTAGTGGCGCGTGGCCTGGATGAATACCAAGCTCACCTTCACTACCTGTCACTTGGATAGTAGTCACATCACCAGAGAACAAGCTCTGCTCTGCACTTACTACATCAAGGTGTACTGTCATTGCCATAACAACCTCCTAATTACATGTTTTTAGCTTTATCAACTGCTTCGTCGATTGAGCCAACCATGTAGAATGCCTGCTCAGGCATATCATCGTAATCACCGTTTAGGATGCCCTTAAAGCCAGAGATTGTGTCTTTAAGAGATACGTATTTACCAGGTGCACCCGTGAATACCTCAGCAACGAAGAACGGCTGAGATAAGAAACGCTGGATCTTACGTGCACGAGATACAACTTGCTTATCTTCGTCAGATAGCTCGTCCATACCTAGGATTGCGATGATGTCTTTCAGCTCTTTATAACGCTGTAGAACTGTCTGAACGCCACGTGCAGTGTCGTAGTGCTCTTGACCGATAACTTGTGGGTCAAGCTGACGTGAAGTTGAATCTAGAGGATCTACCGCAGGGTAGATACCTAGAGAAGCGATATCACGAGAAAGTACTACTGTCGCATCTAAGTGAGCAAACGTTGTTGCTGGAGATGGGTCAGTCAAGTCATCCGCAGGTACGTATACCGCTTGGATTGAAGTGATTGAACCAGTCTTAGTTGATGCGATACGCTCCTGTAGAACACCCATTTCTTCAGCTAGTGTAGGCTGGTAACCTACTGCTGAAGGCATACGACCTAGCAGTGCTGATACTTCAGTACCTGCTAGTGTATAACGGTAGATGTTATCTACGAAGAATAGTACGTCACGACCTTCGTCACGGAACTTCTCAGCCATTGTTAGACCAGTTAGTGCAACACGTAGACGGTTACCCGGTGGCTCGTTCATCTGACCGTATACTAGTGATACTTTGTCTAGTACGTTTGAGTCGTTCATCTCATGGTAGAAGTCATTACCCTCACGCGTACGCTCACCAACACCTGCGAATACTGAGTAGCCGCTGTGCTCGATTGCGATGTTACGGATAAGTTCCATCATGTTTACGGTTTTACCTACACCCGCACCACCGAATAGACCAACTTTACCACCTTTAGCGAATGGACATACAAGGTCGATAACCTTGATACCAGTCTCTAGAAGTTCAACTGAGCTGCTCTGCTCTTCGTATGATGGTGCTGCACGGTGAATAGACCAACGCTCTTCTTCACCGATAGGGCCCGCTTCATCAATCGCGTCACCAAGTACGTTCATGATACGACCTAGGGTCTTAGTACCAACTGGAACCATGATTGGTTCGCCAGTGCCTTCTACTGATGTACTACGACGTAAACCGTCAGTAGTACCAAGTGCGATAGCTCGTACCACACCGCCACCTAGCTGCTGTTGCACTTCTAGTGTCAAACCAGCTAAGTCGCCTTCTGTAACTTTTAGTGCGTCATATACGGCTGGCACGTTATCTTGTGGAAACTCGATGTCCACAACGGCGCCGATAATTTGGACGACCTTACCTAAACTCATGTCTATTCCTCTTATTAAACTTTGCCGAAGCGTTACACGGCAGCCGAACCGCTCACAATCTCACTGATTTCTTGTGTGATTGCGGCTTGACGTGCCTTGTTGTATACCAGCTGTAGCTCATCAATCAGGCCACCTGCGTTATCAGTTGCGGCTTTCATCGCAACCATACGGGCAGCTTGCTCAGAGGCAGCATTCTCAACTACGCCTTGGTAAACCTGAGACTCAATAAAGCGCACAATAAGTGTCTCTAGAATCGCCTCTGGGCTTGGCTCATATAAGTAATCCCAAGCGTGAGCTGATACTTCTTCTTCAGCTTTTGGCAAAGGTAATAACTGATCGATAACAGGCTCTTGTTTCATTGTGTTGACAAACTTGTTGTACACAACAAATAAGCGGTCAATTTTGCCTTCTTCGTATGCATCTAGCATCACTCTTACAGAACCAATTACGTCCTGAATTGAAGGTGCATCTCCCAACCCTGCCTTTTTGGCTTCAAGCGAACCACCAAAACGTCTAAAGAAACCAGCAGCTTTGCTACCAAGTGCTGCGAACGACGCCTCAACACCCTTTTCTTTCCACGCTTTCACGTCTTTCGCTACACGCTTAAACTCGTTTGAGTTTAAGCCACCACAAAGACCACGGTCTGTAGAGATAACGATATAACCAACTCGTTTCACATCGCGCTCTTCTAGGAACGGGTGATGGAAATCAAGATTAGCCTGAGCAACACGACCGATCACTTTGCGTAAGTTTTCAGCGTATGGACGACTAGACGCTACGCGTTCTTGTGCCTTCTTCATTTTAGAAGCGGCAACCATCTCCATTGCGCTGGTGATCTTTTGAGTATTCTTGATACTCCCGATCTTGCTTTTTATCTCTTTTCCGCTGGCCATGACTCTCTCTCCGAATCTCGGTGAGTAGTTACCTACTCACCTTAATAACACATTACCAAGTTTGCGTAGACTTGAACTTCTCAAGAAGCTCTTTAAGCTGCGCTTCGATCTCGGCGTTGTAGTTACCAGTTTCATTGATTTGAGCCATTAGCTCTGCGTACTCGCTCTTAGCAAATGCGATTAGGCTTGCTTCGAAATCAAGGATCTTGTTGATTTCGATATCTTTTAGGAAGCCTTTCTCTACTGCAAATAGCGACAATGACATATCAGCAACAGACATCGGTGCGTACTGTTTCTGCTTCATTAGCTCTGTTACACGCTCACCGTGTTCAAGCTGTGCACGTGTTGCATCATCAAGGTCAGAAGCGAACTGAGAGAACGCCGCTAGTTCACGGTACTGAGCTAGCGCTAGACGGATACCACCACCTAGTTTCTTAACAATCTTAGTTTGAGCTGCACCACCTACACGAGATACCGAAATACCAGCGTTAACCGCTGGACGGATACCTGCGTTGAACAAGTCAGTTTCCAAGAAGATCTGACCGTCAGTGATTGAGATAACGTTGGTAGGTACGAATGCAGAAACGTCACCACCTTGAGTTTCAATGATTGGCAATGCCGTCAATGAACCTGTTTTACCTTTCACTTCACCATTAGTGAACTTCTCAACGTAGTCAGCGTTTACACGAGACGCACGCTCTAGAAGACGTGAGTGAAGATAGAAAACGTCACCTGGGTATGCTTCACGGCCAGGTGGACGCTTAAGTAGTAGTGAGATTTGACGGTAAGCAACAGCTTGCTTAGACAAATCATCATATACGATTAGTGCATCTTCACCGCGGTCACGGAAGTATTCACCCATAGTACAACCAGAGAACGGCGCTAGGAATTGTAGCGCTGCAGATTCTGATGCAGAAGCAACTACTACGATAGTGTTTGCAAGCGCACCGTGCTCTTCTAGTTTACGTACTACGTTAGCAATTGTTGACGCTTTTTGACCAACCGCTACGTACACACACTTAACGCCTGTGTCTTTTTGGTTGATGATAGCATCGATTGCTAGTGCTGTTTTACCAGTCTGACGGTCACCGATCACAAGCTCACGCTGACCACGACCAACTGGGATCATCGCATCGATAGACTTATAACCAGTTTGTACTGGCTCATCTACTGATTGACGCTCGATTACGCCAGGTGCGATTTTTTCAACTGGTTCGAAACCATCGTTATCAACAGCGCCTTTACCGTCGATTGGCTCACCTAGTGTGTTAACAACACGACCTAGTAGACCACGGCCTACAGGTACTTCAAGGATACGACCAGTTGATTTAACTTTTACGCCTTCTTTAAGGTCAGCGTATGGACCCATTACTACTGCACCTACTGAGTCACGCTCAAGGTTTAGTGCGATAGCATAACGGTTGCCAGGAAGCTCGATCATCTCACCCTGCATACAGTCAGCAAGACCGTGGATGCGGATGATACCGTCGGTAACAGATACGATAGTACCTTCGTTACGCGCTTCACTTACAACTTCAAACTGTTCAATGCGTTGCTTGATCAGTGCAGAAATTTCTGTGGAATTAAGTTGCATGCTCTTTTTCCCAATTACGATTGTAGCGACGTCGCAAGACGATCTAGCTTGCCGCGAACAGAACCGTCGATTACGGTGTCACCGGCTTTAATCACAAGACCACTTACAATGGCTTCGTCGATGCTACAATTCAGCTTAACTTTGCGTGCGAAACGTTTCTCAAGTGCCGCGACCAATTTTGCTTGCGTATCATCTGCAAGCACTGTTGCTGAAACCACATCTACTTCGATTTCTTTGTCATAGTCTGCTTTTAATTCTGCAAACAATTCTGCAACAGCTGGGATGGCGGCTAAACGCTCATTTTCGGCCATCAGCTTGATAAGATTTTGACCTTGTTCGTTGAGTTGCTCAGCACATAACTTGATAATGATTTCAGACTGCTGTGATTCAGTGGCGATGCTACCAAGTAGCGCCTGAACCTGCTCGTCGCTGGTAACTTGACCAGCGAAGAACAGCATTTCATTCCAAGCTTCAACTGTGCCTTTTTCAACGGCAAGTTCAAAAGCCGCTTTAGCGTATGGGCGAGCGATAGTAGTCAATTCAGACATGCTCATACCCTCCTACTTAAAGCTCAGCGACAAGTTTTTCAACGATGTCACTGTGTGTGGCTTGATTGATTTCACGCTCTAAAATCTTCTCAGCGCCTGCGATAGAAAGTGCAGCGACTTGTGAACGCAGCTCTTCTTTCACACGGTTGCGCTCAGACTCAATTTCAGAGTGTCCCTGAGCAATGATGTTTTCACGCTCTTGCTGACCACGAGTAGTCTCTTCATCAACAATTAGCGCAGCACGCTTCTTAGCTTGTTCGATGATTTCAGCCGCTTGTGCTTTCGCTTCTTTCAGCTGTTCAGCACCTTGAGCGCGAACGCGATCAAGTTCTTTCTCAGCTTCATCAGATGCCGCTAAACCATCTTCGATTTTCTTCTGGCGAGCTTCAATCGCACCATTTAGTGGTGGCCATACGAACTTCATACAGAACCATACGAAGACCACAAATGCGATTAATTCACCTATTAGAGTGGCGTTTAAGTTCACGACCGCTCCTCCTTACTTGACAGTTGTTCGTTTCAGGTATTTTGCAATATTAAAGAGCGAACAACATGTACATAGCGATACCTACACCGATCATTGCAACGGCATCGATAAGACCTGCTAGGATGAACATTTTAACTTGTAGTGAAGGCGCAAGCTCAGGTTGACGAGCACATGCTTCTAGGAACTTACCACCCATGTTACCGAAGCCTAGTGCAGTACCGATAGCACCAAAACCGATTAGTAGTGCAACAGCGATAAGTTTAATAGCAACTGCGATTTCCATTTTTATCTCCAAAGTTTCAATAGTAAATTAAAGTTTAAGTTTAAGTTGTAAAAATCTTTATTATTCAGCAGATTAGTGACTTTCTGTACTAGCCATACTGAGGTAAACAATAGTCAGCATCATAAATACGAATGCTTGAAGAACGATTACCATAATGTGGAATACTGCCCACACGAAGTGCAGTGGTAACTGCATTAAACCAATTGCACCGATAAGGATGAAGATCATCTCACCTGCGTATAAGTTACCGAACAAACGTAGTGCTAGCGAGAACGGCTTAGCAACCAATGCGATTGTTTCAAGTAGTAAGTTAAACGGGATCAACACTGCCATCATTAGTTTGTTTTTAGAGCTAAATGGGTGCAATGTTAATTCTGCAATAAAGCCACCGATACCTTTGATTTTAATTGAATAACCGATCATCAGAATAAACACACCTAGCGCCAGTGCAGCTGTCATGTTTAAGTCTGTTGTAGGTACAATCTTCATGTATACATCGTGTGAATCCATACCAAATGCTTGTTCACCAACAAAGCCAGCGAATGCAGGTAGGAAGTCAACTGGAACTAAGTCCATCAAGTTCATTAGGAATACCCAAACGAAGATCGTTAGGGCTAAAGGTGCAACTAACTTGCTGTTACCATGATAAGTGTCACGTACGTTGGCACCAACGAACTCAACAACCATCTCGATAAAGCACTGGAATTTACCAGGAACACCTATAGTGGATTTTTTAGCGGCACTTCGGAAGATCCATAAAAATATCAGACCTAAACCGATTGACCATGCGAGGGTATCTACATGCCATGTCCAGAAACCACTATCCGCACATGCTTTGTTGAAGGCAAGACCGGCATCGGTCGAGCACATCTTGGCATTGGTCAAGTGGTGCTGAATATGGCTTGATAGAGTAACTTCTTCTGCAGCCATGTTTTATCCCAAAAGTTAATGATTAAAAAAAATCAGGACCAACCATTGTGTCAGCATCACGAGCATATACGCGCCGAAGAAAGGCAGCATCATTACCGAAAAATGCTTAAAAATCAGTGCAAAGAGCACAACAGTTAGCAAAAATTTTAATCCATTTCCTCGTTTTATCGAGGAATATACTTGATTTGCTTTGCTTGCACCCATAAATCGAAAGGCGTAAGCAGCAAATACAAAATTAGGGAGTACCAACACAGCGCCGCCAGCTAATGCTGAAACTCCGGCTTGTACTCCCCAACCTATAAAAACGATTACTGCAGCGACTAATGCTACGATACCCTGAATCAAAACACCTTGTAATGCGGCTCGCCTGTATGGGCGGGCTAACGAATGAGTCACTTTATATTAACCTTAATGACGTTAAATTTTATCAGGGTATGAAAACTGGCGAAATTATACTTGTTTCTGCTTAATTTGCAACTTGACGAGGCGAAATGTGACGTTTTTTGGACGCCAAATAGGTCAAAATTTGTTAGGGAGGAAGGCTTAAATTAAAGCCTGTACACGAGTGGCTATTTTTCCATCAAAGTTCTTAGTATTCTCGCAATATTGCAGCATATCGGTGAGGAAATAGCGGCGCAAAATAAAGCACCGCATTCACGGATTAGTCAATTGGTTAAGTTTACCGTTAGTCAGCTTCATTCATTTCAGGGTTAATACGCCCCAAAATACCATCAAGCTCATCCAAACTAGCATAGGAAATAACCAGTTTACCTTTACCTTTTTGGTTGTAGTTGATCTCAACTTTTGCGCCTAAGTTTTCCTGTAATTGCTGTTCAAGCAGCTTCACATCAGGATCTTTTTGCTTCGCTTCTTTTTTCTCAACAGGCTCTAAAATGGTGCGAACCAGTTTTTCGGTTTCTCTTACGGTTAATCCCTTGGCCACAGCAGTTCTTGCTGCTTCAGATTGCGCTTCACCAGTTAGGGCAAGTAAACAACGAGCATGGCCCATTTCTATATCGCCATGTTCCAACAAGATTTTTACATCATCGTTGAGATTGTTGAGACGAAGTAAATTGGTGACCGTCGTACGCGATTTACCCACCGCATCGGCAACTTGCTGATGCGTGAGTTCAAATTCATTAAGCAATCGATCTAAAGCAATTGCTTCTTCCATCGCATTGAGGTCTTCACGCTGAATGTTTTCAATAAGCGCAATCGCAACAGCCGCTTCATCCGGCACATCTTTGATTAAACAAGGAACGGTATCTTGCTTTGCTAGCTGTGCCGCACGCCAACGTCTTTCACCGGCAATAATTTCAAAGCTTTGCGTGGTAACTTTACGCACCACAATAGGCTGTAAAATCCCCTGTGAACGGATCGAACTCGCCAGTTCTTCAAGTGCCTGTTCAGACATATCTTTACGCGGTTGATATTTACCCGGCTTTAGCCACTCAATTGGTAATCGTTGTAACTCTTGTTCAACCACTGATTCAGTTAGGGGTTCGCTGACTGTCGCAACCACTTCTTCTTGATTAGGCACAGGTGCCGCAGCACTTGGATTAGGTTTAGCTGAGCTGAGTAGGGCATCCAACCCTCGGCCTAAACCACGTTTTTTAACCGACATGTTCTTTTTATCCTCTTAGGCAACCGCAGCCGCTTGCTTTTCTTTGCGTCTTAGCATTTCACCCGCTAGCGCTAGATAGGCTTTTGCACCGCTTGACGCTCTATCATAATACATCGCAGGCGCACCAAAACTTGGCGCCTCCGCTAATCGCACATTACGAGGGATCACAGTCCGGTACACTTTATCGCCAAAGTGTTGTTTTAACTGCTCAGATACGTCGTTAGCTAGACGATTACGCGGGTCGTACATAGTGCGCAAAATGCCTTCAATTTGCAATCCTGGATTCACCAACTTACCGAGTTGGGTAATGGTGTCCATTAAAGCTGTTAATCCCTCCAGTGCATAATATTCACACTGCATCGGAACTAAAACCGCATCGGCGGCAGCCATGGCATTTACCGTTAGCATATTTAATGAAGGTGGACAGTCGATGAATATATACTCATATTTATCTTTTATTGTCTCAAGGGCGTTGCGTAATCTAACCTCGCGCGCAAACAACTCCATCAGCTTGACTTCTGCCGCGGTTACATCCCCATTCGCTGCGATCAAATGATACTCACCACTGGTTTCTGTGGTGATCACTTGATCCATCGGCGCTTCTTCTATCAACAGATCATAAACCGTTGCGACATCGGCGTATTTATCGACGCCACTGCCCATGGTTGCATTGCCTTGGGGATCGAGATCGATCAACAGAACTTTACGTTTAGTCGCCGCCATGGACGCGGCTAAATTCACCGCAGTGGTTGTTTTACCAACACCACCTTTTTGGTTTGCTATTGCAATGACTCTTGCCACATTGTCCTCGACAATTAATCTTTAGAAAGAATGATTAAATGGCGCTCACCTTCAAGCTTGGGCACCACTAAACTAATATCTTGCGATAAACTCACGCCGTTTGGTAATTGTTCTAGCTCATCCGCAGGGTATTGACCCTTTAGTGCTAAGAATACACCTTGGTTATCGATTAAATGTGAACACCACTGGATCATATCTTGTAGTGATGCAAAAGCACGGCTGAGTACACCGTCTAATTTAACACTTGGCTGATATTCTTCAACTCGAGACTGCACAGGGGTAACATTCTCAATGCCAAGCCCATGTTTTACCTGCATTAAAAATCGAACTCTTTTACCAAGGCTATCAAGAAGAACAAAATTGATGTCCGGTCTAGCTATCGCTAAAACCATACCCGGTAAACCCGGTCCGGTGCCAACATCGATATAGTTACTGCCCGTTAGGTGTGGCGCAACAACCAAAGAGTCCATGATGTGTTTTACCATCATTTCTTTTGGGTCACGAACGGAAGTGAGGTTGTAGGCTTTGTTCCATTTATCCAGCAGCTGGACATATTCGACCAACTGCTGCTTTTGTTGTTCACTGAGCTCGATAGAGGTATCAGCGAGTAATTCATTCAATTGTTCTAGTAACACAGTGTTCCACTGCTATTACGCCGACTTACGTAATAGCCCTTGCTTTTTCAGATACACTAATAATAGCGAAATAGCAGCAGGGGTGATACCAGAAATACGTGAAGCTTGACCAATCGTTTGTGGACGAGCATCACTTAGCTTTGCTACAACCTCATTTGACAGGCCGCTTACCTGGCCATAATCAAACTCAGCAGGCAGTAATGTCTCTTCATGACGAAGTTGCTTATTAATCTCATCTTGTTGACGCGCAATGTAACCGGCGTACTTAGTTTGGATCTCAACCTGTTCAAGGGCTGGAATGTTATCAAACTCAGATCCTAATCCTTCAATTGCCATCAAGTCATGATAATTCACCTCTGGGCGACGGATCAGATCTTCAAGACTGGCTTCGCGTACCAGTGGTTTTTTTAGTAATTCGTTTACTGCTTCAAGTGCAGGGTGATCTTTATGGATCCAAGTATTGCGCAGACGCTGTGCTTCTTGTTCCATTACTTCAAGCTTGTCGTTGTATGCAGCCCAGCGTTCATCGTCAACCAGACCTAACTCGCGACCCTTTTCCGTTAGACGTAAATCCGCATTGTCTTCACGCAGTAACAAACGGTATTCAGCACGCGAGGTAAACATACGATAAGGTTCTTTTGTACCAAGCGTTGCTAAGTCGTCAATCAACACACCTGCATAAGCTTCATCACGGCGCGGTGTCCATGCTTCACGGCCTTGAACTTGAAGAGCTGCGTTCATACCTGCAATCAACCCTTGCGCACCAGCTTCTTCATAACCGGTTGTACCATTTATTTGACCCGCAAAGAATAAGCCATTGATAAACTTAGTTTCTAGTGATTGCTTAAGGTCACGGGGATCGAAGAAGTCGTACTCAATTGCATAGCCAGGACGACAAATATGCGCGTTCTCAAACCCTTTAATAGAACGCACGATCTCCAATTGGATATCAAATGGTAAGCTGGTGGAGATACCATTTGGATATAGCTCGTATGATGTTAAGCCTTCAGGCTCTACGAAGATCTGATGTTTTTCTTTATCTGCAAAACGGACAATTTTATCTTCGATAGAAGGGCAGTAACGTGGACCAATCCCTTCAATTACACCTGCATACATCGGCGAACGATGTAAATTATTGCGGATCACGTCATGGGTTTTTTCATTGGTATAAGTGATATAACAAGGGATCTGTTTTGGATGATCAGACACTTTGCCCATAAACGAGAAAACCGGAGTAGGGGTATCGCCAGGTTGTTCTTGCATCACTGAAAAGTCAACCGTTCTTGCATCGATACGTGGTGGTGTACCCGTTTTTAGACGATCAACTCGAAAAGGCATTTCACGTAAACGCTCAGCCAGAGCAATAGAAGGAGGATCGCCAGCACGGCCGCCTTTAAAGTTTTCTAAACCAATATGGATCTGGCCACCCAAGAAAGTACCAACCGTTAGCACCACTGAAGAAGCGCTAAAGCGTAAACCCATTTGCGTTACGACACCTTTGACCTGATCGCCTTCAACAATCAGATCATCACAAGATTGTTGGAAGATCTTTAAGTTTTCTTGATGTTGCAAAATGTCTTGGATCGCCGCTTTATACAATGCGCGATCTGCCTGAGCACGAGTCGCTCGTACCGCAGGGCCTTTCGATGAATTAAGCGTTCGAAATTGGATCCCACCTTTGTCGATTGCTTTGGCCATTGCACCACCAAGCGCATCGATCTCTTTAACCAAATGACCTTTACCAATCCCACCAATAGCTGGGTTACACGACATTTGGCCTAAGGTATCCATATTGTGTGTTAACAATAAGGTATTCATACCCATACGTGCAGCTGCAAGTGCAGCTTCAGTGCCTGCATGTCCACCACCAACAACGATGACATCAAAATGTTCATGATAAATCATTTACGGGATCCTACTTAAAACAACCGAGCAAATTTAGAAAGGATGCGTATTCTACCTAGAATTAACCAGAAGTGAAATGGTTAAACTTTGCACAACGCAAAAAAGAGATCACTTAAAATATATAAGGATCTTTTTAAAGATCTTTATTGATCTTACTACTACTGATCCTTTGATCTGTGAATAGTTTTGTATTCCTGTTTAGATCCAACTGCTTAACTAAGATCAATTGGTGTGAATTAGATCGGATCAACAGGCATACAACCTTTGATCAACTTGCCACTTTATTCACAGGGCTAGATCTGAATTATTTTATCCAATGGATAAGTAAGCGTAGATCAGCAGTTAGATCATAGGTTATCCACAATGCGATCTAAAATAGACTGAATTTGTGAATAACTTCTGTGTATTTCAATGTCGCAGCGTTAAGCGACACATTTAACAAACTTAGGTAACCAAGCAATAGCGGTATCTTCTGGTAGATCTGGGTGTAAAACATCGATCTTTTCTATGTCTAATAGCTGTGTCGCACCTTTTTCTTTAAGTAGATCAGCAAGATTAATAGCTGCATGATTAAAGGTGTCGTAACTTGAATCACCAATTCCCACTACCGCAAAGCGTAATTGGCTTAGATCCGAGCTCGCTTTTAGCGCTGATATAAAAGGTAATAAGTTTTCTGGATAGTCACCGGCCCCATAGGTTGATGTCACCACCAGCCAAAGTGCTTGCTGACAAGCTTCAAGCTCGGGTTTTTCATGCAAATTCACGGTATAACCTTGAGATTCAAGCGATTCCATCAGCTGTTCAGCAACGTATTCTGCTGATCCCATTTGGCTGCCTACAATAAGATCTAAAGTTTGCATTGTTACCCTTACCTAAGTCGTATTGCGCGCCATCTTAGCGTTTAACGTGAATATGTAAAGAGGGCTTTGAAGTAATTGGATAAAAATATTTGCACAAATAGTGTGTGATTTTTAATTTTTTTATTTATCTACATGAAATAAAACAGGAAAATAAAATATTCCTAAGCTTAACTCGGTGATTTATTTGTGGATAATCTATGGGATAGCTGAGCCTAAAAATACTTTTTTAAGGCAAGGCTCATGCTTGAAACGGTAAGATCTCCGCTGTTTTTGAACAAATTTTGAGGCTGTGGATGAGATGTTGTGGATAACGATCTAAAAGCCGGAAGTCGATCCAGTCTTTTAGATCTATATAGTTAGATCCATATAATAAAAGAATCTAAAAAAATGGTTAGATCTCGAGATTAATTTAGTTTGACAGCCAAGTTGTGCGGACTGGTTGTTCAAATAAGAAGTCTACAGCATGTTCTTCGAGCAGCCTTCTGGTGGCTGATTCTTGTAGTGCAATCACATGATCGCTGAGTGCATTACCCGATGAGATACGTTTGACTCCTAACTCTGCTAACGCCTGTTTATCGCTAAATCCGGGCAACAGCATCACATTGACTGGAATTGAAAGCAGGGCTGTTAGGCGTCTTATCATGGTGGTGTCGGTTAAACCGGGGATAATTTACGAGAAGTAGTCATAGACAGATTGTCATGGAGAAAAATATTGCCCATCCAACGGACAGTAAACTACTAGAAAAATGCCGTGGCAAACTGGTTGGTTTCGCTAAGCAAGCCAGTATTCGGCTTAGGCAAAGTTATGAACGAATTGGCCTAAGACCGCGCAAAAAGTAGCGCTGTGCCCATGCTAAACAATTTAAACGCATGATGAAAACACTGGGAAACTATCTCAGACGGGTGATGAAAGGTATCTTGAGGAAAAGCACCGAGCAGCCAAGTCGGGAGTTTATCCATGCCCTACAACAACACAAGCGGCTGTTAAAGCAAGAAAAACGAGTAAAAACAAACTCTATAACCTGCATGAGCTGGGTGTTCAATGTATCGCCAAGGGAAAAAGCGCAAAGCCATATGAGTTGAGTATCGCGACAATATTGAAAGAGCAGTTTGTAGTTTGCTTGCATGCAATGCATGGCAGCCCCTATGACGGCGACACGTTATGAGAAACGTTGAGAATAGTAGACAACGTCACAGATAAAAGGCGATACAGCTGTTTTGTAGATAGGGGTTATCGAGGAATGCGTTATGATGTGTATATTGCAGGGCAAAAGCGTAGGTAGGCCAAAGCTGCCGTAAAATTCTAGCCCAACTGCGGCTTTTTTATGCCTAGATTTAATATTTATTAGCAGCGAAAAGCGCTGCGTAATAACAGAATTGTCGATAAAATTAATGCCCAGTCTGGATTGATTGAATTCGGCTAGTCTAAGCATTAAAACGTCAATATTCTGGAGCGACGAAGTAACTCATGCTAATAGCTTGATTTCACAGTCACTCTAGCTGAAGTTATAACAGTTGATAAGGGGTATGACAGTAATGATTTTAGAAACCAACTTGAAAAGTTAAGCTGCCAAGAAAAGGAAGCAGCAAGGTGGGCAATGAGGATATAGATTGATGTATATCCAAATATCACCATTTTCTTGGGTGATTTATGGACAAAGGTTAACAGGCTCTAGGATTAAAGAAATGAAAATCATAGAAGTTCGTTTTTATCTATGGCCTTTAAATCAGAAAAAGGTTCGAGTAGTCGATGAAAAATATATACAAATACAAGGATAATTAGGATTGCGGCTGTTGAACCAAATTTGTCAGCGATAACAGAGTGAAATGTGGTTTTAAACAAGAAAGAAAGCAAAAAACAGATGACTACAGTCCATAATATACTTGGTTGAAGTGTAAAACCGCAGCAGGGACAATAAATGAACTTCTCAGAAATTAACTTCATCCTTATTACCATTGAAATTTCAGTTTTGCAGTTTGAACAACTTCGGACAAATATTTTCATGATATTCACATTTTATATAATTTAAATTATATGATTGAAGCGAAATGCTTCAATCATATAGTACGAAATGGCTTACTTGATATAATTATTATAAACCCAACGACCTGCTTTTAAGCCGTAATGCGCAGCTACTACAGCCACTGCAGCTTCTAAGAAGATACCACCATTTACCTTTTGTACTTCATTTTTATTTAATTGCTTGATCATTCCCCTGCAACTCCTAAGGCAAAGCCGCCAGCACCAGCACCTGCAGCTACACGAACAAGTCTGTAAGCTTTATAAGCTCTGTATGCGCCGTAACCTACCCAGACTAAAGCTGCGATACCACCATTTACTTCTTGAACTTGATAAGAATTTAATTCTTTCATCAGTATTTCTCACATTTAAATTTTATTATTAATTGTCATCACTTCTGCCAAAGAAGGTGACTTTCGTTCTAAGGGAGTTTGTCTCGCCTCAGGGAGTAAATAAAACCAAAAAAAATTTAAAAACGCAAAATTAGTAAAAAAAATAAATTGAATTTAATCAAACACTTAAGTTTATAATTATCTTGCGATAACATTTGATAAGTATCTAATAATTCTTTATGCTCCAATTCAGATAATAAGTGCACCAATCAAGCTTTAACAGTGGTAAGAGATCAACTACTTGTTGGTTATAGCTTGTTTGACTTATTACTTACCAATACAAAACGAACTAAAGATTTTGCCCAGCAGGTCATCGGAGCTAAATTCACCGGTGATCTCATTGAGGTATTGCTGGGTAAGGCGCAGCTCTTCTGCCAAAATTTCACCGGCAATATGCATTTCTAGCTGAGTTTGACCTATTTCTAGGTGCTCAGCAGCGCGTTCTAGGGCGTCTAAGTGACGACGGCGAGCCATAAAGCCACCTTCAGTTGCACCAGTAAATCCAATACAGGCTTTTAGGTGTTCCCTCAATAAATCAATGCCTTGAATATCTTTGGCACTTAGACGGATAAGGGTATGGCCATCACTCGTTGTTGTGCCAACCGCTTCACCGCTTAAATCGACTTTATTGCGGATCACGGTAATTTCCATGCCTTGCGGTAACTGCTCGATAAAATCAGGCCAGATCTTCGCAGGATCGGTTTCGTGGGTTTCAGTGCCATCTACCATAAACAGTACATGATCGGCGCTGCGGATCTCTTCCCAAGCACGCTCAATACCTATTTGCTCCACTTTATCAGGACTTTCACGAAGTCCTGCCGTGTCGATAATATGAAGCGGCATGCCATCAATATGAATATGCTCACGTAGTACGTCTCGTGTCGTACCTGCGATGTCTGTAACAATCGCGGCTTCACGGCCCGCTAAGGCATTGAGTAGCGAAGATTTACCAGCATTAGGGCGGCCTGCAATCACCACGCGCATGCCTTCACGCATGATGCTGCCTTGCTTGGCTTGTTTACGCACTTCTGCGAGTTGCTGAATAATGGCTTCTAGGTCACCCGAGACTTTACCATCGGAAAGAAAGTCGATTTCTTCATCGGGGAAATCTATTGCGGCTTCTACGTACATGCGCAGATGAATTACTTTCTCAACCAAAGTATTGATATGTTTAGAAAAGTCACCTTGTAGTGAATGTAGCGCACTTTTTGCAGCTTGCTCGCTGGTGGCGTTGATCAAGTCTGCGATAGCTTCTGCTTGCGTTAAGTCTAGCTTGTCGTTCATAAAAGCACGTTCTGAGAACTCCCCAGGCTTTGCCAAGCGCACTTGCTCGATTTGGCTGATTTCCTTTAACAGCATATCAAGTACCACTGGGCCACCGTGGCCTTGTAACTCAAGAACATCTTCACCGGTGAATGAGTTCGGCCCTTGGAAGAACAATGCAATACCTTGGTCTAGTTGTTCACCTGCTAGGGTATTGAATGGCAGGTATTCGGCATAGCGAGTTTTTGGGCATTTACCTAAGATTTGCTCGGCAACTGCTCGGGCTTTACACCCTGAAACTCGAATAATACCAACGCCACCGCGACCCGGTGCGGTAGCCTGTGCTGCTATGGTGTCTTGTGCGATCATGATGACTCTTTAGACTGTCTGGTTAATAGCCATAATTGTACAGCAATTGATATATCTCAGGTATAGCTGGTGGGTAATATCTGAGTCTGCTCATTGTGTTTTGGGTGGTTGATGACCTTAATGATACGGTTATGCGCTTTTGTCAGGTATAATTATGATCACAGTTTTTACTGTTCTTACTAGCAAAGGTTGTATAAGGGAAACTAACGCTGTGCTGCACTTTCTTCAATACCGCTTCGATCCAAATGTCTCGTGTTTATATCGTGATGCTGAGCAAGTGCCACTTAGGCCGAGAGTTGCGCAGCTGTTGGCATATTTTTTAGCTCATCCAAATCAAATTGTTACACGTGAAACATTGCTCAGTACGTTGTGGCAACACGGTGAGTTTAGAGAAGCTGCACTAACACAAAGTATCACTGAGCTAAGACAAGCCCTCAAAGATAACGCCCAGCAACCCACTTTTATTAAAACCATACCACAGCAAGGTTATCAGTGGATTTGTCCTGTTGAGAGCCGCACATTTACCACATTCAAACTCACTACAACAATGAAAGCGATGCTTGTCGTTGGCGCTATTGCGTTAAGTGGAGTCGCAGCGAGTGTTTACCTCGTTTCTAGCTCAGTACCCGTTGTCACTCGTATACAAGCTGAGCAAGACTCGTTAATCATTGTGCCTATGGTGAATGAGACGGGTGTGCAAGCCAATGCGTGGTGGGGTTATGCGCTTGAAGCAGCATTGAGACAACATTTACAGTCTCATTATCAATTAGTACCGCGAAGCCAATATCCTGAGCTTGCAGAGAATAGTGCGATTAATAAGCTCACGCTTTCACTAAAGCCGATACAACAGCGTTTTTTACTCAGTGTTACTTTTGGAGATAAGCAAAGCGAGATAATTGTTGAACAGTTAGATGAGAGCTTTGAAGCGATTGCAACAGAGGTTATTGCGCAGTTAGCGCTAGATATTGACACTAAAACCGCCAAAAAATCATCCTTAAATCTAGCAATGAATGACTATTACCGCGGTGTACAAGCATTAAATGAACAGGGACCTCAACTGGCAAAGGCATATTTTGAGGCGGCTGTGGCACAAATGCCGGAACATCTAGAAAGTCAGTTGGAGCTTGCGCAAATTTGTTGGCAGCTCGGTGATATTGATTCTGCCACACGTCGATTCGAACAGATTTCACTAAGTTCAGCTTCAACCGCGACTCGTGCTCGCTACCACCTCTATTACGGAGAGTTTTTCAAGGCACAAGGCTTACATCAGCAAGCGTTGCAGCAAGCTCAGCTTGCCCTCGATGCTGCTGAGCAAAGTCAGCAAGTTGAGTTGATTGCGATGGCATATCAACTCAAAGCGGATGCTTTTTGGGTGTTACAACGTTGGGATGAATACCAGCAAGCGATGAGTTCAGCGCATGTTTTGATAGGCAGTCGATCGTTTGCCTATAGCGAAGCACAGCGGAGTTTCTATCTTGCCAATCCACCAGCGGCTGGTCCCGCTGAAAAAACGTTACTGAACTTAGAGAAGAGTAAACCTGTGCTCGCGCAAGCCATTGCCTATTATGAGCAAACTGAGCAGACCATGAATCTAATAAAAGCTTTGTTTGCTTATGGTCAAAATTACTTAGTGCCAGTGGTTGAAAGTGAGCCTAGTTTATTAAAAGCCCTCGCTTTGGCTCAGAAAAATGGATATCGCTATTTAGAAAAGCAAATACTCACTTACCTAGGATTCTACTATATTCAGCTGCATCAGGGAGAAAAGGCGCTACGGTATTTAAATGAGATTAACGGCGAGCCGCGTTTTATTCCAAGTTATGAGCAACAGCAATTACTGATTGGCATGGCGCATATGGATATCGCATTGCAAACGGGTGATACGGATGCAATGCAAAGTGCAATTACGCAATATCACATGCTGTTAGAAAGCGATTATATTTCTTCGGTGACGCGTGCCAACGTTAAATTGTTACTGGGTTGGACCTGGATCAAAGCGGGCAAGCTCGAATTAGCAGAGCCGCTGACGATTGATGCAATGCACGATTATCAAATGTTACAGCTACAAGAAGTTGAGACCTATGCGCTCTATACGCAAATGTATATCCACCTTTTGAGAAACGAGCCTCAACAAGCGCTTGAGATTATTACTGCACATCAACATAGCAATTCACATCTTTTATTGCTTTACGGTGTTGTTGCGGCTGATATGTTAAAAGAAGAAGCGCTGCAAAAGCGCTTTTCAGATAAATTGGCCGGGCTTGAAAATAGCCAATTATTACAGCAACAGTTGCTGCAAATACGCCAGCAAAGCAGCATCGATAAGCGTTTTATTGCTGAGCTTATCGATGCCCCTTACAGCGTCTACTGTCAGAGTAAATGGACGATAAATTAGGCTCTAGTCTATGTTGGGTGGCTGATTACCGCGATAAACGACTTCACCATGTTTGTCTTGTACCACCCAGTAAGGTAGCTCTCTAATCTCAAACTGGCTAAATACTTGGTTGTGGTGATCGAACACAATATCGTGTTTGATCTCAAAACGTTGTTGGTAGTCTCGAGCACTTTGTTCTTCCACATAAAAGGGCTTAATCACAGTAACGACCGGATACGCACTCGAGTCAGCGAGTTGATTGTTTTGCTTTATTCTCATTTCACAGGCAGGAATATGTTGAAACGGACACAAGCTATCGCTGAAAAATAACACTCTGTATTGGCTGTTTATCGTCGCTATAGAAAATGGCGTACCAGTGAGTGTTTGCAACGGGATCCGTGTTTCTTTCTCTGTGCTTGGTGCACTCTTAGTCGTCAACAACTCTTGTTTGATAACTTTGTCGTCTTTAACGATAACACGAACAGGCGTTTGCCTTATTGCAAAGCGTTGCAGCAACTGGTTTTGCTTATCAATGACTAACTCAGCATAGCTTGGATAGGCCTGTTTAAATTGCGCTAAGCTTGCCTCATCAATATTAATATCGGGCTGTAGCAATCTCCTTGGTGCTAGTGGCGTTGGTAGAGTTGTGGGCTGTACATACTCATCCCAAATATTAATAAACACATACTCTTGCGTGTTAGCGTGCGCAAACAAGCTGAGACACACAGCGGCGAATATAAGTAGGGCTTTAATTGATGACATTAGTTTGCTCCTTGAAGTGTGTTCAGATGTTGTTGCAGTTCATCTGTAAACAACGCGCTGCGATAGATTTCTTTGCCGTTTTCATCTATGAGGATGTGTTGTGGCGTGCCTAACACTTGAAACTGCTGAGTTATCTTGCCACTACCATCAAATACCGTTGGAAATTGGTAATTATGTTTATCAAGGTAAGTTTGCACGCCTTTTTTCGACTGATTGAAGCCAATATTGACGGCGATAACCTGATAGTGGTTATTGGCTTGCTGGAAGCTTTGCTCAAGCAGTGGCATTTCTTCCACACAGTAGGAGCACCACGTTGCCCAAAACTTCAAGTAAGTGACTTTGCCTTGACTGGTTACGGTATTGTTTGCAAGCGTATTGGCGGTAAGTACGGGATAGTCCTTTGCTGCAGACATTGTGCTGAGTAACATAAAGAGAGAATAAAATATGATTTTTTTCATGGTGGTTCCTTTGCATTTTATAGCCAACTTTTGCCAGCTTGAATAAGAAAATATTGCGCCATCGCGACTAAGATAAGTGCGGTTGCTGTAGTGATGTGATTTAGCCAAACTCCAGATCTTGGTAATGTATGCAAAAAGCGCGTGCTTAGCCCTGCTAGCAGTAATAGGGTGCTCATACCGAGCGCAAAACTAAACAGCAGCGCGCCTCCTAATAGAGGTTGCTGGGCATTAGCAACGAAGAGCAATAAGCCACCTAGAATGGGAGACGTACAGGGAGCCGCTACAAGAGCGCTGGCCATGCCCATTAGAAGAGGTGCTGGTGAGCCTGTTGAAATCGTTTTTGGCAAGCGTGGCAGCGAGATTAAGCCTTTTGATACCGCAGCAAAGTAGAATAGTAGATTGGCAAAAATAAGCAGCACCCAAGGGTTTGTTGCTACCTGGCCAAAGAAGCTACCGGTTAGTGCTGCAATAAATCCAAGCGCGGCGTACACCGCTGCAAAGCCTAGTGCATACCAGATTGGAGCAAGGCGAATATGGCGTTGTTGGCTAAGAGTTGCAACAGTTATGGGCAGTATGGGATATACGCAGGGCGTAAAGCTGGTGAGTACACCGACTAAGAGTGCAATAGGCACTAACCACCAATCAGTTTCGGCACTGGAGAGTGCCTGTAGTAAAGTAGATTCAAGCATCGTCTTCTCTTTGCATTTTTTAACTGCAAAAGAGCATGACGGATAGCCCAAATTTGACCTATCAAATCGTCATAAAACCGCTATCAAATTTTATCAAGTATTTGATTTTATTTGATATTTTAATTCTCATGAGTTTAAAAGAAAAAGTGCTTGTTGCTTGGTGTGTTCATAAGATAAGGTAAGTTACCTAGTTTAGGTAAGTTTATACGTTAAAGGGAGATATTATGAATAGACTAACACTAGCGGTTGTATCTGCAGCATTTGCGGTATCTGGTTCTGCACTAAGTGATGAGGATGTAAAACCAGACTACGACCCTACAAAGTATTGTTATTATGCCGATCAGGCATATTCTAAGGGATCGGTAGAAAAGCAAAATAACAAATGGAAAGTATGTGTTGACGGCGGTCCAAATGGTGAGCTCCAGTGGGTTGATCAGTAACGACAATTTCATATGATGCGCAAATAAAAAACGCCAGCTGTGAAGCTGGCGTTTTTTATTCAAGGTGTACGAGCGTTAACCGCGTACTTTCATGCCTTTTTTCTCCATGCCACGGTAGATGATAAGCATCTGAGCGATAGAGATAAGGTTTGAAACCAACCAGTAAAGTACCAGACCTGATGGGAACCAAATAAAGAAGATTGAGAACACGACTGGCATGTAAGTCATCATCTTTTGTTGCATTGGGTCTGTAACCGTCATTGGCTGTAGTTTTTGGGTTAGGAACATACTTGCGCCAAATAGCACAGGTAGTACGTAGTACGGGTCCATTGATGATAGGTCCGTTAACCACAACATAAACTCAGCATGACGTAGTTCTGTTGATTCAAGGAATACGTAAAACAAGGCTAGGAAGATTGGCATTTGTAGTAACAGTGGGAAACAGCCACCCATTGGGTTCACTTTTTCCTTACGGTACATTTCCATCATTGCTTGGCCGAACTTCTGGCGGTCATCGCCATAACGCTCTTTTAGTGCCTGCATCTTAGGCTGTAGCATGCGCATTTTAGCCATTGAGGTGTATTGCGCTTTAGTAAGTGGGTATAGCGCCGTTTTCACAATCAAAGTGATTGCAATAATCGCCAGACCCCAGTTACCTAAAATACCGTAAAGGAACTTAAGCAGTGTCAGTAGCGGTTGTGAAATAAACCATAACCAGCCGTAGTCTACTGTGAGATCTAGGTCTTTTTGGATGGCTTCTAGCGCTTCAGTGTCTTTAGGACCCATGTAGTACACCGCATGGATAGTTGCCGTGCTATTTGCTTGAACATTGGTTGGTTCACTCTTCATACCAACAATACCAACACCATTTCTAAGCGTGGTATAAATCGTATTATTGGTTTGCTGATCTGGCACCCACGCACTGACGAAGTAATGCTGTAGAAAAGCAACATAGCCGCCTTGGGTATTTTTATTCAGGTTCGCATCCGCCATGTCAGAGAAGCTGTATTTCTCATAAGGCTCTTCAGCGGTACCATAGGCTGCGCCTAAGTATGTCTGATCAACCATGCTGCCTTTATCTTGGCGTGTACGTTTGATTTGTGTGTACAGTTGTACTTGAACAGGTGATGAGGTGGTGTTGTTAACTTGGTATTCTAAGTCAACATCATATTTACCTGCTTTAAATACATAAGTTTTTGTGTACTGTACGCCTTTCTCATCAGTAAAAGTCAGTGGTACACGTAATGTATCGCCATTAAGCTCATACTGCTGTTGTGCAGACTCATATACTGGGCGACCAGCCTTGTTTGCGTCAGGGCCGTTTAAACCAATTAAACCACTCTGTGAAACATACTGTTTGCCTTCAAATTCACCAAGTAACATGAAAGGCGTGTCGCTGCCATGGGTTTCTGCGTGTTGTAGTAAATTAGCTTCAACGATATCACCGCCCTTAGTATCAATTTTTACCGCAAGTACATCGGTAGTGATACTAATGACAGAACGTGTTGCCTGAGTTGCTACAACTGGGACATCGGATTGGCTTGATGCTGGCACATCAGCTTGCTCTTCTGTTGGGGTTGAGTTCGCCACTTGTTGTGTGACGGCACTGGTATCAGCTTGTGGCTGGTTTTGTTCTTGTGTCCACTCTTGGAACAGTAGGAACGAAACCAGCAACAAACCGATAAATAAAAACGTGCGTTGCGATTCCATAACAGCTCTTATTTCTCGTGTTGTTTAACTTTAGTCGACTTCACAGGTACAGGATCATCTCCACCTGCGCTCAAAGGGTGACATTTTAATATGCGTTTAACCGCTAACCAACTCCCTTTTGCAATTCCATGTAAATTAATTGCTTGAATTGCATAACTAGAACAGGTCGGGTTGAAGCGACAATGAGGCCCGAGTAGGGGGCTAATCCATTGTTGATAACCGCGGATCAGCAATATAAGCAGGTGCTTGGGAAGCGAACAAACTGCTTTGAACTGATTTCTGATCTTGCTACGCCCTGAAGTTGAATTCATGGCTTTGTAGATATCAATTTCCTCAATTGACTGCTTCAACCCAAGTGAGCAAAAACAGACTATTTTTCCATTGATATAGCTGATTAAAAGGTGAGCTAACCTTACCTTAATTGGCGTAAAATTACTATGCTAGCAAGGGTAAATGCGCCGTAAAAAGGAAAGGCTAAAGCAGATTATTGCTTTTTCGCGTTAGCTTGAGGATTTTTTGAACGCTTGTGTTGAGGCTTTGGCTTAAAAGGTGGTTTAGGTGCACCAGGCTTACAACGTTCATTTATTTTGCGCCACATCTTAGTGAGCTGTTTAGTTAGCTCTTCATTAGATTGCTCGTCAACACCGGTTTTGACCATCAACACAATATCGATGTTATCAAGTTTATGACGATTTAATCGGAAGCTTTCTCTGGCAAGTCGCTTGATACGGTTTCGTTGACATGCTTTTTTGCAGCGTTTTTTTGCTACAGTCAAACCGAGTCTTGGATGACCAACATCATTTGGTTTTGCAAGTAGAGTAAAATAAGGCGTAGCAGCGCGAGCTGGCTCTTGAAATATGCGGGAGTAATGCGAGGGAGTTAACAAACGTAACTCCCTGCTAAAGCTAAAGTCTTCCACTAAATATTAAGCAGAAAGTACTTTACGGCCTTTAGCACGACGACGTGCTAATACTTTACGACCGTTCTTAGTCGCCATGCGAGCACGGAAACCGTGAGTGCGCTTGCGCTTAAGTACGCTAGGTTGAAAAGTTCTTTTCATAACAATTCCATCCGATCGGTTAAAAGTTAAAACATCCTATGCAGGTCGCGATCCTGGCACAGGTGCCATTGCGAGCGCGAGATATTAAAGCTGGGCGCGTCTAAAGTCAATCAAAATCTGTTCTCTGTGGCTAAATAATCCACAGTGAGTGATTTCTTTATCCTTATATATAGACAAAACTTGGCAAAGCTATCGAGCAAACATAGACGATCCACATAAAGTAGGATCAATACGAAATCGATCTGCATAGATCTGATCCGATGGGCGGCATTATAGCATTTAGTAAGAATAGGAAAAGCTCTGGAAAACTAAATTTGATCTTAATTTTGGGGTGAGATCGGAAGAGTTTTTTGCTATGATCTTACTTGTGGGTAAAAAATAAAAACCTTTAAATTTCATGCGTTTAATTTTTTGCTAGGGTTAGATCTTGCTTTTTCTAAATGTCAATATTGAACTTGTGGATAAGATCACTTCATAATACCCCGCTTCCACCAGTGATTTTGTAATAAAAACTAAGTATTTCCGGCGATCCTTTCATTTAGATCTGACTATTTAGATCTGAATGCTCTATTTTTTATTCCCGGGAATCAAAACCTA